>NZ_JBVHXY010000060.1:25864-39778 GCF_055569215.1 Kitasatospora sp. NPDC029312 | reverse complement strand
GCTACGAACGCAAGGGCGAGCACTTCGCAGCCTTCGCCAGCATCGCCGTGGCCGTCATCTGCTACCGCAGACTCTCCAAATGAGATGACTCCTTACTCCCTTCACGTGTGGCCGCCGGGGGCGCACCGGTCAAGGTGGCCCCCGGCCCGCTCGCTCGCGCGGATACCCGCCGTCAGGGGACCGTGGCTGCGGGCGATCTACGACCGTCGATACTGACCCGACAGGGGCAGCGCGGACCGGACCGGTTCTTCGCCGCCACGACCCTCCGCTGAGCGCCGATCGGTGGATGCCGATGCCGGTCAGCGGCGCCGGCGGCGCCACCGCTCGGTGAGGGGGAGGTTCCGCACCGAGGCGCGGTCGTGCTCGTCCGCCGGAAGCCCCAGCTGCTCGCGCACGAGCAGCCGGCTTCTGCGCACGGATGAGAGTGGGCGCAGAGCCGGGTGATCGGAGTCCGGCGCGTCGGGCTGCTCCAGCGTCAGAACGATGCGCAGCGCCTCGTCGTAGTACTCCAGCGCCCGCTCCGGCCGACCGGCCCTGGCCAGGTAGCCGGCCAGTTCGTCGTAGTCGCGCCAGTCCCGCCGCGAGGAGGCCAGACGTTCGGCCTTCCCGACCACCTCCCAGGCCTCCTCCTCCCGCCCCACCAGGAAGAGCGAGCAGGCGAGGACCGGTGAGCCGGCGTCGGACGGGTCCCCGCTCTCCGCGGCGACCCGGGTCAGGAGGTCGATCGCCCGGTCGTACTCTCCGGCCTCCGACCAGTGATCGGCCGCCTGTGCCAGGAACGCGAGGCGGTCCTCGCCGCTGGTCCGCTCAGCGGCCTCTTCGAGTGCCCGAGCCTCCTTCGCCCAGTCCGGTTCCGACTTACCCATCCTCACCACTTCCGCGATTTCCGGCAGCACGGCCGGGAGTTCTATCAAGGCAAACCATAAAATTTGGGGTGCGGGGCGCCGTAACGCCCCACACCCCGACTCGTCAATACCCCGGGCTAATGCCCGATCTTATTCCTTCATCAGCCCCGATGGCGTCGCTGGGTTGCCAGGTGGAGCTTCATTCCGATGCTGGTCCGAGGAACCTGAAGCCCACCGGCGCGCAGGACGGTACCACAGTACGTCAGGCAACTGTTGGTGTGGGCGTTGTACTGACCGACGCTCTTCGGCCGCTTGGAATACGCGTTGTTCATTGCCCCGTGCGCTGCCTCCGGGTGCGGGATATGGATGTCGAATGCGCGGTTGAAATTCCCGTGCCTGCTGGTCCTCGGCTCGTCCTTCTTTCCGGGCTTCAGGTTTCCGTTGCTCAGGTGCCCGTGCGCATGCCGGGAGCCCCCGGGTCCGTGGACCACGATGCTGTAGTGCTCGTTGCCCGTGCGCCCGTAGTGGTACACGGTGGCGTTCGGCGTACCCCGGCGCCCCGCCCGCGCTGCTCCCACGAAGGCCGCGATGGTCCCGGTGCCTCCCTGGGAGATGCCGGTGATGACGCCACCGGGGTCGTGCGAGTAGGTGGCGGTGCCGTCCGAGGCGACCTCGTTGCCGGTGCCCGAGTAGGCCAGCGCGGTCGGCCCGGTGGTCACCATCCGGTCGAGGGCGCCGTAGTCGTAGCTCTGCGCTCCGTCGGCCTTGAGCCGGTCGAACGCGTCGAACTGCATGACCTCGGTGGCCGTCGACCCGTTCGGGGTCTTGCCGGACATGGTGCCGCGGGCGGTGTAGGTGTAGCTCGCGGTGCCGTCCGAGATCAGCCGGTTCCGGGCGTCGTAGGTCTGCGCCCGCGAGCCGATCTGGGTGCGGTTACCGGACGCGTCGTAGGCGTACGCCGTGTTCGCGGTCCCGTTGTTCCACGAGGTCAGACGCCCGGTCTGGTCGTAGGTGTAGGTGTTGGTCGCTGCGCCGGCGAAGCCCGTGGTGGTCTTCGACGTCATCTGGTCGTCGAGGTTGTAGGCGTACGCGATCGACGAGACGGTGGCACCACCGGCGGTGGTTACCGTATCGCTGGTGAGCCGGTGCAGCGGGTCGAAGACGAGGTTCCTGGTGTTGTTGCCGGTCCCGTAGTTGACGGTGGTGGGCTGGGAGTCCTTGTCGTATCCGTAGGTGGCCGTGGTCGCTGAGGCCGGATCGGCGTGGGTGGCCAGTCGGCCGGCCTTGTCGTAGGTGTAGGTGCCGGAGACGTCCGTCCTGGTGGTCGTCTTCCCCGCGCCGTCATAGGCGAAGGAGGAGGTCCCGGAGGGGCCCGCGGCGGACAGCAGCTGTCCGCGGTCGTTGTAGGCGAAGGTGTCGTTGGTGGTGGGCGTGCTCGCGAAGGTGGTTCGGCCCATCAGGTCGTAGCCGAGAGTGTGATCCCGGGTGGCGCTCTCGGCGCCGGTACCGGTCTCCTTGGTCAGCCGTCCGAGCTGGTCGTAGGTGCGGTTGCGGGTGACCCCGCCCGGCTCCGCCAGGGTGACGGGCTGTCCGTCCGCGTCGTAGCCGGTGGTGTAGGTGCGGTCGCCCGCGTTGGGGTAGGCCGTGGTGATCGGTTCGATCTGAGACTCGGGCAGGTTCCAGCTGTTGTAGGTGGTCAGGAAGTTGTTGCCGCGCCCGTCGGTGTAGCCGGTGCGGTTGCCGGCCGCGTCGTAGCCGATGGAGGTGGTGATGGTCGCGCCGGGCGCAGTCGTCTCCGTCTCGGTCAGCTCGTGGTGGTCGGTGTCGTAGGTGTAGGTCACCGCGTAGCCGAGCGCCGAGGTCGCGGAGGTGATGTTGCCCGCGGCGTCGTAGGCCAGGCCGTGCGTGCGCAGGGCGGTGCCGGTGGCGTCGAAGTCGCTCACCGACGTGATCCGGCCGGCCGGGTCGTAGACCGTGCTCTGGCCGGTGCCCGACGGGTCGGTGATCTTCACCTGGCGGCCGAGGGCGTCGTACGTGTAGGTGGTGGTGTTGCCGAAGGCGTCGGTCTGGCTCGTCCTCTCGTGGGCCAGGTTGTAGCCGTAGGTGGTGACGACCCCGGTCGGGGAGGTCTCCGAGGCCAGGTCGTCGGTGCTGCTGTACGCCAGCGTGGTGGTGTACGCAGCGGCCGACGGGGAGCGCTCGACCATGGTCTCGGTCAGCTTGCGGCCCATGAAGTCGTACGTGGCCTGCTGGACCGCACCGGTCGGGTCGGTCTGAGAGAGCTGCTCACCCACGGCGTCGTAGCTGTAGTGCCACACGCCGCCGGTGGTCGCCCCGCCCACGGCCGGGTCGGTCTTGGTGACCTCGCGGCCCAGCTGGTCGTAGACGTAGCTGGTGGTGTTGCCGAGCGGGTCGGTGTGCGAGACCAGCTGGTCGAGCTTGTCGTAGGTGTTGCTCGTGGACGGGGTGATCGCGGTCGTGGCGCCGGGGGCCGTGTAGGACGGCTCGATGGTGCCGGTGACCTTGCCCACCGCGTCGTAGGTGGTGTACCAGACGTTGCCCCGCTCGTCGGAGTGCGAGGTCTGGTCGCCGAAGGTGTCGTAGCCGAAGGTGAGGTACGGCGCGGCGGTCACGGCCGTGCCTCCCACCGCCTCGACGGAGCGGGTCGGCTCGGAGGTGTAGGCGTGACCCTGGCGTCGTCGACGCCGTCGTGATACCCGTCATGGGATGCGCAGCCCGGCTCGGAACGCGGTCGACGCGTCGCCCGCGATCGACACCAGGAGTCTGTCACCGCCGTTTGATTCGACCCGCACGTGAACGTCACCCGGTCGTCCCATCGCCACGCCCTGCCGCCCGGTGAACTCCAGTCGGCCGCCGGGTGCCGGCACCATGCCGTACCGCACCAGGTAGGCACCGAGCGCTCCGTGCCCGTTGCCGGTCACGGGATCCTCGGCGATGCCGATCGCCGGCGCGAACATCCGGGACCAGGTGAGCGGGCCGCCTTCGGCGGCGTCCCGGGTGAACACGAAGAAGCCGTTGCTGCCCACCTCGTGGCTGAGAGCCGTCAGTGCACCCGCGTCCGGTCGCAGCCTGTCCACCATCGCACGGTCGTGCAGTTCGACGAGCACCTTGGAGTGACCGGTGGACACGATCTGGACGGGGCCGTTCTCCTGGAGACCGTCGGATTCGGCACCGAGAGCGTGCAGAAGCCGGCCTGTCTGGGCCTGATCCAGCTCCGGCCCGAAGTCAGCGGTTCCCTGGTGTATGCCGATCCGCACCCGGTCTCCGTCCCGGTGGATGTGCACGCGCTGCAGGAGCCCGCCGCCTGTCTTCTGAACCAAGGAGCACGAAGGCAGTCCGTACTCCACGGCGCGGGCGTAGTGTGTTCCGACCGTTGCGTGCCCGCAGGTCGGGACTTCCGTGGTGGGCGTGAAGAAGCGGACCCGCACGTCGTGGTCGGGGCCGTCGGCAGGAAGGACGAAGGCCGTCTCGGAGTTGTTGAGCTCTCTGGCGACCGCGAGCATCTGTGTGTCCGTCATCCCCTCCGCGTCCAGCACGACGCCGGCGGGGTTGCCCGTGAACGGCGCGGTGGTGAAGGCGTCGACCTGATAGAGGGTCCTCATGAGGGGAACCGCCAGGCGACGGCGTCAGCGGCCACGCGGAACCCATGATGCAGCCCTGATATCTGCAGTACGGCCCGGGCGGGACGGTGCGGGCCGAGTTTCTCGCCGACGACAGCGTTGACGGCCTCCCAATCGGAGATCTCGGCCAGGTAGAGGTTGAGTTTCACGATTGAGTCCACTCCGGCTCCAGCGGATTCGATGATCGCGACGACGTTGGCCAGTGCTTGTCGGGTCTGGTCGGCTATGTCGGAGTCGGGAGTGATGCCACCGCCCACGGGCAGTTGGGCGGACACCCACACGGCGCCGTCCGGTGTGATGACGGCCTGCGCATAGTGCCCGAGCGGTTCGGGGGCCGCGTCAGTGGCGAGAGAGTCGAGTACTGGCATGTCAGGTCACCGCGTGGTGGGGACGGTGTGGTCGGCGGCTTCCTGCGCCAGCTGGATCAGCGTCCGGACCGCCGCTCCCGTTCCGCCGCGGGGGGTGTAGCCGTAGGGGCTGCCCTCGTGGAAGGCGGGTCCGGCGATGTCCAGGTGAGCCCAGACGGTGCCGTCCGGCACGAACTCCTTGAGGAAAAGGCCTGCCACCAGGCCCGCGCCCATCCGCTCACCGCTGTTGGCGAGGTCGGCGACGGACGAATCCAGGCTGCGGCGCAGCTCGACGGGCATCGGCATCGGCCAGGCCGACTCCCCACCACGTGCGGCAGCCGCCACGACACGGTCGCGGAACGCCTCGTCGTCGGACATCACGGCGAAGACCTGGTTGCCGAGGGCGATCCGCATGGCGCCGGTCAGGGTGGCCACGTCCACGATGGCGTCCGGTCCGTCCTCGCCGGCCCGGACGATGGCGTCGGCGAGCACCAAGCGTCCTTCGGCGTCGGTGTTGAGGACCTCGACGGTCTTGCCGCCGTACATCCGCAGGACGTCGCCGGGGCGGGTGGCCGAACCGGAAGGCATGTTTTCCGCCAGCGCCAGCCACCCGGTGACCTCCACCCGCAGGTTCAGCCGGGCTGCGGCCACCACGGCGGCGAGCACCGCGGCGGCACCGGACATATCGCGCTTCATGATCTCGTTGAAGCCCACCGGCTTCAACGAGATGCCGCCCGAGTCGTAGGTGATGCCCTTGCCGATGAATGCAAGGCGCGTCGTCGCCTCCGGATGCGTGTGGACGACCTTCACCAGTCGCGGCGGCCGGGCCGACCCCCGGCCGACGCCGAGGATGCCGCCGAAGGAGCACTCGGCAAGGGCCGACTCGTCGAGGACTTCGACGATGAGCCCGTACTCCTTGCCGATCACCTCCACGGTGGCCGCAAAGCTCTCCGGGTACAGGTCGTTCGCAGGCATGTTGACGAGGTCGCGGCACCGGTTCAGCTCCTGGCCGACCACGCTGGCGCGGCGTACACCGGCTTCCACGGTCTCCCGGTCCTCAGGGCTCGCAGGAATCTCCAGCTCAAGGACCGGAGGCTTGGTACTCTCGTCGGTCCGGTAGGCGTTGAACGAATAGGCACCGAGCAGGCTGCCCAGCGCCACCGCTTCCGCCGCCTCGGCGGTTGCGATCGGAAGCGCCAGAACGGCCTTTCCGGTTCCGGCCAGGGACCGGGCAGCCGCACCTGCCGCCCGGCGCAGGGCCTCGGCGTCGTGGCTCCCGGCCGCGCCGACGGTGCCGAGGCCGACGGCGAGGATCACCCGCGCCTGTGCACCTGCGGGGGCCGGGACCTTGACCACCTCGCCCTCGGCGCCGGTCATGCCGAGGGCGGCGAGGACTCCGGTGAGCGCGCCGCGCGACATCCCGGTGACGGGATCGCCCCCGGCCACCGCGACCGGGCCGGCCGGGCCCTGGACGACGCCGATCACGACAGAGTCCACCGGCAGCGATCCCTCAGATGAAGAGCTCACCGTCAACGCGGTCATTTCAGTGGTTCCCGTTCTTTCGTTCGGTGGGTGTCAGTCAGCTGTCAGAGCGGGCGGCGACCACCGCAGCCTGGATATGCGAGGTCGTAGCCGGCCGCGTCCGCTTCCGCCGTGTCAGACCGACGCCACCGAGCACGACCAGCATTCCCAGGGCTGTTCGCAGACTGAAGGGTTCGTCGAGCACGACGGCTCCCAGCGCCACCGAGACCACAGGCAGCAGGTAGCCGACGATCGCGGCGTTGGTCGCGCCTTCGTCCGCGATGATCCGATAGGTGAGATGGAAGGTGACCCCGGTGGCGACGACACCCAGGACCGCGGTGGCGATCAGGCCTTTTAGATGCGGATGGACCGGTGTCAGACCGCCGGCCGGCAGGGTCAGCGCGGTCAGGATTGCGGCGGCGATGAGCTGGGATGCGGACAGGGCTAGGGTCGGGAATCCCTTGCCGACCAGGGTTCGTCCCATGTAGCTGAAGCCGACGGCATAGCTGATCGCCGCCACGACGATCGCCAGGGCGCCCCAGCCGACATGCCCGGTCCGCTCCCAGGGAGCGAAGATCAGCAGAACACCGGTGAACCCGAGGAGCAGTCCGCCCCAGCGGACCGGCCGGACCGCGCGCTCCGACCCCAGCGCGATGCCGATCAGCAGCGACCACAACGGGGTCGTCGCGTTCAGAACGCCGGCCAGTCCGGAGTCGATGCTCTGCTCGCCGACGCTGAACATCGCGAAGGGCAGGGCGTTGCAGAAGAAGGCCGCTGTGAAGATCCGCCTCCACGTCGCCAAGCCGCGAGGCAGACGGTGCCCGGCCCGCAGGCATCCGACCGTCAAGGCGACTGCCCCCAGCACGCAGCGCGCGAGCGTGACCTGCACCGGAGTCAACATGGCCAGGGCGATCTTGATCCACAGGAACGTCGACCCCCACAGCAGCGCGAGCATCGCCATCCTCGTCCATCCCCGAGCCCCGCCCGCCATACCGCTCACCGTCTCGTTCTCCTCCCAGGTTGTTCCCTGAACGATGCCGGGACCGGTCTGGAAGGACAAGCGAAGATAACTGCACGAGCATTAAGCTGTACTGCATGCTCGACGTGAGACGGATGCAGATCCTCCGGGCGGTGGTCAGCAACGGCTCGATGACGGCAGCAGCCGCGCAGCTGGGGTACACGCCCTCCGCCGTGAGCCAACAGGTGGCGGTGCTGGAGAAGGAAGCCGGCATCGCGCTGCTCGAACGCTTCGGCCGCGGCGTACGGCCGACAGCGGCGGGCCGGCTTCTCATCGGCTACACCGAGACGATCAGCCGGAACGTCGCCGAGGCGGAGACCGCGCTGGCCGACCTTCGCGCCGGACGTACCGGCCGCCTGGCGATCCGCTACTTCACCTCGTTCGGAGCCACTCTGGTGGCACCCGCGCTGGCCCGGCTGCGACGGGAGCATCCCGGCGTGCAGATCGACCTCCGACTGAGCGATCCGCAGGACCCGCTGTCGGAAGTGGAGCAGGGCAACGCGGACCTGGCCATCGTGGTCCGGCCCGGCGAGAAGAGCCGCCAGGGCGTCCGCCTGATGCACCTCCTCGACGACCCTTACCACGCGGTCTTGCCCGCCGACCACCCACTCGCCGCACGTCGGACGCTCAACCTGGCCGACCTCGCCGGCGAACCCTGGATCAGCAGCGAACCGCCGGGCCCATGTCTGGACGTCATGGTCGACGCCTGCGCCGCGGCGGGCTTCAGCCCCAACTTCGTCGCCACCAGCGAGGATCACGCCACCGCCCTCGGCTTCGTCGCGGCCGGTCTCGGCGTCGGCCTGATTCCACGGCTGGGCCTTGCCGGCCGTCCTCCGGGCGTCGCCGTACGGAAGGTGCACCGTCCGGCGGCTGTCCGGCCGATCTACGTGGCCGTTCAGGAAGCCGCGCTGACGCAGCCGGCCATGCACACCCTCCTGGACGCGCTGCGCGAGGCCGCCGAGTCCAGGGGCTGAAACGTCTCAGAAAGTGTTGGGTAATTGATCAGCGTGCTGTGATGCGCTGGTGGTGATCTTCGCCGTCGAGGCGTCCACGAAGATCGCCGCCATGTGCGTCTGTGCGTGCAGGCCCTCCTTCGACTCGTCGTTGACGGATGCTCAGTGGGCAATGACCGAGCCGCTGCTGCCGGTTCGGGATCCGCGGTGGGCCAGCCGTCCGTTGAAGTTCCCGCGCCGGCTGGTTGTGGACACCGTCCTGTACGTGCTGGTCACGGGCTGTGCGTGGAGGCTGGTGCCGCATGACCTCGCGCCCTGGGACGTGGCGTACCGGTGGTTCCGGGCCTGGGCGGCGGACGGCACCTGGGAGGGGGCGTCAGCCGGCAGACACGGGCAGGTTCCGTCGATCGCCCCCGCTGCAGGCGGCTTCGACCTGACGCGCCCCAACTGTGAAGCCTGTAACGGCATCGTGGGACTTCGGGCGTACCGGATGCTGAACGGAAAATCGAACCTCAGCCGGGCAGGTGGCAGCGTCCGTTGCGCGGAGCGGAACGGACGAACGCGTGAGCGGATCGGTCAGGCTGCGGGTGCGAGGGTGACCTGGTGACCGAGGGCCTGGAGCTGGCGGACGAGGTCGCGGGTCTTGCGGGCGCTGTTCAGGCGGCGCTGGTGCCAGTCCGCGCCGAGGTCCTGGTAGCGGGTGTCAGGGTCGTTGATCAGGTGCCAGGCGATGACGAGGATCGAGCGGGCGACGGCGACCAGCGCCTTGGCGTGGCCCCGGCGTTTGACGATCCGCCGGTAGCGGGCGCCGAGGAAGGTGTCCGTGCGGGCGGCGGCGTTGGCTGCTTCGCCCAGGGCGCCCTTGAGCCGGCCTGCGCCGACTCTCCCACCCCTTACGGGCCGCTCAAATCGCCGAGATTTCGAGTGGATTCATGTAGTCGCGGAATCGGGTTACGTACCCGTCTCGACGTGTGACGAACCAGATGTAACTCAGGTCGATCGATGATCCGTCCACGGAGCGGTGATGACGGGCGACTGCCTCGACGATCAGATCGTCGCCGGTTTCGTAGGCTCGGACGTCCGTAAGAGAGCCGTAGCGAAGCTGACCCCCGTCGAGCAGGCCCCGCATGAAAGCGCCGATCGCCTCTCGGCCCGTCAGCCGCACCGGACCGGTGGGGGTGAAGGGAATCTCGTAGAGCGCATCCGGAGCGAAGATCGATGTGAAGCCGTCGAGGTCACCGGCCCATAGGGAGTCGAGTGCGCAAGAGAACCACGATGGCAGGTTGGATGATGAAGCCATTACGTCCCCAGTGAGGTGTTCTACCTGTGTGCTCTGAAGAGCCTAACAGCATTACGGACCGACAGTCCGAAAATGAGGAGCCGAGGCGGGGACGCCCTCGGACCTCGCCTGAGGTCGTACTCGCGGCCGCGGACAGCCTCTTCGCGCGAGCTGACGTCAGCAGCGTCTCCCTGGACGACATCTCAGCGCAGGCACAGGTCGGGAAAGGCACGATCTTCCGACTCTTCGGCAGTCGCGACGGCCTGCTGGATGCGCTGTGGGCCACCAAAGCCCAAGGTCTTCGCGATCAGGTGGACAACGGGCCCCCACCACTCGGCCCCGGAGCACCCCCGCGGGACCGAGCCGTCGCCTTCCTTGATGCGGTGCTCACATTCAAGCTCGACAACCGCAACCTGCTGAGAGCTCGAGAAGCCACAGCCTCAGGACTGCTGCAAAGCGAGCAGTACCGGTGGATGCGGGACCTGCTGGCACGGACCGCGATGGAGGCCGTCCCCACCCTGACAGCCGAGGACGCCGAATACCTGGCGCACGTCCTGCTGGCCGCCGCACAGATCGAACTCATCGACGAACTACTGGCATCCGGACAGACACCCGACGCGATACGCCGAATCCAACGAGCGCATGTACTCGCCGTCTTGAGCAGCAAACTCAGTTAGGCAGTGTCGATTGATCGCCGACCAGCCCAGGGAAGATGCCCGCAATGAGGAGTTGTCTCACACTGGCGGCGACCGCCGCGCCGGCCTCCGCCAGAATCCGCATCGCCGTTTCGCGGATCGACACATCGGCGGTGAACGCCCCCGCTCGAACGCGGCCAGTGCCGCAGGGCGGCGCGCGGCCGGGGTGCTCTGGGCTGCTGCAGTGTCGACCGCACGCACGGCGCCCAGGACCTCGTCACCGCCCGCAGCCAGCTCCACCACATCGACGAGGTCGCCTCGCCGGACGCCGTTTCGTAGGCGACGACCCGACCCGGCTTGGGCGGGATGCTCGGCTCGGTGCTGTCGAACGCCGACGTTTGGGTGCTGCTCGCCGCCCTGGCGTTCCTGGTCAGCACGACGAGGTGACCTGGCGCTGAGCCTCAGCTGGAGGCCGGCCCGCTGCCCGCTCGGGGGTTCGGGCGCGGACCGGTTCCCCCCAGTGTGTGCGGGCGGGCGGCGTGGTGCCGCTCGGGTTGGTCCGAGGAGGTCAGGGAGTGTCGCCGGCCCAGTCCCAGCGGGACGGGTCGGTGGGGCGGGTCGTAGTGGGCGCGGCCGCCGGCACCGTACCGGCTGATCTCGGTAACCAGCGCGGCGCCGTCGGCGAACTGCTGACCGGACGCGGCCGAGGCGCCAGCCGGGGCAGGCCCCGGAGCGGTAGGGGGTGCGCTCGGTCGCGGCCCTGCACCGTGTGCAGGTCATCATCTGGGCGTCTTCCTCGCCGGGATGCGTCACCGGTCGTCCCGCTCGTCTTCGTGGTCCTGGTCCTCATCGACCGTACGGGGGCGGCGCGGCAGGGCGGCGGCGGTGGCGGGGTGAGGTCCGCCACCCACTATCCGGCCCGCCCGGCCGGGCCGGAGCGGCGTCCGGCCTTCGCCGGGCGTTCACCCTCAGCACGGGCCCTGTCAGACGACACGAGATTGTCAGCACGCAGTGACATGCGGCGTGTCAGTCCGCTGCCCCGCCGTTGGAGGAGGACGGGGCGGTGGCGTTCGTGGTGTGCTGGGTCGCTGAAAAGCGGGTTAGGCGGTCTGCGGAGGGACGGCGTCCGCCGACCACCGCTTGTAGGTGTAGCCCAGCGCTCGGGTGTCGAGGACGCTGGCGACGGTCACGTCGAAGGGCACCAGGATGTCGGTCGCTTGGACATGGTCACCGTTGTAAGTGCCGGCCAGGGCCGGGTTCCGCTGCTGCCACTCGGACCAGAGCACGTCGATGAAGCACTCGCTGACCCAGAAGATCGGATCGTTCGGTGAATACATGTACGACATGTCACCGACGCTGCCGCCGATGCCCGTGTGCACGTTTCCGTTCGGGCCGGCCTCCAGGGACCGGCGAAGCTCGTCATACGACGTCGAACTGGTCAAGATGTGCTCCAGCGCCTGCCAGGAGTAGAACGCGGGGATCGTGTTCCCTCCGCTGAACTGGCGTTGCAGCAGGTGCTTTCTTGGAGTGGTGCACTGCCAGTTTGTGAACGGTCCGGTGTCCACGACGTGGTCGGTCTTCCTGCCGTTGCCGCCGAAATAGGTGTTGGTGAAGACGATGGAGCGTTCCGGAGACTGGGAGTCCAGGCTCCAGTCCCAGTACGGCAAGACCACCGACGGGTTGATCCTCCGCAATTCCTCCTCGAAGCGGGAGAGGTACTTCCGCGTCCAGGGCAGGAAGGCCGGGACCCCGTGCGAGGCAGGCACGTTGTCGTAGTGATAGCGCACCAGGGTGTCGTAGAGCCCGGAAGCATGGACCTTGCGGACGGCGTCCACGAAGTCCTGCCACTGCTGCGCGCTCAGCTCCCGGATCTCGGGGCGGACGACCACCGTGGCGGAAGCCGCCGCGCCGGCGGCCGAGGCAGTCCGTCCTCCTAGTCCCGCCCCGATGGCTGCAACCGCCCCGAGCCTCAGTACGTGCCGCCGGTCCATGGCCCTCACCCCTCCATGCCGAGCCGCCGGCACCTCCAGCGGTCCAAGAGACCAACGACCACGCGCACCCGAAGATGCGCCCGACGCGATCACAGCACCAACGGTGATCCGATCGACGTCCTCCCGGCCACATCGCGTACAGCCTGCGGATACTCTCCGAACCGTCACCGCCTACCGACACGCCCCCTGTCACCGACCGCTGACATCTCATGTCGTCTCCCACTGACTCTCTGACGTCGCCGACACAGGCCCAAGCAGCGTCCGGCCTTCGCCGGGCGCTCACCATCAACACGGCCCCACAGGGTGGGAACCCCTGCCGTCCGGACCGTCACCCACACACACCACCCACCACCAGCAACCAGGGCACAGAGACGGACAGAAGGGGTTCGTCTGATTTTCCGGGGCCGAGGAATGTGTTTTGAACTGCGGAAACGCGCGGAGAACGCCGGAAGCGACGGGGTACCTACGGTGGTACCTGCGCCCGCACCTGCGGTGGCGCCCCCGCTGGTGCCTGCGGTGGTGCCTACGTGCAGCCGCCGCGGCGGTCCCGCCCGCTCCCAGGCGGCCCGCAGCGCGCCCCGGCGAGCACTCTGCGGGCCGGCTCCTCGGCCATTCCCGAGGGCGGCCCGGCGGTGGGAAAGGTGCACCAGGCCCTGACCGATCTCTTCGAACAGTGGGCGGTACTGCGCCCCTCGTGGTTCATGCAGAACTTCACCGGCGCGCACGCGCACGCCCGCAGTATCCGCGACGAGGGCATCATTTGGACCGCCACCGAAAGCGGCCGGGTGGGCTTCGTCGACGCCGAGGACATCGCGGCCGTCGCCGTACGCGCTCTGACCGACGAGCAAGCCCCCAACACCGATCTCGTCCTCACCGGACCCGAGGCACTCGGCCACGACGACATCGCCACGATCATCACCGAGGTCACCGACCGGCCCGTGGCCCACCACCGCCTTTCCTACGAGCAGATGCGCGACCGCCTCACGACGCAGGTGCCGGTGGAGTTCGCCGCAATGCTGGCAGGCATGGACCGTGCCATCGCCGAAGGGGCGGAGGACCGCATCACCGACACTGTCCAGCGCCTCACCGGTCGGCCCCCGCACACCTTCCGCGCCGTCCTTGAGAGGGAGACGCGATACAGCAGCTGATGTTCCAGGACGATCGGCGCCATCACCGCCCTGGACCCGCCGCAGGCGCCGGGCCCCGTAACCGGTCCGGCCGACCAGGGGTTGTTCTGCCCGAATCGCCCAGGTCTTCGGCCTGCCAAGGCGCGCCGCGCACTGCTGGAGCTGTCCACCGCCCGCGCGACGGCGCGCGGCCGCGTCGGCTGGCCCGGTCTACCAGCGGGTGAGGTCCTCCTCCAACGCGCGGCGCAGCAGGGCGAGGAGCGAGCGGGCGGCGCGGCGGCCTGGACGGCGCCGCCAACACGTCACAGGGCGCGACAGCACCCCACGCGACAAGGGGACGTGACAGCCCCCGGACGGCAGCCCCGACTCGCCCGATCTACTGAGGCACCAGCGATACGCGGATCACGCTGTCGGCCTCCTGGAACAGGTCAGGAGACCGCCGGGGGGGGGGGGGGGGGGGGGGGGGGGGAGGGGGGGGGGGGGGGGGGGGGGGTGGGGGGGGGGGGGGGGGGGGGGGGGGAGGAGGGTTGGTCCCTGTGGCTTTCTTCTTTGGTGGT
>NZ_JBVHXY010000060.1:0-25854 GCF_055569215.1 Kitasatospora sp. NPDC029312 | reverse complement strand
CTCTTGCCCACCCCCCCCCCCCCCCCCCCCCCCCCCCCTCTCCCCTCCCCCCCCCCCCCCCCCCCCCCCCCCCCCCCCCCCCCCCCCCCCCCCCCCCCCCCCCGGTCCCGGAGTCTTCACAGACAGCGTCGCCGGGCTGGGCTGGGCGCTGATGGGTGCTCACGGGTGTCTCCTGGTGGTCGTGGTCCGCTGCTGTCTCTCCGGGATATCCGGCGCTCCTGACGGCGGCCAAGCCCGTTCCGGGCCCGCGCGCCGTACCCTCTCCCACCGCCTCGATCCGGCCCCCGCCGCCACACCCTCAGCAGCGAGCGGCCGCCACCATCCGGACGCGAAGAACAAGAGCACAGCGCAGGCGCCCGACCATACCGAACGCGAAGCGTCCCAGGCCATCGTCTGTGACCTGGAGTGCTCCTGGGCAGCTGGACAACAACTCCCCATTCTCCACGAGCGCCGTTGCGTCCCCCGGCGCGTGAGCATCGACGTTGAAACCGAACGCCCCGTGTCACCTGACGGTGAGACGGGGCGCTCGGATGTCATTCCGACTACGGGCGGCTGGCGATGACGCCCGCGAATGCCCCTGCTGCCGTCGCAACGTAGCCGGTCGTCACAACCACCGTGGACACGGCAACAACCACAAGCCGTCGTACTGCTGCACTCATCAGAGCCTCCTCAAAGCCACCCAGCTGGGTGATCTTGGCGCAACAGTACCAATCGTCGGAATCAATGCAGGACGACGTCGACGTTCCGCTGCCCGGCAGCGACGGCCACCCCGGCGCCGGACGCACCCGGCGACGTGATCCCAGGCGGCGGCCGGGTTTGCAGGCGCTCCCGCGCAGGGCGACGGCGCCCTCCAGGGGCTGCCGGAGGAGCCTGCCGTGGCCGACGCCAGGCGTCGGGCCGATCTCCCGCCCGGTTGCGCGTACAGGCCACGGCCCGCGCGCTGCGCCCGGCCGGCCTTGGTCAGGCGCTCCAGCACGGTGCGCACCGCGTTCACGTTGTCCGCCGACTCCTCGATTGCCAGCCGGGCGGTCACCTCCCCGGCGCGCAGCGGTGCATGCGCGTCGGCCAGTACGGCCAGCACGTTTTCGGAGGTGGCACCGGTCGTTCGCCGCCTGGGCGCGGGCGCAGCTGTTTGACGCCTGCCACTGGGCGCGACCCCCGCTGCGCCTGCTCTTTTCTGCACCAATGGCTTGACAGACGAACGCTAGGCTGGCCGGGAGGTTCGGGAACAGGCCGTCACGACCGGCGTACGAATCCGCGACTAACCACCGGCTTGGGTCGGCATCCACGCCTACGGAGCCGACATGGGCACACGGACGCGACCACCGATGTCGCGTCAACCAGGCGGGATAGGCACGGGCTTCAGTACCGGAATGGACGAGTGCCCGTCATGGACCACGCGCGGGCGAGCCGGCCGGAGCGCACTGTCAGGAGGTCGACGCCGCTGACAGAGGCACCGCCCGCCCTGGTCTCGGCCGTCCAGAGAAACGCTACGTGCCCTCGGGCGGGGTCGACGACGGGCTGCCGGTGGATCGTGATGGCGGACCGGTCGTCTGTCTCGGCTTGCCATTTGATCAGGTCGGTCAGCTCAGTGGGGCCGTGCGCGTCGCCGTCCGGCCCGGCGCCCGAGAACAGGGCGAAGTCGCCCATCACCAGGTCCGTGGCCAGTTCAGCCCGGCCGTTGCGAAGCTGAACCCAGCGGTGGCACAGCCCCTCGATCGTGGCGGCGTCGGTCCGACCGGCCGCCTCGGGTGCTGGATCGGACTGCTCGCAGTGCCGCTCCGCCACGAACGTCCAGTTCTCCCTGATCCGGTCGCCGCTGAGAATGTTGACGTCGATGCCGGTCCACACCTCGCCGTCGGCCTTGCGCACATCCCACAGGTAGGCGAACTGGTCACCGGCGTCGACGAGTACCCGCGGGCTGAAGACGTTCACCTGCCGTGCGCGGTACTCGGTGACGAACCGTTCCTGTTCGGCTGGGCCGACCACGGCGTCCAGGCTGGCCGTGCGATTCGACCACTGCACGCAGTCGTCGGTCATCAGGCCGTACGCCAGGAAGGGGTCCTCGCTCCACATGCGGCACCAGGTGATCATGCGCTTCTCGTTGTCCATGACGGACAGCATCGCGGTCCCTCGCGACACCGTCCTGTCGGTGTTTCAGGTCGCATTGCGTCGCACCACGTCACCTCGCGAAGGGCTCGGCATCCAAGCGCTTCAGCTCGGCCCGCCACTGCGGCTCCCGGGACGCCACTCGTTCGCCCGACAGTTCCAACGACGAGATCCGGTCGAGCTGGAAGCCTCGGACCGCCGACCGCAGCCGGCACCACGCCGCCAGATACCAGCCACTGGGGCCCCACAGCAGCCCCAACGGCTCGACCTCGCGCGTTGTCGCCGCGTCGGCCCGGTCCGTATAGGTGAGGTTCAGGACACGTCCTGAGACCACTGCCTCGACGATGATCTCGTTCAACGTGCTGCTCCCGCCAGGAGCGTGGTCCCCGACCCGGTGCACCAGCCGCGCTAGCGCCTCCTCCCGCTGCCGCACGTCGGCGGGCAGCACTGCCAGCACCTTCTGACCGGCGCGGTGCGCGGCCGCCGCGAACGGCGTGGACGCCGCCGTTCGAAGCGCGACGCTGACGGCAAGGGCCTCAGCGGGGCTGAGTGTCACCGGCGGCAGCGTGCGGTCCCGGTCGAGGCTGTATCCGCCGGCCCGACCGGTGTCGCTGCGGATCGGCAGGCCCGACTGCCTCAGCGCTTCAAGATCTCGCTCTATGGTGCGGACACTGACCTCGAATCGCCGCGCCAGCCATGGGGCACTGCGCGGCCGGGGCGCCACCGCTCGAAGCTCCTCGACCAGCGCGTACAGGCGATCGGTGCGGTTCACCGCCCCAGCGTACGCGGTCGGCTGACTACCTGCCGCACTCGCTCGGCTTCAACCGGCGGGGGCCCTGCCTCGCGGCTCTGAGGGGCCTGGCTGGCCCCTCACCGACGTCCCCACCCAACCCAGCCGGACCGGTAAGGCTGCCGAATGAGCGCCGCAGCCGCCAGCCCGGGCGCTGCGATGGCGAGGGCGTTGTGAAGCGCTTCCTGACGGGCCTCGAAGGTGCAAGCGTCTTGGTAGTGAAGGGCGATCTCGAAGGCGTCGCTGGTTCGTTGGGCCAGGGCGTGGTAGGCGGGATTGTCGAGGGCGTCAGTGCGGTGGTCGCCGAGCATCGGCAGGGGGTGGGTCGGGAGGGCAGCTTCCCTTCCGACGGGGTGGCGATTCGGCGGCGGCCACCGCCTGTGGTGGCCCGCCGGGTGGGGCGGGTGCATCCGGCGTCGGAAGCCCCGAAAAGGCACCCCTAAGATCATTTCAGCGACACACTTAAGGGGGGTTATATGAGACGCCGAAAGGTCACCATCGCTCTTCTCACCGCTCTGGCGACCATGGTGCCGTGGTGGTCGACCCAAACGGCACACGCGGATCAGAGCAGTCCGAGCATCGTCCAGATCGTCGCCCACGAGGATGACGACCTGCTGTTCATGAACCCGGACGTCGCCAACAACATCCGGGACCACACACCCGTCGCCAGCATCTACCTGACCGCGGGCGAGGCGAACAAGACCGACCCGGTCCCGTACGCCCGGGACCGCCAGGCGGGCATCAAACTGGCCTTCGCCAAGATGGCCGGCGTCGCATGCGGGGGCGACGGCGACTGCTGGAGCGGAGAGGAGCTCTCCCTGGCCCCGCTCGGCAACGGGCACGTGGTGGAACACTTCTGGCTGACGGGCAACAGCTCCGTCCAGTTGTTCTTCCTCGGCCTTCCCGACGGCGGCGACCCCTACGGCAACCTCGGCAACGACACGCTGCGTCAGCTCTGGAACAGTCCGACCCTGGTCGCCGACACACTGCCGATGTCGAACTCCGGCAACTGGCCGCAGCACTACGACAAGGGCGACGTCGGGGACGTGCTGGCCACACTGCTGGCAACGCTCAGGGCGACCTTCGTCCGGGTCCAGGATCCGGCGCCGGATCCGCGTCTGCTCCTCTCGCACGGCGACCTACCGGAGCACGACAACCCGGATCACATCAGCGCCGCCTGGTTCGCGGATGCTGCCGTCGCCCAGTACACCTCGTCGAGCGGAGCGCCCCGGACGGTCGTCGAGCACTACCGTGACTACAACATCGCCGAGTCGCCGGCGAACTTGGCGACTATCGACGCCACCAACAAGCAGCTCGTCTTCGACCTCTACGCGACCCGTGACGATCTCCTTCGGAACGACCTTGCGGAAGGCGGGCCGATCTGCCACGTCGAGGGACCCGCGATCTACCAGTGCTACGCCGCCCGGGAGCGCCTGCGAACGCCTCGATCGACGCAGTCCGTGACCAGTGACCGGAACCGGGCCCTCCACGCATTCGTCGTTGAGAGCGGGCAGCTCTACGAGTGGGTGGAGGACACTAGCAAGGTGTGGCGGGGCCCCTACCCCCACGGCAGTCCGGACGGTCCGCTGACCGTCGGGCTCGCGGTGGGACGGGACCAGGACGGCAGGATCGAGGTCTTCGGCCAGCGTGCGGACACCGGCGCCATCGTGTCGCGCTACGAGAACGGGACCGGCGGATGGAGCTGGGCCTCGCTCGGGAACCCGAACCCGTTCGGCAGCACTCCCCTCACCAACGACGCTCTGCAGGTCAGCGCGCCCGCCGTCGCCTCCAACGGCGACGGCCGGCTCCAGCTGTTCGTCCGGAACCGCAACGGCGGCGTCAGCTCCATCTGGCAGACCTCGCCCAACGGCGGGTGGACCGGCCAGTGGGGCGACATGGGCGGAAGCAACGTCCAGGGAACGCCGACCGCTTGGGCCAACCGCGACGGTCGGATCGAGCTCTTCGCCTGGTCGGCCGTCAACCGCACCAGCGCCGAGTGGTCCGCGGCGAACGCCGCCAACACCGTCCTGCACTGGTACCAGCCCGCGCCCAACCAGCCGTTCACGTCCGACCCCCTGTTCCCGTCCGTCGGACCGACGAGCGAGACCTCGATCGGCATGGACACCGACGGAAGACTAGAACTGATCTACCGCCAGGTGGGGAGCTGGGATCCGTCCAACCCTTCGTCACCGGGCGAGTCGTACACGATGTCCCTGCACCAGACGGCGCCGAACGGCGGCTGGGTGCAGGCGGCCGGCGCACTGGGCGGGGGGCCGGACGACGGCGGGATCGGCGCACCCGCTGTGGTCACCCCGGGTGACGGGCGCATGGTCACCGCCGTGCGCAACCGCAACGGTGGCATCAGTGTGAGCCGTCAGGGGGCACCGAACGGTGCCTTCGGCCCCTGGCAGAACCTCTCCGGTTCCGCCATGAGCGTGCCGTCCAGCAGCGTCGACCGGGACGGTTTCGCCGACCTCGTGGTCATCGGAACCAACGGCCGGCTCTACGACAGCCGCCAGCGCGCCGACGGATCCTTCGGCATCTGGACACCGATGGGCGCCTCCTGACGGCCGGCCTCTGAGCTGCGGAAGCGCGCGGAGAGCGCCCCGGAAGCGGCGGGGTGCCTACGGTGGTACCTGCGGGCGTACCTACGGCGGTACCTGCGGTGCTACCTGCGGTGGTGTCTACGTGCGGCCGGGACGGCGCCGGGAGGCGCAGAAGAACACCGGCCCACCGCAGGCGCGAACCACGAACCGGACCGACCGACCAACCTCCACCACCCAAGGGGGAATAAGGCCAGAGAAGGGGTTGTCGGCATTTCCGGACCGCCTGAAATGGGTCTGACCTGCGGCGATGCCGCGCCCGACCTGATGCCTGTGTGCCCGCAAGACCACCCGGCAGACGTCTCACAAGGCACCTGACAAGACCACCCACAAGAGGCATGACCTGGCCGGGGGGGGAGACGCCGAGGCGGGATCAGCCGGCGACGGTCTCGGCATGCCGGGTGAGTGCGTCCAGGAGCGCTGTCTGTTGCTCGGTCAGCTTCCCGTCGGCGCGAGCCTTGTCCTGCTTGCGCAGCCAGGTGCCGGGCCGGAACGTCGGGTCGTCGCCCAGGCCGGAGCTGCCCGCCGGCGTAGCTGGGGTGTACCGGCCCGCCGCTCACCTCGCCTACACCGCCGGCACCGGCGACGAGCGACCGCCGCGCAGCTGGCGGCCTGCGCCCGGGTGTGGAAGCAGTCGGGCGAGGGCGGCGCGGGGCGGGCGGGAGCGGCACTGGCGATCCTTCCCGCGGCTGCTGGTGGTCCTGGTCGGCACGGCGGCCGCCGGGGCGACGACTACCAGGTCCGGCGCTATCCGGGGTGGTACCGGCACATCACCCTCGCAATGGCCGCCCACGCCTACCTCACCGTCCTGCGGGCCCAGCAGCTCGAAAAGGGGACCGGGCAGCTCGAACGCCAGACCTGATACCGCTCACCGTCCCCGAGATCCGCAGGCTGATCAGCCACCTCACCCGGCAGGCCCGCCGAAGCCTTGACACGTCCCTGCACTGGTCCCGCTGGCGCCGCCGACGCCAACACCAGGCCCGGACCAGCCACGACAAGAGACGAGGCCACAGCCCTCCGCCTGAAGTCTCGTCACGGTAAACACCGTTGCAGTACTAGGCCCCGCAGCAGGGCCACGGGATCCCAGCCGGTCAGGTCCTGGTCCTGCATGAACCCGTCGTCCGGCTGCGGCACGGGCAGCACCCCCAGCCACAGCGCCCAGTAGTTCAGGTTCGCGGCCTCCGCCGTGTCGTCGTCGGCCAGAGCGCGGTCGACGAAGTCCAGCAGTGGCTGCGGGTCACCGAGCCGGGCGAACGCCGTGGCGGTGGCGCGGGCCTCCGCCCAGTGCGGGGGCCAGCCCCGCCGTGCCAGCACGTCACGGCGCCGGTGAAGGGTGCGCGGTCCACGCGGCCGCGTCCGGCCCTCGGTCGTATGAGGTGAGGTAGAGCGCCTGGCGGTGCAGCAGCACTCCGCCCTCACCCTGCCGGGCCGCCGCCTGGGTCGTGTCCCGCAGGTGGTCGAAGAATACCGCCCGGTCCGCGGCCGCCAGCTGCGGCGCGGTGGTGACCGGACCGTGCCCCTGCTGGTCCAGTCCATGGAAGAGCAGGGCAGAGTCAGGCTGAGGCCGGGGCCGTAGGAGCGGGGGTATCTCTGTATGGGGTAGGGGTGGTCAGCAAATGTGGGTGGTATTGCGCCAGGATGCGTTCGTGTTCGTCGGTGAAATGATCTCGCCCAGGTGTGCGGCCAGGCGTGGCGGCGGTGTCCGGCTCTGCGGCTAGGGCCGTGAGTTCGCCCGGCGTCAAAGGGTGGTCCAGGTGTGCGGCGATGCGGATGAGAGTGCCGGTGCGGGCAGGGCCGGTGAGGTCTTCGTCGCGGATCACGCAGACGTGTGGGTGGTGCAGGAGCCAGGCGCTGTTGGCGGCCTCGCGCACGCCGGGGAAGTTCGGGTCGGTCAGAGCGAGAGTGATCTTGGCTTCCATGGTGGGTTGAGCGGCCAGGATCGCCTGATAGATGAGGTGCTCGGGCATCGTGCCGACGCGGTCGGCGGGCTGGGAGAGCATGCGGATCTGCTCGATGATCCGGTCCCGTACGTCCCGGTGCTGAAAGATGACCTTGGGGTGCCCGTCGGTCTGCCAGGTGCGCAAGAAGCTGGCGTCCGCGTCGTGCAGATCGAGGCTGGTGGTGTACCAGCAGCCCCGGCCCGGCAACAGCCGGTGGAAAGCGCCATCGTGGTTCTGGAGCCGCTGTACGAGGTGTGGGTCGACGGGCGAGGCGAGCGTGAGTGGCTGGCCCAGGAGCTGCCACCACACGCGCCAGGCGGCCAGCACCGCCTGCTCGAAGGCGGCCGGCAGCTCCTCGCGGTTGTTCGGAGCGAGCAGGCGGACTGCCTCATTGCGGCCGTAGGCGGCTTCAAGGAGCGGGTACACCTCTCCGGGCCCCGGCCGCTCCTGACCGTCGCGGCCATCGGTAGTGCTCATGATGCCGTGCGAGGTGTAGCCCAGTGCGGTGGTGACGCGGTGCAGCAGCGCGGTCTCGCTCCCGCGCAGGGAGACGACGAGGGCCTGGGGGACGGACACAGCAGACTCCGGTGATCAGGGTGAACGGGGCTCATCCACCGGCGGTAGGGGCCCGGGACGATACGGGGGTGAGGAGGAGGTCTTCGTAGACGTGGTAGGCGCGGGTGGAGGTACGCGCGTGCAGGAGTTCGGCCGCGCGGGCGTGCTCGCCGGCGCCGATCAGGGCGCGGGCCAGGGTGTCCTGGAGGATCTCGCGTTCGACCCGCACCCCTCCCAGGTGTCCGGTACGCGCCCCGAGGCGGACCAGGAGGTCCACGGCGTGGTGAGGGCGGCCTGCGGTGAGGTCGGCCAAGGCCAAGGCGACGGGGGCCAGGACCTCCCGGAACTCGGTCCGCTCATCGGCGCCGGCCAGCTCCGCGAGTCGCTGAAGGTCTTCGTAGGCGGACGCGACGGCCAGGGCCAGGGCGAGGTTGAAGGTGTGGAAGACCTCCGCCATCCCACCCGGCTGCCGCAGCAGGTGTCGCACGTGCTCCAGACCGCTGGTGTCGGCGGGCTCCTGCCCGGCCAGCAGCAGTCGCCAGTTCACCGCCGCCCGCATCCCCACATCCTCCCGTGTCAGGACGGTGTCGGCGCGGCGGCGGACATCGGCGAGGTCCCCACAGGCCAGGGACTGCAGGGCGGCGTGCCAGTTCAGGTGCCGGAACTGCACCGCGTCCGGATCCTCGGCCAGCCAGGTGTCCAGGAAGGCGGTGGACGCGGGACCGGCGCCCAGCTCATGCTCGGCGTGTGCGCGGGCATGTGCGGCCACTCCCGCACGCGGATACAGCTCCAGCGCCCGGCCGGCCACTTCCCACGCCTCCTGCGCAAGCCCCTGCTCCACCAGCGACCACGCCTTCTGCGAGGCCCACACCCAGCTCTCAGAACCGGCCAGCGCGTACTGCTCGCCGACCAGCGCATCCCCGTGCTCGCGATAGGCGGCATCTCCCACCGCGTGAAACGCGCCCACCATCGCCGATGCGATCTCATCTCCGGGGAAGCGAGCGAAGTGCCCGACCAAGTGGTCAGCGACCAGCCGATATTGACGGTGGGTGTACAGGAAGATCCCGTACACCAGACTCGCGGCCCGCTCGCCCTCACCTCGCGCCGCCTCATAGGCCGTTTCCAGCTCCGCCTTCAGACTCGCGTCATCAAGGCTGTCGCTGGTCGCCCACACCACCATCGCCCGCGCCAGACCCGACCGAGGAGACCTGGCCGCCTCTGCCCGGAGACATTCCAGACCACGACCGGACAATGCCAGCCACTCCTGAACGCCGACGACAGCATCAACCGTTGCTCGAGCATCCGTACCCGCGGACGTTGCGACAGCACTCACGCCCCACTCAACAAGCAAAACCGGCAGCCGGTTGCGGGCCGCCTCAAAACAAGCACCCTTACGTCACGCATTAGGCTTGGTCCAAATTGCAGACGATGCCGCTGTTGCCGCACTGATTCCGCGGCAGCAGGACAGGCAACTGCACCTGGTTGCCCGACATCGAACCCGCGCCCGACACCGTGCCTCCCTGTGCCTTCGAGGCCGCGTGCGTCACGCACTCATTGCCGAAGGTCGGATTCCCCACGCCGATGATATTCGCCTGCGCCGTACCCGCACCGGCCAGGGACGTACCCACCGCAAGACCGGCCACCACGGCTCGCTTGCCCAACTCCACACAACTCACCCATCCAATCCCAACCGGCACCCACCGACCGACGAGCGCCCTCCACGCCTCACACCGGCACCTAAATGTGACGATGACACCGTCAACGAACCTGTCTTCACTTCGTCACGCCCCCCAAACGAATTGAGATGACCGTCTAATACTGCAACGGTGCTTATCGTGACGGTTGTTGGTTCGCTCGTTGGGCTGTTCGTGGGTGGGGACATAGCGGAGGTTGATGCTCGTCGGTGGTCGGATGGGCTGGCTGGTTTGCATGAGCGGTTTGCTCATCGGTTCTCGCGGAGTGAGTCGGGGGAGTCGGCCCTGGCCTACATGCGGGGCCTGCTGGCGCCGTTGGAGCGCAAGAACGGGTGGACGATAGCCGAGGAGGCCGGTCATGGTGGCCCGGACCGGGTCCAGCGGCTGCTGAACCGCATCGACTGGGATGCCGACGGGGTGCTCGACGGGGTGCGGGGGTACGTGGCCGAGCACTTGGCGGATCCGAGCGGTGTGCTGATCGTGGATGACACGGGCTTTTTGAAGAAGGGCGTGCGGTCGGCCGGTGTCGAGCGGCGGTACTCCGGCACCGCCGGTCGGACCGAGAACTGCCAGGTCGGGGTCTTCCTCGCGTACTCCAGTGGGCTGGGTCGGACCTTGATCGATCGGGCGCTCTACCTGCCGAAGTCCTGGACGGACGAGCGCGAGCGGTGCCGGGCGGCGGGTATCGGCGACGAGGTCGAGTTCGCCACCAAGGTTCAGCTCGCTAGGGCGATGGTCCGCCGCGCGGTCGACGACGGGATCCCGTTCCGCTGGGTGACCGCGGATGCCGGCTACGGCTACAGCAAGGGCCGGCGCTACGAGTTGGAGCAGGCTGATGTCTTCCGGCGCAGCGCCGCGATCAGCGTGCCGGGGCTGTTCCCCGTGCCACGGCGGGGCGGCGATCAGGCGGCCGTAGGCACCAGCGCACTCCCGCACCGTGTGAGCCTCGGCCTCCAGCCGACCCCGGCGCCGCACCCACACCGAAACGCTCGACCACCCCACACGAACCCCACGTCAACCCCATCCGACTACCCACCACCGACAACCCACCGACCCGAGCCAGCAGCAGGTGATTCACTTGCCCACCCATACCGGGCGACATCCCGAACTGCACGCGGCTGTCGGGCTGCTGAGTGCCGAGGTCGCCGCCGAACATCCGGGCGGACGACTGGCCGTACCTGCTCTGATCGACCTGCTTCTGATCTACCTCGTGCGCGCTTGGACCAGCACACCCGGCGCGGGCGGCTGGAACGCGGCACTGGCCGACCGGTCGTGTCCACCGCCCTGGCCGCCATCCACCACGACCCAGCCCACCCATGGACCACCCGGCCTGGCCCGGCACGCCGGTGTCTCCCGCGCCACCCTCACCCGCCGCTTCACCGCACTCACGGCGCGCCCGCCCATGACCTACCTGACCTAGTGGCGAATGACCCGAGCCGCCACGCTGCTACGCCAGAACTCCCAGCCGCTGGAGACGATCGCCCGCCAGGTCGGCTACGGCAGCCCCTATGCACTGTCCCACGCCTTCACCCGCGAATTCGGCATCACCGGGCCGCTACCGCACAGCCACAGTCACAGCCAGCCAGGGGCGCCTGCCGACGACAGCCGGCCCGCCGGAAGCGGTTGACGCGTCAGCAGCGATGGGCACGATGTCCATCGGTCTGCCGGCGACGGACGGGCCGGGTGGGCGGCCGGGCTGGTCAAGTAGGGGGCTCGTCAGACGACTTCGAGGTTGGCCACCATGCCCATGTCCTCGTGTTCAGCATTGTGGCAGTGGAGGAGGTAGCGGCCGCAGTAGCCGTCGAAGCGCGTGATGATCTCCGCGGACTCCCCCGGTCACAGTGAGACGCTGTCCTTGAGGCCGGCGTCTTGGGGCAGCGGAGGCTTGCCGCGGCGGGAGAGGATCCGGCAGCCCACCAAGTGCAGGTGAACCGGGTGGTGGACGTGAATGATCAACCGCCACACCTCCACCTCACCCAGGCTCACCGTGACGTCGGTGCGGGCCGGGTCGAAGGCGCGGCCGCCGACCAGCCACCTGTGACCGCCGTCTGCGACCGGTACGGCAGGCGAAATCCCGCACGCGGACAGCGTCCTGGCGACGCCAGTCGGGCAGGTCGGCGGCGAGCACAGGCGGGATACGACTGTCATCGCGGACCGTGCGGACGATCCGGAAGGCAAGTACCTCGCGGATGCGTGCCGTGCCGAGCCGGTTACGGACGCGTGGGAGGCCGCAGCGGGCCTAGATCTTGCCGGAGAAGGTGTCGCAGCGGGCGAGGTCGCCGGTGCGGTAGCCGGTGGTGAACCAGGCCTTGCGCTGGTCTGAGGAACCGTGCGTCCACTCCTCCGGGTTGATCCTCCCGGTGGCCTGCTTCTGGATCCGGTCGTCGCCCACGGCGGCTGCGGCGTCCAGTCCCTGGGCGATGTCCTGGTCGGTCAGCGAGGCGATCAGCGGACGCCCGGTGGAGGGCTGCGGGGTGGTGGTGGCGTGGTGCGCCCACACCCCCGCGTAGCAGTCGGCCTGCAGCTCCAGACGCACCGAGGCGCTGTTCGCGCCCTGCCGGTCGCCCCCGACCTTCTGCATCGTTCCGGTCAGGGTCTGGATGTGGTGGCCGTACTCATGGGCGACGACGTAGGACTCGGCGAACGGGCCGTCCTTGGCGCCGAAGCGGGAGGACAGCTCGTTGAAGAAGCCGAGGTCGAAGTAGGCCTTCTGGTCGCCCGGGCAGTAGAACGGGCCCACCGCCGAGGTCGCCGGCCCGCAGGCGGTGGAGACCCGGTCGGTGAACAGCACCGTCTGCGCCGTCTTGTACGCGACCTTGGTACGGGTCGGCAACTCCGTGCGCCAGAACTCCTGCAGGCTGTTGGTCACCGCCGTGATCCGGCAGTCCTGGCGCTTGTTGGCGTCCGCGCCGCTCTTGCAGGACTGCTGCACCTCGCCGTCGGTTCGCACGCCGGACGAGGAGGAGGTACCGGAGCCCGAGCCCGACGACAGACCCAGGAGCTTCGGGTCCACGCCGAGAACGACCGCCAACAGCACCACGATCAGACCCACCGCCCCGCCGCCGATGGCCACCTTCCCGCCCGGCACGCCGCGCCGGTCGTCCACCTGGGAGGTGTCGAGGTCGCCCTGGTCATCGAACTGCATGCCCTGCCTGCCTGCTTCCGTAGCTTTGTCTGTGTTGGTGTGTCGGGTGTCGGTGTGTCGGTTTGTCGCTGTTCGCGCTGTTCTGCGCCGCCTTTCGGCCCGCCCAGCCTACGGGCAGCGGCTCCCGGCACGCACCATGGCAGGACCTCTGCGCCGCGCGCGCCCAGCAAGGCGAAGCAGCGGTCGTCGGAACCCGGGGATCGCCGCCATCCGGTCCGAGCTGATGGTCTAGGGTCGTCCCCCGTGTCTGAGTCATCGTCGTACACCACCGCCACCGCCGACGCCTACGACGCCGTCGCCGTCCGCTACGCCGAGTTCGTCAAGGACGGCCTGGCCGGCCTGCCGCTGGACCGCTCGATCGTCACCGCGTTCGCCGATCTCGTCACCGCCGCCGGACCCGCCCCCGTAGCGGACCTCGGCTGCGGCCCCGGCTACCTGACCGCCGCCCTGCGGGAACAAGGGCTGGACGTGTTCGGCGTCGACCTGTCCCCCGCGTTCATCGACCTCGCCCGCCAGGCATACCCCGACCTGCGCTTCGAACTGGGCTCGATGGGCGCCCTGGAGACGGCCGACGCGCAGTTGGGCGGCGTCGTCTCCTGGTACTCACTCATCCACACGCCACCCGCCGAACTGCCCGCCTACCTAGCCGAGTTCCGCCGGGTCCTGGCACCGGGCGGCTACGCGCTGCTGGCCTTCTTCGAGTCCGAGGGCGGACCGGTCACGCCCTTCGACCACAAGGTGACCACCGCCTACCGCTGGCCCCTCGACACCCTCGCCGACCTCGCGGGCCGGGCCGGCTTCGCGGAGGTCGGCCGCATGCTGCGCGAACCCGGCGAGGGCGAACGCTACCGGCGCGGGCACCTCCTGCTCCGCGCCGTGTAGCAGGCCGGCGGGCGCACCGGGCGCTACGGGCCCTCCAGCGAGCGAGCGAATTCGAGGGGTCGCTGCCATACGTGGTGAGTTGATCCAGCCGCGAGCAGTGTGGTCAGACGCGCGGCTGGGATTTCCCAGCCGCGCGTCCCGCGGGGGCGGCCGCCGAGTCGGTCGGCGGCAGCGGCCAGGTGCTCGCTTGGCGTTCGCGTATGGCGCGGCGGGCCGCCACCTTCAACATCTCGCGTGTTCGCCGCTGAGCGCCCGCAACTGGAGGGGGCCAACGGCCGCCGGGGCTCGGCGGCGGGGTGGCGTTATGCCGCGCGGAGGTGCAGGACGGGGTTGGACCATCCGTCGTCGGTCACTCCGGCGTCCAGAGCGGCGCTGATGGCGCGTTCCTCGTAGTTGAAGTGGGATTCCATGATGGCGGCCAGGCCGTCGAGTTCCCGTGCGATCGCCTCGAGGTCGCCGTCCGGTGTCGCAGCGGTCTTCCGTCTGTTCGGCGAGTTCGCGTACGCGGGTGAGGATGTGGGAGATGAGGCCGTGGTCCTCGACGAGGGCGGTCACGGTCGGTATGAGGTCGGGTCGTTCACGTACCAGGGCGGTGAACAGGCCGCTGTCCTCGCCCTGGTGATGGGTGGTCAGGACGGTGCAGAAGGCCAGGCAGTGGGTGAGGAGCGTGTGGTCGCCGTCCGGGCGGCGCCGGCCCAGTCCGGTTCGGATCCCAGTGAGGCGGCGGCGCAGTTCCTGGTTGGATTGGGCGAGTTGGGCGCTGAGGGCAGCTGTACGGCCGTCGGCGGGGGAAGCCACGAGGGGGCGGTCCCTTCCGTTCGGCACCTCCATGCCTGGCGCGGTCCGCCACCGGCACGCGATGCTGCCCGCCATCGGATCACGGTACCGGCCGCCGGGGCAAACGGGGGCTCGCGGCCGGGGCCGGGGTGGGGTAGTCGGCGCGGTGGGCGGGGCGGGGACGTCCGAGGAGGATGCCGGCGGCCACCAACGCGAGCCCCGCGCCCTGGCGCGGGCCGAAGGCGTCCCCGTCCAGCGCGGTCCCCAGCAGCACACCGGTCAGCGGGTTGAGCAGTCCGAGTAGGCCGACCGTCCCGGCGGGCAGGTGGCGCAGCCCGGCAAACCAGCAGGTGAAGGCGAGGGCGGTGGCCACCAGGGCGGTGTAGCCGAAGGCGAGCAGGGTGGGGGTGGACAGCGGGGGCGGCGCGCCTTCGAGGGCGGCGGCGAACGGCAGGAGCACCAGGGCCCCGGCGGTCAGCTGCCAGGCGGTGGCGGCCAGTGGGTCGGCGCCGTCGCGCCAGCGGGCGGAGAGCACGTAGCCGACGGAGGAGACCAGCATCGCGGCCGCCGAGGCCGCCAGGCCCGTCCAGCTGAGCGCGCCGAGCGGGCCGAGCAGGGCCAGTGCCACGCCCGCCAGCCCCACCAGGGCGCCGGCCAGATGGGCGGGGTGGGGGCGCTGACCGGCCAGGGCCCAGGCGGTGAACAGCATGACCAGCGGGGAGGCGGCCATGACGGTGGCGGCGGTGCTGGTGGGCAGCAGTTGGGAGGTGAGGTAGAGCAGGACGAAGAAGAGTGCGGTGTTGAGGAGTCCGAGCAGGGCGCTGCGGCGCCACCAGGGCCCGCGCGGGCGGCGGCGGGCGAGGGCGAGCAGGAGCAGGCCGGCGGGTAGGGCGCGCAGGGCGGCGCCCCACAGAGGGCGGTCGGGGGGCAGGTAGGTGTGGGTGATCCAGTAGTTGGTGCCCCAGGCCACGGGGGCGATGGCCGTCAGCAGGATCCACCGCAGATTTGCTTCCATGGAAGGCAATATAGCTTCCCGGGAAGCTATGCAGGTAGGGTGGTCGCATGCACCCGGACGTTGACCATGTCGCGCTGATCCAGGCCGAGTGGCGGCGCGAGCGCCCCGACCTCGACGTGTCCCCGCAGGCCGTGATCGGACGCCTGCACCGCCTCGCCGCCCGTCTGACCGCCGAGCTCACCCTCGTCTACCAGCGCTACGGCCTGGGCGAGGGCGAGTTCGACGTGCTCGCCGCACTGCGCCGCGCCGGCACCCCGTACGAGCGGGCGCCCGGCGAACTCGCCGCCCACACCATGGTCACCACCGGCGCGATGACCAAGCGGATCGACCGCCTGGAACGCGCCGGGCTCGTCACCCGCCGCACCGCCGAGGGTGACCGGCGCGCCCGCGTGGTCGCGCTCACCGACGCCGGCCTGCGCCTGATCGACGAGGCGTTCACCGCCCACATGCGCAACGAGCACCGCCTGCTCGGCCACCTCAGCCCCGAGGAGGCCGCCGCCCTCCAGGCGCTGCTCACCACCTGGCAGCACCGTCTGGACGGCGCCGGGCCCGAACACCCCGCCGCGTGACGCCCGGGCCACCGGCGTCCCAGGGGGCCGGCGATCCCACCCCCACTGAGCCGGCCGGTCCGCGACCCGTTCACCGTGCCCGCATGCACACCGAGCACAGCCGCTGGGACGTCCTGCTCATCGGTGGCGCCTCCGGCCTCGGCAAGAGCTGCGCCGCCGCCGCTCTCGCCGCTCGACACGGCGCGTTCATCGTCGAGTTCGACGACGTGGTCGCCGCGCTGCAGGCCGCCACCACCGCAGCCACCCACCCCGGCCTGCATCACGTCCGCGCCCAGGACGACGCTCTGGACGGCTCTCCGGAGCAGCCTCCGGAGGGTTCCCCGGAGGAGTCTCAGAAGGGTTCTCCGGACGCGGAGCGGGTGCTGGAGCTGCAGATCGCCACCGCCCACGCCCTGGACGAGGCCCTGCTCGGCGTGGTGCGCAACCGCCTGAGCGTGGAGGTGCCGGCCGTCGTCGAGGGCGACTACCTCACCCCGGCCGCCGCCGCCCGCTGCGCGGCCGAGGCCGGGCGCCGGGGCCGGCGGGTACGGGCGGTCTTCCTGCACGAGCACGACCCCGAACGCATCAGCGCCAACTACGCCGACCGCGAGCCCGACCACGGCACACAACCCGAGCGCGCCGCGGTCAGCGGGGCAGGGACCAGATCGTGGAGTACGACCGGCCTGTCGGAGCGGACGGCATCCGGTGGGGTGACCTGCTGTGCTGGTGGCGGGAGACCTCGGGAATAACGGACGAGGTGAGTGCCAATAAGGCCTTGTACAACCGGCTGCTGGACTCAATGCCCGATGACGATTCGTCATTCCAGCGCGACCTTTACCAGGCCTACAACGAGGTCTTCGGGGCCCGTGCCTGGGACATGCCTGCGCTGCTGCCCGAGGTAATGGCTGCACTGGGAGCCCAAGACCGTGGAGCGACGCGGTGTGAAAGCGCTGCTGAACCACCGGATGGACTTCCTCATCTTCCTGCCCAACGGCAGCCGCGTGGTGCTGGAGGTCGACGGCCGCCATCATTACGCGAACAGCAGGGCGTACGAGGACACCGTCCGCGGAGACCGCGACCTCAAACTACGCGGCTACGACGTCTACCGCTTCAGCTCCACCGAACTCGACCGAGACCGGATCCGCCGCTCGTCGAACAGTTCTTCACCCGCCTCTTCGAGCACCATGGCCTGACCGTGCCACCAGCGCCCGCGATCAATGCGTAGCCGCCACAGGCGCAGCAACCGCTGAACCCGGCGACCAGTGGTGGCCTTGAGGACACCGACTCGCCGAGCGAACCGAGGGCATCAGCGCGGTGGATCCGGCATCGGTGACGACCAAGCCGACCGGCGGATACCCGGCGCGAGTGTGGCGGGGCCAGGTACGGCGCCACCAGTGCACCGTACGGTCAGCTGGCTCCTGGTCGGCGAGGGCCGGGTCGTTGTCGCGGAACATCTCGCGGTAGGCGCTGAACTTCGCCGCAGGCGGCAGCAGGCCCTCATCGAGATGCCCTACACCTGCGCGTATCAGCCCTCCCTGGCTCGACCTTCCCCGTCGCACGGAGGCGGCAGGCCGAGCCACCAACCAGCCAGGGCAAACGGCACACCCAGGCCCTACTCTGCCTGGCCAGACGCCGGGTCGACGTCCTGTTCGCCATGCTCCGCGACGGCACTTTCTACCAGTCGCGGCCAGCCGCAGCGGTCACCTGAAGTTGGGGTCCGCCATCAGCACCACACTGTCGGCATTGGGGTCGAACCCGAGCACCGGGTGCCCGTAGTCGCCTTCGGCCGTCATGACCACCGGCTTGCCCAGCCTGCGGCCCACCGCGGCCAGCAACTCGCAAAGGATGTCAACCCCGTGTTGACCCTGCAGCTCTCGAAGACCGACATCGAAGTCGATCCCCGCACACACTCCCGAACGCAGCCCGATTTCTTTGACGAGCCCCATAGGGGCACCCCCCACTGGCCAACACGCACCGCGCGCGGCTACAACCCGGCCGCGCCGCGCACCGCCGTACGGTGGGTCAGCGCGCCCAACAACAGCAGGCTGGCCGCGCCGACGGCCACGTACCCGAGCAAGGTCCCGGTGCTGTCCCAAGCGGTGTGCAGGAGCACGGCGGTCACAAAGACCAGGACGAAGCGCCGCCAGCCGCCGTCGGCACGGGCGGACCACAGGGCGGCGGCGGTGGCGCCGGTCCAGGCCATGTGGCCGGCGGGCGCGAGCACGCCGCGCAGCAGCAGGACGTCCTCCAGAGCGGTGACGTCGCCGTGGCTTCGCACCAGGGCCACGAAGGCGTAGCCCATGGTCTCCAGGGCGGCGAAGCCGGCGCCGGAGGCCACGCCGATCAGTACGCCGTCGACGGCGCGGCGGTAGCGGGAGAACAGCAGCACCGCGAAGGGGACAGCGAGTTTGGCGGCCTCCTCGATCACCGCGACCGCCACCAGTGGCAGAACGCCCAGCCGGAGCAGGGTGTCGAACTCCAGCATCCCCGCGACGGCCGTACCGATCACTCCGGCGAGCAGGGCGGTGGCGAACACCAGCCAGGCGGGCACGTCGCAGGCCACCCGCCGCTCCGCGACGAACAGCACAAACGCGACGGGCACCACGGCCGCGCCGAGCACGATCACCGAGGGCACGAAGTTGGGATTGCCGGTGTCCACCATCGCCTGCTGGTCGACCAGGAACAGGCCGGCTCCCAGCACCAGGGCAGCCAGCCAGGACAGACGGGGTACGGGCCTCACGAGCTCACCTTCCACGCGCGCTGGACGGACGACTGCGGCGCGACTACCCCCGGGAGACAGCCGGCAAGCAGCGGCGGCCGCCACGCGTTGATCAGCTGTCAACGCGGACCTGACCGCCGCACCGATCACGTCCGGCCGCGCTTGCCTGCCCCATGCCCGTGACCTCACGGTCCCAGCGATCGGGCGGGGCCCGATCCGGTAGATGGTCAGCGGCCCGAACTGCGGCTCGCCCACGCGGAAGAGCCGCATTAGGCGGTATGGCGAAGGGGGGCAGCCGGGCGGTGAGCCCTGCTGCCCCCTTCGGGCTGTCCGGTCAGTGCCCGGCGGGGCGGCCCACCAGGTCGACGGGATCGGTGTTGGCCCCGCACAGCACCACGGCGATCTTCTCGCCGTGGCCGGGGTCTCGTGGCTCCCAGCAGCGGTCTCGCTGCTGGGCGGCGCGCTGAAGCTAGCGAACGGCAAGGTGGGTGGTGATGGCGGTCGCCAGCCGGAATCCCTCGATCTCCTGGACCAGGTCCTCCACGCGCTGGTCGCTCGGGTCACGGTGACCGTCCAGGAGATCGGCGAGATCGATGATCCGGGCGAGGCGGCTGGTGTTGATCTCCGCCGAAACCACCGTCTCCAGGCAGGTCCGCGCGCGGTCCTGCTCGGCCCACCAGCCGGGGGGAGGCTGGTGGCCGCGGCGGATCCGTGCGACATCGGCCGAGATTCGGCGCAGTGCGGCGGGCACGTCGAAGCCGTCGGGCTCGCCGCTGTTGGGGGTGTCGAGGAGCTTGTCGAGGTTCTTCTCTGGCGTCATCGGTCGGCTCCTGCGCGGCGGGCCCGGGGTACGGCGGCGGTGCGGCGCAGGACATGTCGGGCGGTGAGCAGTCGTTCGAGGGCCGCGATCGCGCGGCGGTGGTGGTAGTCGACGGTCCGGGGGTGGATGCCCAGGATCTCCGCGCTGTACTCGGCGGTGTAGCCCATGGTGCTGTGCAGGACGAAGGCCTCGCGATGGCGGGTCGGCAGTTCGGCGAGGGCGGTGTAGAGGCCGGCTCCGCCGTCTATCCGGGAGAGCGTCTCGTGCATCTGCTGCAGCTTGCGGCGCGCTGCCCGTAGGCGGGCGGCCAGGTCCTTCTCCCGCTGGAGCCAGTGGATCCGGTACATGACGGCGCCGGCCAGAATCCCCAGGGGCCGCTCTCACTGCTCGCGGTGTCGTCGTTCGCCGCGGCCGCCGCGGAGGCACGCGGGGCGTTACGTTCGGTAGTAGATGTGACCAGCGTCACTACTTTCGTGTGCGGACCTCCTGCCCGAACCCGCTCATGCGCTCCGTGTGCGGGCTGACAGGCCATCCGGCCAGGCCAACACGCCGTCAGCCTGCGGCCGACGCAGCGGGCGGTGACCGTGCGGGACCGCAGGGCCCCGTACCCGTCGCCGAGACCGCTCCAGGCGGATCCGCTCACGCTCAGGCGCAGCTCGGCGGTGCCCGGCCAGGCGTCGAGGGTCAGGAGGGTGGGTCTCGCAGGCGTCGGCGAGGATGGAGACGACCTCGGTCCAGTGGTCGCCGGGCTCGTCGGCATTTCCGAACGCTGAGGTTCACGGATCGGGCGTGAGCTGGGGCGATGCGTCGCGTAGGTGTCCATGACGTGGGTTGGGCCTGGGCTGCGGGGTGGTGGATGGCTGATGGCCTCGCCCCCGTCGCGGGGCGAGGCCATCGGTGGTGGTGGGGTCAGCCGCAAGCGCATCCAGCCGCTGCGGTGGCGGGTTCGGTGGTCTGGTCCGTGTTGGTGCAGCAGGCGGTGGGGGTGCCGTCGGTGCTCTTGCCGAGGGTGTCGGCGTCGGCCTTGACGACATAGACCTCCCAGGGTTCCTTGCCGGGGCCGTGGACCCAGATCTTGTCCTGGAGGGCGAAGCAGCAGGAGGTGTCGTTCTCCTCGAAGGTAGCCAGGCCGGCGTCCTCGAGGCGGGTGGTGGCGGCGGTGACCTGCTCGGTGGTCTCGACCTCGACGCCGAGATGGTCCAGGCGGGTGTCCTCGCCCTGCTCGCCCTCGATGAGGACGAGCTTGAGCGGGGGCTCGGTGATGGCGAAGTTCGCGTAGCCGGGACGGCGCTTGGCGGGCTCGGCGCCGAAGAACTTGGAGTAGAAGGCGATGGAGCCTTCGAGGTCGGCAACCCGCAGGGCGAGCTGGACGCGGGACATGGCGGTTCTCCCAGGGTCCGAGGTCTTGATTCGACGACTGTCGATATGGTCGACGTTGCCACTCGCATAGATGACTGTCAACATAGACACATGTCGAATCTGGAACTGCCGGTGCTCGGCCAGGACGACGCGGCCGCGTGCTGCTCACCGATGGTCCGCGAGTCCCTGGACGAAGACACCGCCGTCGACCTGGCGAAGATGTTCAAGGCCCTGTCCGACCCGGTGCGGCTGCGGCTGCTGTCGCTGATCGCCTCGCATGAGGGCGGCGAGGCCTGCGTCTGCGACCTGACCGGCCCGTTCGACGTGTCCCAGCCGACGATCTCCCACCACCTCAAGGTGCTGCGCGAGGCCGGCCTTGTCGGCTCCGAGCGCCGCGGGACCTGGGTCTACTACTGGCTGCTGCCCGCCGCGCTGGCCAAGCTCTCCTCGCTGCTCCAGGCCCCCGCCGGGGATTCCAGATGACTGCGATAGCGCCGCTGGGCCGCCGGGCGGCGGCCGAGTTCGTCGGGACCGGCGCGCTGGTCGCCGTCGTGGTCGGCTCCGGCATCCAGGCCACCAAGCTCTCCCAGGACGTCGGCGTCCAGCTGCTGGCCAACTCGCTCGCGACCGTGTTCGGCCTCGGCGTGCTGATCCTGCTGCTCGGCCCGGTCTCCGGCGCCCACTTCAACCCGGCCGTGACCCTGGCCGCCTGGTGGACCGGCCGCCGCGACGGCAACGGGCCCGAAATGCGCGAGGTCGCGGCCTATGTCCCGGCCCAGATCGCCGGGGCGATCGGCGGAGCGGTGCTCGCGGACGCGATGTTCGCCGAGCCGCTGGTGCTCTGGTCGACGCATGACCGCTGGGCGCCGCATCTGTGGCTGGGCGAGGTCGTCGCGACCGCCGGCCTCATCCTGCTGATCTTCGGCCTGGCCCGCATCGGCCGCGCGCACTTCGCCGCCATTGCGGTCGCCTCCTTCATCGGCGCCGCCTACTGGTTCACGGGCTCGACCAGCTTCGCCAACCCCGCGGTGACCATCGGCCGCGCGTTCACCGACACCTTCGCCGGCATCGCCCCCGCCTCGGTGCTGCCGTTCATCGCCGCCCAGCTCGTCGGCCTCGTGATCGGCGTCGCCTTGGTCGCGGTGCTGTTCGGCCGCCTGACACCCGCCGCCGAGCACGTCGTCGTCCCGCATGGCGACCACCACCCGGCCGAAGCCGCCCGCTGACCCCGCCTCTGCCTGCCGACCCGAAGACCGAAGGACCCCCTTCCGTGAGCACTCCCGCCGTCCCATCCGTGCTGTTCGTCTGCGTGCACAACGCCGGCCGCTCCCAGATGGCCGCCGCCTTCCTCACCCGCCTCGGCGGCGACCGGGTGCAGGTCCGCTCGGCCGGCTCCGCCCCGGCCGAGACCGTGAACCCGGCAGTCGTCGAGGCCCTGGCCGAGGTCGGAATCAACATCTCCGCCGAGATCCCGAAGGTCCTGACCGTCGAGGCGGTCCGGGCCTCCGACGTAGTGATCACCATGGGCTGCGGCGACGCCTGCCCGTTCTTCCCCGGCAAGAAGTACCTGGACTGGAAGCTGGAGGACCCGGCCGGCCAGGGCGTCGAGGCCGTGCGCCCGATCCGCGACCAGATCGAGCAGCGGATCCGCGGCCTACTCGCCGACCTCGGCATCCCGGCCCGGGCATGACCGGGCCCGCCGTCCGCGCGACGGGCATGCTGCCCGAACACGCTGGGCAAGTCCTGGCGATCTATCAGCTCGGCATCGACGGCGGCGACGCGACCTTCGAGGAAGCCGCCCCGAGCTGGGAAGCGTTCGACGCCGCGCGTCTCGCCGAACACCGCCTGGTCGCCGTCGACCCGACGGGCCGGGTGCTCGGCTGGGACGCCGCCGTCCCGGTCTCCGACCGGTGCGCGTATACCGGCGTCGTCGAGCACTCCGTCTACGTCCATCCCGACGCCCGTGGCCAGGGCGTCGGAGCTCTCCTGCTAGACGCGCTGATCGCCTCCACCGAGGCGGCCGGGATCTGGACGATCCAGTCCGGGATCTTCCCTGAGAACACCGCCAGCCTTGCCCTCCATGAGCGGGCCGGGTTCCGGCGGATCGGGGCCCGGGAACGGATCGGCGGCCATCATGGCCGCCGGCGCGACGTCGTCCTCCTCGAACGCCGCAGCCCGACGGTCGACTGACCCGGCGACATCAGGCGAGATGTGCAGAATCAAGACACTGGGCTAACACTTCGGTACGGACGACGGCCCGCCGTGATGGCCTTCATCCGAACCCCCCGTCAGCCTGATCGGCAACGGGATCCCTGCGCTGCTGCGTTTCGAGGAGGTCGCCTTCGAGCGCGGCGATGCGCTTGTCGGGCGCGTCGGAGTCCAGGACCTGGACGACGACGCCCTGGGGCAGACGGCCGTCGGGCAGCAGCGGCCTGTGCCGCGCCGCAGCCTCGACACCGCCCGCAAGAGCGAACCGGCTGCGGAAGGCAAGAAGACACGCGCCGACCAGCCCCCGGCCGCCCGCGCCGACCGCTCCCCCAAGCCGACCAGCGGAAAGAAGAGCACCGCCACCAAGACCGGCGCCGCCAAGACCACCAAGCGCGCCAGCGCCACCGGCAAACAACAACTGTCCCAGCTCACCAAGGCCGAGCTCTACAAAAGGGCCACCGACCTCGACATCCCCCACCACTCCACCATGACGCGCGACGAACTCCAGAAGGCCCTCGAACACACCGGCCGGCCACGGCACAAGGCGTCCTGACCGGCCGAGAAGTGCCGCCAACCTGCGTCTGGTCAGCCGAGGCGGTGCCCCCGTGCGCTGAGTCCCCCGGCTGCGTCCGGTCTACCGATCCGGGCGCCGAGGAGGATGGGGTGGAGTGCATGAGCCCGTAGGGCCCCAACCCCTCGAATCAGCTTGGGGTTCGGGGCCCTACGGGGTGCTCGGATGAGGCGCCGGGCGTCAGGCGGACTCGCCGTAGTAACCACCGATCGCCCGGTGGTAGTCCGGGTCCGCGGCATGCCGGTCCTTGTCGTACTCCGGCGAGTTCTTCACCTCGTCCTTCGTCCGGTTCACCCACACGGTCCGCTCGCCGGAGTCCACGCGCCGGATCGTGCCGGCCGGGAGCAGCACTTCGCGGCCGAAGATCCAGGGGCCGGTGTCGACGACGATGTGCGCGGAGTCGACGTCCTCGGTGTGCCGGTCGACCTTGCCGATGTGCCCGTCCTCGGCCTCGACCCGGTATCCCGTCAGGTCAGTGCCGGGGGTGTAGCCCTCGGCGTTGCCGTAGCCCCACAGTCCGCTGGTCATAACTGCCTCCTCGTCGAACGGGTTCTTCGTGGTACGGCTGTCGGCTTCCCCCGCCCGGTCGGAGCATGCACCGCAAGACGGCGCTCCGCGTGGGAAACGACCGCCTGCCGCCTTCGGCGACGGAGCCACGCCGCCGAACGCGGCGGCCAATGCGCCGGGCTCGGGAGTGAATGCCGCCTGCGGGGGAAACCGGCGGTCAGCCCCGCCGACCCGGAGGACCCTTCGAGATGAGCAACAGTCCAATACCGAACGCCCACCGGGCGCCGATGCTGCGGCGACACCCCCGGCACGAGCGCCGCGGCGAGGGGCGACTGCCCGCGATGGTGGCCACCCTGGTGGCCATCCTGCTCTACCTCGCCCTGCCCGAGCCCCTGCTCGTCGGCCCGCGCTACGTCCTGCCTGCCCTGGAGGTGCTGCTCCTGATCCCGCTGGTCGCGGTGAACCCCCACCGGATGACCCGCCAGAACCGGCTGTCCAGAACCCTGTCACTGGCACTGGTCGGCGTGATCGGCGCGAGCAACCTGCTGGCACTGGGGCTGCTCGTCCAGGCGCTGGTGTCCAGCGACGTCAAGGACGGCGGATCGCTGCTGATCGCCGCCCTCCAGGTCTGGGCCACCGACGTCATCGTCTTCGGTCTCGCGTTCTGGGAACTCGACCGCGGTGGTCCCGTCGTACGCACCCAGGTGCCGCGCAGCCAACTCCCGCTCGCGGACTTCCGCTTCTCCCAAGACGAGAACCACGACGCGGTGGAAGAAGTCGCCGACGGCTCCAGCCGCTCCTGCGACTGGGCCCCCACCCTGATCGACTACCTCTACGTGTCGGTGACCAACTCCACCGCCTTCAGCCCGACCGACACCATGCCACTCACCGTCCGCGCCAAAGTCCTCATGAGCGTGGAGAGCATCGCCGCACTCATCACCTCCCTCCTCGTCATCGCCCGCGCGGTCAGCGCCCTGCACTGATCCGTCCCCAGCAGATCTGCGGCTCACAGCTTCGCACTGGCGCCTGCCCCACCTGGCCGTGCGTCTCCGCCGGCCCCGAGCCCGAGGCCACCAACGTGATTGACCTCATGAACGCCCTGCGCCGCAGCCTCGAAACCGCCCGCAAGGGCGAACCGGCCGACGAGCCCCGGAAGACGCGCGCCGATCAGCCGCCCTCGGCCGCCCGCGCCGGCCGCTCCCCCAAGCCGACCAGCGGAAAGAAAAGCACCGCCACCAAGACCGGCGCCGCCAAGACCACCAAGCGCGCCAGCGCCACCGGCAAACAACAACTGTCCCAGCTCACCAAGGCCGAGCTCTACAAAAGGGCCACCGACCTCGACATCCCCCACCACTCCACCATGACGCGCGACGAACTCCAGAAGGCCCTCGAACACACCGGCCGGCCACGGCACAAGGCGTCCTGACCGACCGAGAACTGCCGACAGGCTCGCGCCTGGTCGACCGGAGCGGCGCGCCCTGCGCTGAATCGGTCCTAGGGGCCGTCTTCAAAGCTGGTCAAGTGATGAGGAATCATGTCCGTCATGGTGCGTCGTCATGAGCTGTCGGATGCCGAGTGGGCTGTGCTGTCGCGGTTCCTGCCGGCTTCGGGG
>NZ_JBVHXY010000059.1:0-40661 GCF_055569215.1 Kitasatospora sp. NPDC029312 | reverse complement strand
CCGGTGGAGCGGATGATGCGGGACGCGAAGATCACCCAGATCTACGAGGGCACCAACCAGGTCCAGCGCATCGTGATGGCCCGCAACCTCCCCTAACGGCGCCACCGGTTCCGAACCCGCCACGCCCCCGGCCGATCCCGATCGGCCGGGGGCTTCCGCGTGCCGGGCGGCGGCCGGGACGGCCGGCCACCGTCGTGTCGTATAAATGATCGTCAACTCCCCTACGTGGAAACCGAGTGCGGAGGAACACAGATGACCGCCCGCGAGACCCCCGGCAGGATCTGGCTGATCACCGGTGCCAACTCGGGCTTCGGCCAGGCCATCGCGGAGGCCGCCGTGGCCGCCGGAGACACCGTGGTCGCCGCCGCCCGCCGGCCCGAGGCACTGACCGGGCTGGCGGACGCCCACCCCGGCCGGGTCCTGCCGGTCCGGCTGGACGTCACCGAGCACGAGCAGATCTCCGCCGCCGTCGAGGAGACGCTGTCCCGGTTCGGCCGGATCGACGTCCTGGTGAACAACGCCGGGCGCGGTCTGGTCGGCGCCGTCGAGGAGCACACCGACCGCGAGCTGCGAGACCTCATGGACCTGCACTTCTTCGGCCCGGCCGCGCTCACCCGGGCGGTGCTGCCGCACATGCGGGCCCAGGGATCGGGCGCCGTGGTGCAGATGAGCAGCATGGGCGGCCGGTTCACCTTCCCCGGTGTGGGGGGCTACTCGGCCACCAAGTTCGCGCTGGAGGGGCTGTCCGAGGCGCTGGCCCAGGAGGTGGCGGGCTTCGGGATCAAGGTGCTGATCGTCGAGCCGGGCGCGTTCCGGACCGGCTTCGCGGGCGGCGGCGCGCTCGCCCGCACCACCCCGATCGCCGCGTACGAGCCGGTCGTCGGCCCGGTCCGCACCGGCCTGCCGGACTCCGACGGCAAGCAGCCGGGCGACCCGGCAAGGGCCGCCGAGGCGATCCTGGCCGCCCTGAACGCCGAGCGGACCCCGCTGCGGCTCGCCCTCGGCACCGACGCCGTGACGGCGGTCCTCGGCCACCTGGACGCCGCGCGCGCCGAGGCCGAGGCCTGGGCGGAGGTCGGCCGCGGCACCGACTACCCGTCCGGCGCCTGAACGGCCGGCGCCTGAACGGCCGGTGCCTGAACGGCCGGCGTCTGAACAGCCGAAGCCTGAGCGCGGCCCACCGGTAAATCGGCCGGCGGCTGAGCGCGGCCACCGGTAAATCGGGCGACGGCGGGCGGCCCGGTTTCCTAGGCTGCCCGCCATGCCCTCCGCGCTCAGCCTGGCCCCGCTCACCCCCGACAACCTCGACGCCGCGCTCGCCCTGCGGGTGCGCCCCGAGCAGGAGGGGCTGGTCGCCTCGGTGGCCGAGTCGCTGGCCGTGGCGTACGTGCACGGGGAGGCGGCCTGGCCCCGGCTGATCCTCGACGGCGGGCGGCCGGTCGGCTTCGTGATGGCCTTCTTCGACGTGACCTTCTACCCCGAGCGGCCCGAGGACCGTCCCCGCTCCGGCCTGTGGCGCCTGCTGATCGACGCGGAGCGGCAGGGCGGCGGGTACGGCCGGTTCGCCGTCGAGCAGGTCTGTGCCGAGATCCGCCGTCGTGGCGGCGCCCGCGCGGCCGTCACCTACGTGCCCGGCCCGGACGGCCCGGCCGGGTTCTACGCCCGGCTGGGTTTCCGTCCGACCGGCGAGCTGAGCGGCGGACAGGCCGTCGCGGAGCTGGCGCTGTAGGTCTCAGTCGAGCAGTGCGGCCGCCTGCTCGCGCGCCTGCCGCAGCCATGCGGCCCGCTGGGCGGCGGGGGCGTCGGTGACGGTGCGGAACACCGTCCGCCGGACGTCGGTGACGCCGACGTACGGCAGCACGCAGGCCGCCCAGATCCGCTCCAGCGGGTCGCCGAACTCCTCGCGCTCCCGGGCCTCGGGGGTGTCCGAGGTGTTCAGCACCAGGGCCCGGCCGGCCCGCAGCAGTCCGGTGGGCTCGCCGTCGGCGGTGCCGAGCTTGTACGCGACGCCGGGGGCCAGTACCCGCTGCACCCAGCCGGTCAACACGGCGGGCGGCATGCCCCACCAGTTCGGGTGGATCAGCACCAGCGCGTCCAGGGTGGCCACCTCGGCGCGGTGCAGGGCGAGTCCGGGGTCGGCGGCGGCCCGGGCGTCGGTCACCGTGCCGGTCTCCTCGGCGGTGAGCAGCGGCGCGAACCCGTCGGCGTACAGGTCGTGTGCCCGGACCTCGCAGCCTCGCCCGCGCAGCTCGTCGACCACGGCCTGGTAGAGCGCGTGATTGAAACTGCCCGGCCGCGGATGTGCCAGGTAGACCCCGATTCGTCCCATGTCCCCGCCCCCTCAAGGTGGTTGGAGGCCGATGCTACTGGTACCCCCGGGGCTGTCGGGCGGCCGGGCGGCCGTGCGCCCGGACACTGTGTGCACACGCACGCAATCTCGGTACGATGAACGCCATGGACCGCGCCGATCTCACCCTGGGCCCGCTGTCGGAGCAGGACCACGCCTTCTACGGCCTGGTCTGGGCCGGGACCACCCTCGCCGCCCGGGTCGACCGGGAACTCGCCCGGGTGCACGGGCTGCCGCTCTCTTGGTTCGAGGTGATGCTCTGGCTGAACGGCCAGCCGGAGCCGGTGGCCGCCTCCGACCTCGGCGCCAAGACGATGCTCAGCCGCAGCCAGGTCTCCCGGGTGGTGGACGCCCTGGCCGGGCGTGGACTGGTCTCCCGCGCGCCCTCCGCCTCGGACGCGCGCTCGGTGCGGATCGAGCTGACCGAGCGGGGCCGCGCCCTCTTCGCCGAGGCCGACGCCACCCGGCGGGCCGTCCTCGCGCCGGTCTTCACCGAGCGGCTGGACCAGGCGGACATCGAGGCCCTGGAGACGGTCTGGCGCAAGCTGAAGGCCTGACCGACGCGCCCTGCCCGCTCGTCCGCGCGACCGCCTGCGCGACCGCGCTACGCGGCCTCCGCCGCCGACCGGCCCGAGGCGCCGGCGCTCACCTCGTCCAGCACCTCCCGCGAGCGCAGCAGGTCGGCGATCATCCGGTCGATCCGCTCGCGCCGCGCGGTGAGCTCCTCGACCAGCCGCGGCGTGGCGACCTCGTTCGGCCCGCCGTCGGCGTCCCGCATGCAGGGCAGGACCTTCTGGACGGTGCGGCTGCTCAGCCCGGCGGCGAACAGCTCCTGGATGTGGACCACCCGGTCCACGGCCGTCTCCGGGTACTCCCGGTGCCCGCCCGGAGTACGGTGCGCGACCAGCAGGCCCTGCTGCTCGTAGTACCGCAGCGAGCGCTCGCTCACGCCCGTGCGCCGGGCCAGTTCGCCGATCCGCATGTCGCCCACCCCGTCCTCCCCGTGATCGCGACGCGAGCGCCCGCCGCGAGCGCTCGTGGAAACGCTCGCCGAGACGCTCGCCGAAGGTGCTCGATTCCCGGATAGCACGCCCTGGTGCCCCCGGGCTCCGAGGGGGCGGCGCGCGGCGTCCTGCCGCTCGTGCCATGATCCCTGCATGGGTTCCAACGTTTTCTTCGACATCACCATCAACGACGAGCCGGCCGGCCGTATCGTCTTCAAGCTGTACGACGACGTCGTCCCGAAGACCGCCCGCAACTTCCGCGAGCTGGCCACCGGCCAGAACGGCTTCGGCTACGAGGGCTCCGGCTTCCACCGCGTGATCCCCGCCTTCATGCTGCAGGGCGGTGACTTCACCAACCACAACGGCACCGGTGGCAAGAGCATCTACGGCGAGAAGTTCGCGGACGAGAACTTCCAGCTGAAGCACGACCGCCCGGGCCTGCTCTCGATGGCCAACGCCGGTCGCAACACCAACGGTTCGCAGTTCTTCATCACCACCATCGTCACCGACTGGCTGGACGGCAAGCACGTCGTCTTCGGTGAGGTCGTCGAGGGCATGGACCTCGTGAAGAAGATCGAGGGCCTCGGTTCGCAGAGCGGCCGCACCTCGGCCAAGATCACCATCGCCAAGTCGGGCGTGGTCGAGTAATCACCGCCCTCCGGGACCGGTGACGAACCACCTCCGAAGCGGGAAGTCGGCCTCGCCGACCTCCCGCTCGGGGGCGGTGGTGTTCCCGGCGCCTCCGGCGGTCTCGACACCGTCCCGATGCCTAGGCCGAAGGACCGATGGCCGAATCCCCGCCGCCCGGGTGGAATGGGCGGGTGGACGACGAGCAGGCGTACGAGGGACTGGCACCGGCGGTACGGGCGGCGTACCTGGAGCGGATCGGGCTGACGGAGCCCGGGCCGCCTTCGGTGGCGGGCCTGGCGCGGCTGCAGGCGGCCCACCTGCGGACGGTCCCGTTCGAGAACCTGAGCATCCACCTCGGCGAACCGGTGGTGCTGGAGCCGGCCGCCCTGGCGGCCAAGCTGGTCGACCGGCGGCGCGGCGGCTTCTGCTACGAACTCAACGGCGCCTTCGCCGAGTTGCTGCGCTCGCTGGGCTACCGGGTGAGCCTGCTGGCCGCCCGGGTCTTCGACGGTGAGCGGCCCGGACCGCCGTTCGACCACCTGGCGCTGCGGGTGGACCTGGACGAACCGTGGCTGGCCGACGTGGGTTTCGGCCGCTTCGCCCTGCGCCCGCTGCGCCTCGACGAGCGCGGTGTCCAGCCCGACCCGCACGGCACCGTCACGATCAGTCCGTACGGCGACCACGGCGAGCTGGACGTACGGCTCGACGGCGTGCCGCAGTACCGCCTCGACCCGCGCCCGTACCCGCTCGCCGACTTCGGGCCGACCTGCTGGTGGCAGACCACCTCGCCGCAGTCCCACTTCACCCGGTCGACCACCTGCTCGCTGCTCGCCCCGGACGGCGGCCGGACCACCCTCAGCGGTACGCGACTGATCCGGACCGCCCCCGACGGCACCCGTACCGAGGAGCAGCTCACGGACGCCGGGGCGCTGGCCGCGTACCGCGAGCACTTCGGCATCGTGCTCGACCGGCTGCCGGCCCGGCCGGCGGCCTGAACCACCCGGGCAGGCCGGCCGCCGGTCAGCCGAGGCCGTCGGTCAGCCGAGGCCGCCGGTCACTTGAAGTCCGGCATCGCGGTGTCGTTCTTGAAGGCGTCGAAGACCTGCTTGGACTTGGTGGTGTCCCAGAGCACTGCGGACTCCCCGGTCTTGGTGTGGTAGTCCGCGTTGCCGATGGGGATGGTGATGGTCTTGCCGCCGCCGCCGTTGACGTCCTTCATGGCGAGGAAGAGCGAGCCCAGGTCGGTCAGCCCGCAGTCGTCGTCGACGATCAGCGTGCCGAGCGCCGAGTCGACCAGCGGGTAGAAGATGAACGGGTTGAGCAGGGTGCCCGGGGAGGCGGCCTGGTGGGCCAGGGCGCCGAGGAACTTCTGCTGGTTGCGCATCCGGCCGAGGTCCTGGTCGGCCATCTGGTGGCGCTGGCGGACGAAGGCCAGGGCCTGCTTGCCGTTGAGGGTCTGGTCGCCGGCCTTGAGGTCGAGGCCGGAGTCCTTGTCCTTGATGTCCTGGTCGATGTGCATCTCGACGCCGCCGATGGAGTCGACGATGCCGACGAAGCCGGCGAAGCCGATCTCGGCGTAGTGGTCGATGCGGATGCCGGTGTTCTGCTCGACGGTCTGCACGAGCAGGCGGCCGCCGCCGTTGCCGAAGGCCGAGTTGATCTTCGCGGTGGTGGCCTTGACGGGCTTGCCGTTGCTGCCCGCGTGCTCGGGGATCGGCACCCAGGAGTCGCGCGGGATGCTCATCAGGGTGTTCCCGTTGTCCCCGATGTGCAGGACCATCATCGAGTCGCTGCGCTTGCCCTCGGTGTCGTGCCCGGTGTGCAGGTCGTCCTGCTCGGCGTCGGTGAGGCCCTGGCGGCTGTCCGAGCCGACGATCAGCCAGTTGGTGCCCTTGCCGGCCGCCGGGCGGCCGGGGTAGTCGGCGAGCACGTTCTCGTGGTTGAGCTTGGAGTCCGCCCAGAAGTAGGTGGAGACGGCGGTCACCATGACGGCGATCAGCAGCCCGAAGACCGACCACTTGACGATCCGGCGCGGCGGCCAGCGCCTGGCTTCCGGGTCGGCCAGCCACGCTCCGGCCGGGCCACCGGGGCCACCGGGGCCACCGGGGCCGCCGGGGCCGTCCGGACCGCCGGGCCGATCAGGACCGCCCGGACCGCCAGGGCCGCCGGGCCGACCGGGACCGGCCGGGGCGCCCTGCGGCGGGACACCGACGTACGGCGACGACGGCGGCATCGTCGACGGCTGCCGTGGCGCGGGCGCGCCCGGCCCGCGCGGGTTCAGCGAGGCCGGCAGCGGCGGCTCGGCCGCCGCCCCGCCTCCGCCGTTGCCGCCGTACGGGTTCCCACCGCCGCCCGGGCGGCCCTCCTGCCACGTGTTCATGCCGTCGAGGATGCCCGACGCCGGTCGTGCTGACTCCCCCCGGGGGCTTCACCAGGCCTCTTGTAGCAGTTTTGATGCACGTACCGGATCGTTCCGCTGAAACGTCCCGTCACCGGCGTTCCGGCAGCCGAAACGATTCTTGACCGCCTCGAACACAGCGTGTTTGCATCTCAGGCATGGACCAGCGTTGGGCACTCACGCGTCGGCGGCACGTCGACCTGCGGCGTGGGGTGGCCTGCTCGCTCTGTCGCGGCTGACGCCGCCCGCTCCCCGCGTCCGCCGGGACGCCGTCTCCGAGCACCGACTCATCCCGAGCACCGAACCGCGGCGCCCTGCCGTCGCGGCGCCGCTCCGCAGAGCCGCCGCCCCGCTTCCAGCCAGAGGTGAACCATGGCCACCGTCCTGTCCGTTTCCGGCTCCCCGTCCGCCACCTCCCGCACCACCCGCCTGCTGCGCCATGTCGACGCCCACCTCACCGACCGCGGCCACCACGTCGTCCCCTTCGAGGCCCGCAGCCTGCCCGCGCACGCCCTGTTGTCCGGTGACTTCGACCACCCCGCGATCGCCGCCGTCACCGACCTGGTCGCCCGCGCCGACGGCGTGGTGATCGGCACCCCCGTCTACAAGGCCGCCTACTCGGGCCTGCTGAAGGCCCTGCTGGACGTGCTCCCGCAGCACGCGCTGACCGGCAAGGCCGTCCTGCCGCTGGCCACCGGCGGCTCGCCCGCGCACGTCCTCGCGGTGGACTACGCGCTGCGCCCGGTGCTCAGCTCGATGGGCGCCGGCCACATCACCCAGGGCTGGTTCGTGCTCGACCGCCACATCACCGCCGGGGAAGACGGCACGACCCTGGTCGAGCGCGGGACGGACGCCCTGCTGGCCCCCGTCGTGGCGGGCTTCGCCGACGCCCTGGAGCGGCTCGCCGCACCCGCGCTGACCGGCTGATCAGCGGTCGGCGCGGCCCCGTACGGGCTGACCCCGAGACGGTTCGCGGCGCCCCTTAGGGGGTGGGGCGCCGCAGCCCGTAGAACCTTGGTTGCACCGCTTCATTCCGACGGAGGACGAGCGGGACCGCAGCCGGCTCCTACCGTGGATCCCACGTCCCCACCCGCCCGAACGCGGCCCGGTTCCATCGGGTCCGCGGCCCGTTTCCGCCGGGAGGGTGGGGGCGTCGGGTGGGCCCACTTCTGAGGAGAATCCAGTGACGACGGCAGCAGCCGTGTACGACCCCCAGCTCCCCGGCGGAGCGTCCGCCGTCGCCGCGTCGGCCCGTCAGGTCACCAAGGCGTACGGCTCGGGGGAGACCAAGGTGACCGCCCTGGACGCGGTCGACGTCGACATCCAGCGGGGTCGGTTCACCGCGATCATGGGCCCGTCCGGCTCCGGCAAGTCGACCCTGATGCACTGCCTGGCCGGTCTGGACACGGTCAGCAGCGGTCGGATCCGGATCGGGGACACGGAGATCACCGGGCTCAAGGACAAGCAGCTGACCAGGCTGCGCCGCGACAAGATCGGTTTCATCTTCCAGGCGTTCAACCTGCTGCCGACCCTGAGCGCGCTGGAGAACATCACGCTGCCGATGGACATCGCCGGCCGCAGACCAGACCCGGCCTGGCTGGACCAGGTGGTGGAGACGGTGGGCCTGGCCGGCCGGCTCAAGCACCGCCCCACCCAGCTCTCCGGCGGCCAGCAGCAGCGCGTCGCGGTGGCCCGGGCGCTGGCCGCCCGCCCCGAGATCATCTTCGGCGACGAGCCCACCGGGAACCTGGACTCCCGGGCCGGTGCCGAGGTGCTGACCTTCCTGCGCCGCTCGGTGGACGAACTGGGCCAGACCATGGTCATGGTCACCCACGACCCGGTCGCCGCCGGCTACGCGGACCGCGTGCTCTTCCTCGCCGACGGCGTGATCGTCGACGAGATGCACGCGCCCACCGCCGACTCCGTCCTCGAACGCATGCGCCGTTTCGACGGCAAGCGCACCAGCTGAGCGGCGGGACGACTCACCATGCTGCTCAAGACCTCACTGCGGAGCTTCTTCGCCCACAAGGGCCGGATGGCGCTCTCGCTCGTAGCCGTCGTGCTGTCGGTCGCCTTCGTGTCCGGCACTCTGGTGTTCTCCGACACCGCCACCAGTACCTTCTCCAAGCTGTTCGCCGCGACCGCCTCGGACATCTCGGTCCAGCCGCCCAAGCCGGCCGACGACGAGGACCGGCAGCCCACCGACAAGCCCCTGACCGTCCCGGTCTCGCTCGCCGGGCAGGTCGCCGCGGTTCCCGGCGTGAAGACGGCCGTCGGCCAGGTCATGGTCGGCAACGCGATCCTGGTCAACCCGGCCACCAGCAAGCTGGTCGGCCCGACCACCGGCGCGCCCACCCTGGTCGGGAACTGGACCGACACCCCGCGCAACCCGGTCCGGATCACCTCCGGGCACGTCCCGCAGAACTCCGGCGAACTGGTCCTGGACGCGGACACCGCCAAGAAGGCCGGCCTCGGCCTCGGCGACCGCATCCGGGTCGACAACGCCGCCGGGCAGCACCCGTACACGATCGTCGGCATCGCCACCTTCACCACCACCAACCCGGGCGCGGCGCTGGCCTTCCTGGACACCCCGACCGCCCAGCAGGTGCTGCTCGGCGAGCAGGCGTACACCTCCGTCGAGGCCTTCGGCGACGGCAGTCGCGGCGACGACCGGCTCAAGGCCGACGCCCTGGCCGCCGTCGGCAGCGGCTACCAGGTCAAGACCGCGGCCGAGCAGAAGGACGAGAACACCAAGGCGATCGGCAACGGCCTGAGCTTCATGAAGTACGCGATGCTCGGCTTCGCCGGCATCTCGCTGGTCGTCGGCGGCTTCCTGATCATCAACACCTTCTCGATGCTGGTCGCCCAGCGCACCCGCGAGATCGGCCTGCTGCGCGCCATCGGCGGCAGCCGGCGGCAGGTGAACGGCTCGGTGCTGGTCGAGGCGCTGATCCTGGGCGTGCTCGGCTCCACCCTCGGGGTGGCGGCCGGCCTCGGCGTCGCGGTCGGGCTGATCAAGCTGATGAACGCGATCGGCATGGACCTCGACGCGGGCGACCTGGAGATCGGACCGGACGTGTTCGTCGCGGGCTACGCGGTGGGCGTCCTGATCACCGTCATCGCGGCCTGGATCCCGGCCCGCCGGGCCGGCCGGATCGCGCCGATGGCCGCCCTGCGCGACCACGGCACCCCGGCCGAGGCCCGGTCCAACACCGTCCGGTCGGTCATCGGCCTGCTGCTGACCGGCGGAGGCGCCGCCCTGCTGGTCCTCGCGGGCACGGCGCGGGAGGCGTCCACCGGCGGCCAGTACCTGGGCCCGGGCCTGGTCCTCACCCTGATCGGCTTCGTGGTGCTCGGCCCGCTGCTGGCCACCGTGATCATCAAGGTGCTCGGGGCCCTGCTCCCCGCCCTGTTCGGGCCCTCCGGCACGCTCGCCCAGCGCAACGCGATGCGCAACCCGCGCCGCACCGGCGCCACCGCCGCCGCGCTGATGATCGGCCTGGCCCTGGTGATCGGCGCCTCGGTCTTCAGCTCCTCGGCCGTCACCTCGGTCGGCGCTCAGATCGACAAGTCGGTCGGCGTGGACTACATCATCGCGGGCGGCCCGACCGGGGTCACCGCGGACATGACGGACGCGGTGCGGCGGACTCCGGGCATCGACCACGTCACCACCCAGGAGGACTTCGGGCACGTGAAGGTCCGGCTGCCGGGCGGCCAGAGCACCAGGACGGACCTGACCGCGGTGCCGGGCAGCTTCTTCGGCGCCGACTTCCACCCGGTGGTCAGCTCCGGAGCGGTGGACTCGGTCGGGCGCGGCTCGCTCGGGATCGGCGAGGCCTTCGCCGAGGACCACGGCCTGAAGGTCGGCGACCGGCTCACCGTCGACTACGGCAGGGGCCGCACCCAGACGCTGCCGGTGGGCGTGGTGTTTCAGAAGGGCGGCCTGCTCGGGGACGGCTCCTTCGTCGGCCTGGACACCGTCACCGGGGCCGTCCCGGCCGCCGAGCAGCCGCCCGTCCGCACCTTCTTCGCCAAGGCCGCGCCCGGCGCCGACGTCGCCAGGACGCTGACGGCCCTGGAGGACGCGCTCAAGCCGTACCCGCAGCTGACGGTCAAGGACCAGGCCGGCTACAAGGAGCTGGTGCAGTCCCAGGTCGACACCCTGCTCTACCTGATCTACGGACTGGTCGGCCTGTCGATCACCGTCGCGGTGCTCGGCGTGGTCAACACCCTGGCGCTGTCGGTGGTCGAGCGGACCCGCGAGATCGGCCTGCTGCGGGCGATCGGACTCTCCCGCCGCCAGCTGCGCCGGATGATCCGGCTGGAGTCCGTGGTGATCGCGGTGTTCGGCGCGGTGCTCGGCGCCGGGCTGGGCCTGGCCTGGGGGGTCACCGCCCAGCGGGTGCTGCGGGACCAGGGCCTCGGGACGCTGTCCGTCCCGACCGGCACGGTCGTGGTGACGCTGGTCGCCTCGGTGGTGATCGGTCTGGTCGCCGCGCTGGTCCCGGCCTTCCGGGCCGGGCGGATGAACGTCCTCGCGGCCATCGCGACGGACTGACCCGGCGGCGGGGGACGCCGGGTCGAGCTCCCGGGGCGGGGGGACCGGGAACACGGGGGAAACGGGGGAACGGGGGTCAGGGGCCGGGCGCGCACAGCGCCCGGCCCCTGCGGCGCCCGCACGGAGGAGGAGGCGGTCCGGGCGGCCATGCGGCGGTCCGAGCGGCCAGGGGCTCCGCGGTCCGGCTCCGTTCACCGATCGCCCTGAACCTGCCCCGAACCTGCACCGTTCCCACTCCGATTCGGGAGCGGGCGGGCGGAGCGGTACGGTGTGCGTGATCACAGCGCCGGTACGGCCCTTCGGGGCACCCGGAGCCGCCCAGACCGGGACAAGACGGAGACGCGTCGGCACCGGTACGGTTGGCCCCGATGAACACCAAGGCTGCTGATGAGCTGCCGGCTGTTTCCGTGATCATGCCGGTGCTCAACGAGGAACGACACCTGCGCACGGCGGTCCGGCGCATCCTGGATCAGGAGTACCCGGGGCCGATGGAAGTGGTGATCGCCCTCGGCCCCTCCACCGACCGCACCGCCGAGATCGCGGCCGAGCTGGTCGCGGAGGATCCGCGGGTGCGCACGGTGGAGAACCCCACCGGCCGGACCCCCGCAGGGCTGAACGCCGCCATCCGCGGCTCGCAGCACCCGATAGTGGTGCGCGTGGACGGCCACGGCCTGCTCACCCCCGGCTACATCACCACGGCGGTCCGGCTGCTCGGCGAGATGGACGCGGCGAACGTCGGCGGCATCATGCACGCCGAGGGCGAGACCGAGTGGGAGCACGCGGTCGCGGCCGCGATGACCTCCAAGATCGGTGTCGGCAACGCGGCCTTCCACACCGGCGGCCTGGCAGGCCCGGCGGACACCGTCTACCTCGGGGTGTTCCGGCGGGAGGTGCTGGAGAAGCTCGGCGGCTACAACGAGGAGTTCATCCGCGCCCAGGACTGGGAGCTCAACTACCGGATCCGCCAGGACGGCGGGCTGGTCTGGTTCACCCCGCAGCTCAAGGTGACCTACCGGCCCCGGCCCTCGGTCCGGGCGCTCGCCAAGCAGTACAAGGACTATGGCCGTTGGCGCCGGGTGGTGACCCGCTACCACCGCGGCTCGGTCAACCTGCGCTACCTCGCCCCGCCGTCCGCGCTGCTCGCGGTCGTCCTCGGGCTGGTGCTCGGCGCCGCCGTCCACCCGGCCTTCCTCGCGGTGCCCGGCGCCTACCTGCTGGGCATCCTGGGCGGCGCGGCGGTCGAGGGGCGCGGCCTGTCCCTCAAGGCCAGGGCGCTGCTGCCGGTGGCGCTCGCCACCATGCACCTCAGTTGGGGCTTCGGCTTCATCACCTCGCCCCGTTCGCTGGCCCGCCGGGTGATGCGGAGCGTCAGCCCGTCCTCCAAGGACGTGCTCTCCCAGGCGCGTTGACCGACGTCGCGAAGGGGTGACGCCCCCGGAGCGGCGGCGCGGGTGTCGGTCCGCACGGTGCCGGCCGCGGTTCGCGGCCGGCACCGGGCTCTCCGCTGTGGTGCCCCTGCCGGCGCCTCCTCGGCCGCGCTACTTGGCGCAGACGTCCACGTCGTCCGCCTGCACGCGCTGGAGGTCCTTCGGGGCCTCCGTCGGCGCCTGCGCGGGCGTCGCGAGGACGTCCTTGCCGAGCACCAGCAGCAGCGGGTCCTTCGGCCCCGCCTTCGGGTTCGGCCGGACGGCGTCGGCGGGCAGCCCGAGGGCGGCGGCCAGCGCGGAGGCCGCGGCCTCCTGGCCGGCGGGATAGGACACCGTGGTGCCGGCGGTGACCGGTGCGTCGGAGGCCACCGCGGCCTTGGCGAAGCCCTTGGCCTTCAGCTTCTCCACCGTCGGACCGGACTGCCCGCGCGTCCCGCTGGCATTGCGCACCGTCACCGGGACGTCCTTGGCGTCCACCGCCGCGGCGGTGGTGGTCGGCGCGGCCGGGGCGGGCGCGGCCGTCGTGGTCGTTCCGGCGGTGGGCGGGGCGGTCGTCCCGGTCAGCGAGCGGTCGCCCGCGATCATCGCGAACACCTGCCCCGCGTCGGGCTGCTTGAGGATCAACCGGTCCTCGTCCTTGGGGTCGTCCAGGACGGGCACGGTGGTGAAGGTGATGTTCTTGGTGTCCACCTTGCTGAGGTCCTGCGCGAGGTCCTTCAGCTTCTCCACGCTGCCGATGGCGGAGTCGACGGTGAGCGCCTTGGTTGCCGCGTCCGCGAGCTTGTAGAGCTTGGTCGGGCTGGTCAGGGTGTCGTCGCTCTTGATCTTGCGGATCATCGAGCTGATGAACTGCTGCTGGAGCGGGATGCGGGTGAGGTCCCCGCCGAAGCCGACGGCGTGCCGGGTGCGGACGAAGGACAGCGCCTCCTCGCCCTGGACCACGTGCCGGCCCTTGGACATCTTGAGGTGCGAGTCCTTGTCGTCGATGTCCTTGGCCGCGCAGACCTCCACCCCGCCGACGGCGGTGGAAAGGGTCTTCACCGCCTCGAAGTTGACCTGCACGAAGTGGTCGACCCGGATCCCGGTCATCTTCTCGACGGTCTTCCAGGTGCAGCCCGCGTCGCGTCCCTGCTGGCCGAGGCTCGTGTTGAACATGTCCCGCGCCGAGCCGGGGATCTTCGTCCCCTTGTCGGTCTGGCACTCCGGGATCGGCACCATCAGGTCGCGCGGGATGCTGATCACGGTCGCGTTGGAGCGGTCCTTGGCGATGTGGAACAGCAGGGTGGTGTCGGCGTGCCCGCTGCTGCCCTCGTCGCCGTACTCGCGGCCGAGGCCCGCCCGGCTGTCGGTGCCGATCACCAGGACGTTCAGCGCGGCCCCGGCGGCCTGCGGCCGCTCGGCCTCGTCGCCCAGCTGGACCTTGACCGAGGTCAGGTTGTTGTTGAAGTGCTGGTACAGGTAGTACGCGCCGCCGCAGCCCGCGGCCATCACCAGCGCGCCGGTGCCGGCCGTCCACTTGACCATCCGTCGCCGCCGCCTGCGCCTGGCGGTGGCGGCGGCCCGCCGTCGGGTGTCCCGGCGGCCCTCCCCGGCCGGGGCCGGCTCGGCCGCCGCGTCCCCGTCGGGCCGGCGCTGCCCGGGGACCCCGGCGGCCCGGTCGACCCGGTACGGGCCGGTTTCCGGTTGCTCCTCGTACACGGGGGTTCCCTATCTTCGGACCGGTCACGGCTCCGGCCCGCCCGCTCCGACGGGCCGATCCGGACACACTAGACGAGCCGAACGGGGGAATCGTTCCGGTTGTGACTTCCGTCATGCGCTGGCAAGGGCTCGGCAAAGTCGTGGCCCGGTCCGGCATTTCCCGGCCGTCGCCGCCTCGGTGGCGCGGACCTGCGGCGTCGCCGGGATCAGCGCTGGGCGCAGGGGTCCACGTCGGCCGTCCGTCCCTCGAAGGTGGGCGAGCCGCTCGCCGAGGGTGACGCGGTGGCCCGGTCCGACCCCGGGCCGGCGGCCCCCGCCGGGCTCGGTTCCACGCCGGCGGACGGGCTCGCCCCCGCGGTGGGCGTCGATCCCGGCGGCCGGACGGTGATCGGCCGGTCGTCCCGCAGCGCGGTGAACAGCTGGGTGGTCTGGGGCTGCACGAACTCGTCCCGGTCCGAGTCGTAGTGGTACGGGCGGCGCGGCGCGGTCAGGAACGCCACGTCCTGCGCGGGGATGCCGCGCAGGTCCTGGGTGAGGTCGTACAGCGCGCCGAGCGACGACAGGCCGGCGTCCGCCTCGATCGAGGAGGTGGCCGCATCCAGCACCGGCCACAGCTTCGCCGGGTTCAGCAGCACCCCCTGCGACTGCACCTTGTGGATCAGCGAGGCCAGGAACTGCTGCTGACGGCCCATCCGCTGGGTGTCGCTGCCGTCGCCCAGGCTCTCCCGGGCCCGGACGTAGCCGAGGGCCTGTTCGCCGTGCAGCACCTGGCGGCCGGCCGGCAGGTCCAGCTTGGCGTCCTTGTCGTGGATCGGCTGCGTGACGCACACCTCGACGCCGCCGATCGCGTCCACCATCGTCTTGAAGCCATGGAAGTCGAGGATCAGGTAGTGGTCGATCCGGATGCCGCTCAGCTGCTCGACGGTGCGGATCGAGCAGGCCGGACCGCCCACTTCGAAGGCCCAGTTGAACTGCATCACCCCCGGCTTGCTGCGGGTGCCGTCCGGCTTCTCGCAGGCGGGCACGGTGACCATGACGTCGCGCGGGACGGAGACCGCCGTCGCGTGCCGGCGGTCGGCGGCGACGTGCAGCAGGATCGTGGTGTCCGAGCGCTGGGTGCCGCCCTGGCCGCCGTAGGCGGAGTTGGCGCCGGAGCGGTCGTCGCTGCCGATCAGCAGGATGTTCTGGGCGTCCTTGGCGCCGGCGGTACGGCTCGGGCGCTCCGCCTCCAGCTTGGCCAGCAGCTTGTCGGTGGCCGAGTCGGTCCGGATGTTGCCGTCAAGCTTCCGGTAGGCGACGTACAGCAGCACCCCGCCGGCGACCACCAGGAACGCGACGACGCCGGCGGTGATCATCAGCCACCGCCGGCGCCTGCGCGGGCGTTCCGGTCCGCCCGGGGGAGCGTCCGTCGGGGGAGCGTCGTCGGTCGGGGGGTGCTCGGTGTCGTCCTCGGCCATGGCGGGGATCCCTACCCGCCGGGCCGCCGCCCGGGGTCAGCCGAGGCGCAGTGTCACCCGTTCGGATTCGACCCGCTTCTCCCACTGATCGGCGCTCAGACCCTCGGAGTTGCGGCACAGCACCACCGAGGCGCCGGCCGCCAGCGGCGCCAGCAGGCCGGCCTCCAGACCCGACCAGTCGTCGTAGGACAGCGTGGACAGGACCCGCCCGCCGGGTTCCAGCCCGAGGCGCGCGGCGCCCTCCCGGGCCAGCGCGACGGTCTGCTCGCCGGTCAGCTTCAGCGGCAGCCCGTCCACCGTGGTCTCCAGCGACGGCCCGTCCGGCGGCACGGGGGAGTACGGCGCGAAGCGGTCGCCCTGGCCGGGCACCTCGGCGGCGTAGTCGAGGAAGCCGTCCGGGCGCTGCGGGAAGCGGCCGCCGAGCGGGCGCAGCGCGAGCGCGACGCGCTCGCCCTCGCAGGCGTGGGCGGCCTCCAGGCCGTCCGGGCCGCTCACCACCAGGTCGGCGGTGGCCGGGTCCCCGGCCGGCACCGCCGTCACCCCGACCGACCAGCAGGCCAGCAGCCAGACGGCGCTCTGCCAGTGGGCGGGCAGCAGGAGTGCGGCGCGGTCGCCCGGACCGGCGTTCAGCTCGTCCTGGAGGAGGTTGGCGGTCTTGGCGACCCAGTTGTCGAAGGTCCGGGCGGACAGCTCCACCCGTTCGCCGGTGGCGTCGTCGTAGAAGGTGACCAGCGGGGCCGCGGGATCGACCGAAGGGGTGCCGCCGCGCAGGTAGGCGTGCAGCAGCTCGACGGGGGTGCGGGCATCGGCAGCGAATGGCGCAGTCATGGTGCGCCCCAGCCTACGGCCTTCGGGTGGGAGGCCGGGAGGGCGGCCGACCGGGCGCGAGGTGGCGTGGCGGGACGTCCGTTTTGCGGCGACGATCCCTTTCATGTGCATTTCCAACGAGGCCTCACGTCGGACCGTGCGCCCCGCCCTTCGGGGCGTGCGCCGCTCCCTCCCCGCCCTGCTGCTCGCCGGCTGCGCCGCCGCCCTGCTGCTCCAGCCCGCTCCCGCAGCCTCCGCCGTGCCCCTTGCCCCGGCCGCCGAGCGCCGTGACTTCCCCGGCGGCGGCACGACCGTCTCGCTCCCGCTGGCCACCGGCCACCGGCTGGCGCCGCGCGCCACCCGGACGTTCGAACTCCTCGGCGTCGGCTGGGACGGCCCGCCGGCGGCGATGGCCGGCGCCACCGTCCGGGTCCGCACCCGGGACGCCGCCACCGGCCGGTGGGGCGACTGGCACGCCCTGGAGGCCGACGCCGAGGACGGCCCCGACCGCAGCACCCACGGCGCCACCGCCCCGCTGTGGACCGGCCGCAGCGACGGCGTCGCGGTGGAGGTCGTACCGGGCCCGGCCGGTCCGCCGCCCGGCCTGCGGCTCGACCTGGTCGACCCCGGCGCGGGCGGCGGCGCCACGGCCGCCACCCGGACCCTGCCCGCCGCCCCCGCGGACGGCCGTCGCGCCCCGCGCCCGGCCATCGTCACCCGGGCCGGCTGGGGCGCCGACGAATCGCTGCGCGCCCCCGGCTTCGAGTACACCGGCCCGGTCCGCGAGGTCTTCGTCCACCACACCGCGACCGCCACCGACTACGCCTGCTCCGACGCTCCCCGGGTGATCAGGTCGATCTACCAGTACCACGTCAAGACCAGCGGCTGGCGGGACATCGGCTACAACTTCCTGGTCGACCGCTGCGGCACCGTCTACGAGGGCCGCGCCGGCGGCGTCGACCAGCCCGTCCACGGCGCCCACACCCTGGGCTTCAACACCGACTCCGCCGGGGTCGCCGCCATCGGCACCTACGGCGACGCCCCGCCGCAGCCCCTCCTCGACGGGCTCGCCACCCTCGCCGCGTGGAAGCTCGGCCTCACCGGCCAGGCCGCCGACGGCCACACCAAGCTCACCTCCGCCTCCGACGCCAGCCGCTACCCCAAGGGCACGGTGGTCGACTTCGACGCCGTCTCCGGCCACCGCGACGCCTTCAACACCGAGTGCCCCGGCGACGCGCTGTACGCCCGGCTCCCGGACCTGCGGGCGGCCGCGGCGCGACTGCAGGCGAGCTGACGCCCGCCCGGCCGCCCGCGCCCGCCGTCCCCCGCCCACCGGCCGGAAGGTCCCCGCCCGCCGTCCGGAAGGTCGCCGCCCGGCCCGCGTTATCGTTCATAGCCTCAGGCACCACAGGAGGCGACGGCAGTGACGGGCGGCGAAGCGGTACGGCGCTGGCGGCCGGGCTTCCCGATCGACGCGGTCCGGACGCTGCTGCCGCTGCGCCGGGGCCCGGCCGACCCCTCCTACCGCACCACCGGCGACGGCGCGGTCTGGCGGGCCTCCCGCACCCCGGCCGGCGTCGGCACCCTCCGGGTGCTGTCGCGTCCGGGTGTCGGCGAGGTACAGGCGACCGCCTGGGGCCCCGGCGCCCAGTGGCTGCTGGACCGGCTGCCCGCGCTGCTCGGTGCGGAGGACCGGCCGGAGGCGCTGGTGCTGCCGCCCGGCCCGCTGCGGGACGCCCAGCGCCGGACCGCGGGCGTGCGCCTGACCCGTACCGGACTGGTGCTGGAGTCGCTCGTCCCGGCGATCCTGGAGCAGAAGGTCACCACGGACGAGGCCTACCGCGCCTGGCGCATCCTGCTGCGGGACTTCGGCACCCCGGCGCCCGGCCCCGCCCCGGGCATGTGGGTGACGCCGACGGCCCGGGAGTGGGCGATGGTCCCGAGCTGGGAGTGGCACCGGGCGGGCGTGGACCCGAAGCGTTCGGCGACGGTGATGCGGGCGGTGCGGCTGGCACCCCGGCTGGAGGAGGCCTCGGCGATGGGCCACGAGGAGGCCTTCGTCCGGCTGACGGCCGTCCCGGGCATCGGCGTCTGGACGGCCGCCGAGACGCTGCAGCGCAGCAACGGCGACCCGGACGCGGTCTCGGTCGGCGACTTCCACCTCCCGAACCTGGTCGGCTGGGCCCTGGCCGGGCGCCCCCGCAGCGACGACGCCCAGATGCTCGCCCTCCTGGAGCCCTACCGCCCCCACCGCTACCGCATCTGCCGCCTCCTCCTCGCCATCGGCACCCGCGCCCCCCGCTACGGCCCCCGGCTGACGCCCAACGACCACCGCCACCGCTGAGCGAAGAGCAGCGAAGAGCGCCGCGCTGCGATCCGGGAGGAGGTCCCGGTGATCCTCGTTGTCAGGGTCGGCTACCGCCGCGAGACCCACCGCGGCCGCTGAGCCCTACCGCACCTCGATGAACGCCTCCGCGTCGCGCTGCGGCCGTTCGCGGGGCGGTTCGGCCGGGCGGCCGACGGCGACGGCGCCCATCGGGTCCCAGCCGTCCGGGAGGTCCAGTGCGGCCCGGACGGTGTCGCGGCAGAACATGGTGGACGACACCCAGGCGGAGCCGTAGCCCTCGCCGGTCAGCGCGACCAGCAGGTTCTGCACGGCCGCGCCGGCGGCCACGGTGAACATCTCCCGCTCGGCCGCGGCCCGGCGCGGGTCCGGGTAGTCGTGGGAGCCGTCCATCACCAGGCAGGGGACCACCAGGTACGGCGCGTCGCGCAGGACGTCGCCGCGGGCGGTGCGGCGGGCGATCCTGGCGTCGTCCCAGCCGTCGAGTTCGCGCAGGTCGCGCTGCCAGGCGGCGAGCATCGCGTCGAGCAGCCGGGTGCGGGTCCCGGCGGACTCCAGCAGGACGAACCGCCAGGGGGTGGTGTGGTGCGGGGCGGGCGCGGTGACGGCGGCGGCGACGGCGCGGCGGACGGCGGCCGGGTCGACCGGGTCGGTGGTGAAGGAGCGGACGGTGCGCCGCAGGGTGACGGCCTGGCGCAGCGCCTCGGAGGTGCCGAGCCGGAACATGTCGTCCGAGGCGCGCCGCACCAGGGGCCGGGTGCCGTCGCCGTCCTCGTCGGTGACCAGGTGTCCGAGCCCGCGCACGATCGCGACCGGCACGCCGGTGGCCTTGCCCTTCACCAGGTCGGCGGCGGCGGCGAGTTCGTCGGCGGTGGCGGTGACGGTGAGCACCAGCTCGTTGCCGTGGCTGTCGGTGCGACCGCGGTGGTCCTCCAGGACGGACAGCCCGGCGGCGCCGATCGCCACGTCGGTGAGCCCGTTGCGCCAGGGCCGGCCGAAGGTGTCGGTGACGACGACGGCGAGTCGGCGGCCGGTGAGCTGCTGGAGCCCGGCCCGCAGCGCGCGCGCCGAGGCGTCCGGGTCCTCGGGGAGCAGCAGCACCGTGCCGGGGGCGGTGTTGGAGGCGTCGACGCCGGCGGCGGCCATGACGAAGCCGTTGCGGTTCTCCACGATCCGGGCCGGTCCGCGCCGGGCGACCACCCGGACGGTCTCGGCGTCGATCGCGGCCTCGCGGTCGGCGGCGCGCAGCAGCCGGCCCTCGGCCTTGCTGACGATCTTCGAGGTGACCACCAGGATGTCGCCGTCCTGGTAGGTCGCGGCCTTGGCGATCAGCCCGGCGAGGTCCGCCCCCTGGTCGATCTCCGGTATGCCCTCGACGGCCAGGACCTCCAGCGAGGCGGTCACGTGCGGACCTGCTCGGCGAGCGCGAGCGCCGCCCGGGCCATCTCGGCGGTGGCGTCGACGTCCGTCATCAGCAGCGGGACGGCCCGGCAGGCGATCCCGGCGGCCTCGACGGCGGCCACGGCGCCTTCGTCGGCGGTGTCCACCAGCCAGCCGTCCAGGATCCCGGCGCCGTAGTGGAGCGCGACGGCCTGCGCGGTGGCCTCGACACCGATGGCGGCGAGCACCTTGTCGGCCATGCCCCGCACCGGCGCTCCGCCGATGATCGGGGAGAGGCCCACGACCGGGGCGGAGGCGGCGGCGACGGCCTCCCGGATGCCGGGGACGGCCAGGATGGTGCCGATCGAGACGACCGGGTTGGACGGCGGGAAGAGGATGACGTCGGCCGCGGCGATCGCCTCCAGCACGCCGGGCGCGGGCTTGGCGGTGTCGGCGCCCACCGGGATGATCGCCTCGGCGTCGACGGCGGCGTGCAGCTTGACCCAGTACTCCTGGAAGTGGACGGCCCGGGTGCCCTGCTCGTCGGTGATCCTCACGTGGGTCTCGACCCGGTCGTCACTCATCGGCAGCAGCCGCACGCCGGGCTGCCAGCGCACGCACAGCGCCTCGGTGACCTGGCTGAGGCTGTATCCGGCGGTGAGCATCTGGCTGCGGACGAGGTGGGTGGCGAAGTCCCGGTCGCCGAGGCCGAACCACTCGGGGCCGACGCCGTACTCCTTCATCTCGGCCTTGATCGACCAGGTCTCGTCGGCCCGGCCCCAGCCCTGCTCCTCGTGGATGCCGCCGCCGAGGGTGTACATCACGGTGTCGAGGTCGGGGCAGACCTTGAGGCCGTAGAGGTGGATGTCGTCGCCGGTGTTGCCGATGACGGTGATCTCGTCCTGCGGTCCGACCGCCGCGAGGAGTCCGCGCAGGAAGCGCGCCCCGCCGATTCCGCCTGCCAGTGCCACGATGCGCATGGGGTCATCCTGCCACGGTCGGACTCCTCGTCAGGCCGCGCTCAGTCCGTGCTCAGTGCCGCTCGGCCGGTGCCCGCCGGTGCTGCCCCGGGTGCGGCCCGGCCTGCTGCCCGTGCTGGTCGGGGCGCGGCCCGGCGTGCTGCTCGGCGCTCTGTTCGTGGTGCTGCTCGGGGACGCCGGTGGCGGCGCCGTACTGGTTCATCTCGGTCAGCCCGGGGGCGTAGAGGTGGATGGAGACGGCTGGTTCCAGCGCGCCGTTGACCACCTCGTGGAGGTAGCCGGGGGAGAAGACCCGCTGCCTGCCGGGGCGCAGGGTGCGGGCGTCCTCGCCCGCGTGGCTGAGGGAGCGCTCGATCAGTTCGCCCTGGACGACGGTCAGAACGCCGGAGGACTCGCCGTGGTCGTGGAAGCCGCTGCTCTGGCCGGGCAGCCAGCTGAGCAGCCAGACCTCGTAGCCGGGGCCGGTCGCCAGCCGGGCGTACCAGCGGGTGAGCGCGTCGTAGCGGACCAGCGGCTCCCAGCGGGCGCGGTCGGCGGCGATCTCCCGCACCAGCCGGGCGTACTCGGCGACGGTGGTCGGATGGGCGGGCAGGTCGGTGCGGGCGAGGTGGGGGAAGGCGAGCGGGTCGCCGGCGATGGAGACGTCGCTGAGCCCGTCCGTCCAGCGGGGGGCGCGGGCGGGGGTGAGGCCCAGGCGGGCGAGCTTGTTGCGGTCGCGGTTCCGCTCGCGGATGCGGATGGTGCGCACGGGAGTCGTCCTCGGATGAGTCGGCTGGTTCGGTGGGATCAGCCGGATCCGGGATGTCCTGGGGCGGGAATCGCGGGCGGCCTCTGTGGGTCCTGGGGGCGGCGCGCGGTGGGACGCGGGCGCCTAGATACAGCAGGAACAGAGGCGACAACAAGAGTTCACGGCACGGCGGAACGTGGAACCGCTCCGGGGGCTGGCGAACTCTGACATAGGTGCAAGGACACCGCATGCGCGGGGTCGGTGTCAAACAGGAGGATGCGGCATTCGGGTGGATTCCGTCCGGATCTTTCCCGGATGGGGTGATTCATCACTCTCTATGTTTCGATGGGAAGATCGCCGGGAAGGCAGGCCGATGACCGGCCTGTGACGGTGACCTGGCGTCATTCCGCGCATGGTTGCCGATGGTTCGGTGCCGTCCGGGGCTTTCGAGTCGAAAGTCCGATGTGTCCGGATATGCACACTATTGGTAACCGCTTGGTGCCAGGGAGTGAATCCCGGCCCCAATACCAGAGCTCGGCTTGACTGGGCCAGAGTGACGCAACTGTAATTTCACTCGTGTCGTCGGCCGCACGAGGCAACGGCAACCACGGGGACGCCAAGTAGGGGCAGAGGAGGCGCGCCACATGAGCGAGCTCTTTGAGCTGTTGATCGGGGACGGCATCGCGGAGGACGAGGAGGAACTCGGTTGGCAGGAGCGCGCGTTGTGCGCCCAGACCGACCCGGAGTCCTTCTTCCCCGAGAAGGGCGGCTCCACTCGCGAGGCCAAGAAGGTGTGCCTCGCCTGCGAGGTCCGCTCCGAGTGCCTGGAGTACGCCCTCGCCAATGACGAGCGCTTCGGCATCTGGGGCGGCCTCTCCGAGCGCGAGCGCCGTCGGCTCAAGAAGAGCGCGGTCTGACCGGGGCGGCCCCTGACCCCCGCTGACCCTCCGACAGGTCCGACGAACGGACCTCCAGACAGCTGTACGAGCGCCTCACCCCAGCGGTGGGGCGCTTTCGTGCTCCCCGGCCGTCTCCGGCGCTCCTGCCCGCTTCTTCACCGCCTCCGCACCCGCACCGGGCACGAGCCGGCCATCCGGAGCCGTTAGTGTGGTGCGCCATCCGGTTGCCGTTCACCGGCTGTGTCCACCGAGAACTGGGGCCCGCGCACTCGATGACCGTCTACAGCCACCCGAGCGGCTTCACCGCTTCCAGGCCGCCCGCCTACCCGCGCCACCTGGTCACCGCGGTGATCGTCTCGCACGACGGCGCCCGCTGGCTGCCGCAGGCCCTGGCCGGCCTGCTCGGCCAGGACCGCCAGGTCCAGCGGATCCTCGCGGTCGACACCGGATCCACCGACAACTCCCCGCAACTGCTCGCCGACACCCTGGCCGACTGGCTGCCCGAGAGCGGCCCGCTGGTCCTCGGCCGCCGGGCCGGCTTCGGCACCGCCGTCGCCGAGGCCGTGTTCAACAGCCCGCCGCTGCGCCCGGAGGACCTCCCGTACCGGCTCGACCCCTCCGGCTACGACCCCGTCACCGGCGGCTGGGACGACTTCGGCGACCCGCTCGCCCAGGAGGACGACCTCGGCCGCGGCGGGCCGCGCGAGACCCAGCCGGTCGAGTGGATCTGGCTGCTGCACGACGACTGCGAACCGCAGACCGACGCACTGCGCCGCCTCCTCCAGGTCGCCGACTCCACCCCGAGCGCCGGGGTCGTCGGCCCCAAGCTGCGCAGCTGGTACGACCGCCGCCAACTGCTGGAGGTCGGCGTCACCATCGCCCACTCCGGCCGCCGCTGGACCGGCCTGGACCGCCGCGAGCAGGACCAGGGCCAGCACGACCAGGTCCGCCCGGTGCTCGCCGTCTCCAGCGCCGGCATGCTGGTCCGCCGGGACGTCTTCGAGGAACTCGGCGGCTTCGACCGGGCCCTCCCGCTGATGCGGGACGACACCGACTTCTGCTGGCGGGTCAACGCCGCCGGCCACCGCGTCGTGGTCGCCCCCGACGCCGTGCTGCGCCACGCCGAGGCGGCCAGCCGCGAGCGCCGCGCCATCGACTGCGGCCCCTCCCACCCGCACCGGGTGGACAAGGCCGGCTCCGTCTACACCCTGCTCGCCAACTGCAAGGGCGCGCTCTTCCCGTACGTCCTGCTGCGGCTCGTCCTCGGCACCCTGCTGCGCGTCGTCACCAACCTGCTCGGCAAGGACCCGCGCCAGGCCTTCGACGAACTGGCCGGCCTCGGCCACGAACTCGTCCGCCTCCCACGGCTGTTGGCCGCACGCAAACGCCGCGCCCGAACCAGGGCGGCCGACGCCCTGGACGACCGCACGCTCTTCCCGGCCCCCGGCGCCACCACCCGGCTGGCCATCGAAGGCGTCATCGGCTCGCTCGGGATAGGGGGCGGCGACGACTCCGGCGGCCGGCACGGCACGGTCGAGGCCGGCGGCGACGAGGACGCCGAGGACCTGGTCGTCGAGCAGTTCGCGCTGCTCAAGAAGCTGGCCCGGCGCCCCGCGCCGGTGCTGTTCGCCGCCCTGCTGGTGTTCGCCCTCATCGCCTGCCGCAGCCTGCTCGGCAGCGGCGAACTGCTCGGTGGCGCCCTGCTGCCCGCCTCCGACGGCGCCGGCGGGCTCTGGTCGATGTACGCCGACGCCTGGCACCCGATCGGCACCGGCTCCACCGCCGCCGCGCCGCCCTACCTCGGCGTGCTCGCGGTGTTCTCCTGGCTGCTGTTCGGCCACGCCGACCTCGCGCTCACCGTGCTGGTCGTGCTCACCGTGCCGCTCGCCGCGGTCAGCGCCTACCTGGTGTCCCGGCCGCTGCTGGACTCCAAGCTGGTCCGCGCCTGGGCCAGTGCCACCTACGCCCTGCTGCCCGCCGCGACCGGCGCGCTCGCCCAGGGCCGGATCGGCACCGCCGTCCTCGCCGTGCTGCTGCCCCCGCTGGCCCGCGCCGCCGCCATCGCGGCCGGCCTCGGCATCCGCGAGGAGAGCGCGGCCAAGGGCGCCCGCCCCGGCTGGCGGCCGGTCTGGATGACCGTCCTGCTGCTCACCCTGACCACCGCCTTCGTCCCGCTGACCTGGGCGCTCGCCCTGCCGCTGTGCCTGGCCATGCTGGCCGCCGCGGTGCTGCGCGGCGGCGCCTTCGGCTCCGGCGGCACGGCGCTGCGGCTGCTCGGGCTGCGCGTCCTGGTGATCCTCGCGGCGCCGGTGGCCGTGCTCGCCCCCTGGTCCCTGAAGGTGCTGTCGCACCCCCAGTGGCTGCTGCTGGAGGCCGGCCTGCCCGGCCTGCACGGCGCCGGCGCGAGCGCGACCGGCCTGCTGCTGGTCAACCCGGGCGGCGCCGGGGTGCCGCCGGTCTGGCTCTCCGCCGGTGTGGTGCTCGCGGCGCTCGCCGCACTGCTGCGCGCCGACCGCCGCCGCGCGGTGCTCGCCGCCTGGGGCGCGGCCGGCGCCGGCCTGGTCTTCGCGGTCGCGGTTGCCGGTACCTCCGTCACCCCGGCCTCCGGCGGCCCTGCGGTGCCCGCCTGGGCCGGCCCCGCCAGCCTGATCGCGGGCATCGCCCTGCTCGCCGCCGCCGCGATCGGCGCCGACGGGGCCAACGCCCGCGTCGCCGGGATCGCCTTCGGCTGGCGCCAGCCCGTCGCCGCCCTGGTGGTGGCCGCCGCCGTGCTGGCCCCGCTGGGCACCGGCCTGTGGTGGGCGCTGACCGGCGCCGGCGGCCCGCTGCACCGCAGTGACGCCGCCCAGGTGCCCGCCTTCATCGCCGAGGAGGCCGGCACCACCGACCGGGCCCGCACCCTCGTCGTCACCGGGGAGAAGGGCGCCGTCCGCTACGCCGTGGTGCGCGGCGCCGGCCTGACGCTCGGCCAGGCCGAGTCCACCGTGGACCCGGTCACCGGCACCCAGGACGGCCTGAACCGGATGGTCGGCAGCCTGCTGGCCGGCTCCGGCGCCGACCAGGCGAACGCCCTGTCCGGCTACGGCATCGCCTACGTCCTCGTCGAGCGCCAGGCGATCGACGCCTTCAAGGACGTCCTGGACACCACCCCCGGCCTGGTCAAGGCCAACCAGGACGGCGACGCCGCGCTCTGGCAGGTCGACGGCGTCCCCGCGGTCCGCGCGGTGATCACCGCCCCGGGCGCCACCCCGGTGGTCGTCCCGGCCGGGGTCCGCGACCTCGCCACCACCCTGCCGGCCGGCCCGGACGGCCGGGTGCTGCGCCTGGCCGAGTCCGCCGCTCCCGAGTGGAAGGCCACCCTGGACGGCACCGCCCTGGAACCGACCACCGTGGACGGCTGGGCACAGGGCTTCAAGCTCCCGGCCTCCGGCGGCAAGCTGTCCGTCACCCGGGAGGGCAGCCTCGCCCACACGGGCTGGATCTGGGCCCAGGTGCTGCTCGGCCTCACCGTCCTGGTGCTGGCCCTGCCCGGCCGCCGAAGCAACAAGGACGACGACCTGCCGGAGGAGGTGCTGGCCGCCGCCGCGCTGGCCGCCGCCGCCCAGGCGCAGGCCCCCGTCCCCGGCAGCCGCCGCGCCCGCCGGATGGCCGAACGCGGCGAGGGCGCCGAGGGCGGCGAGCCCGGCGTCGAGGAGGCCGGGGTGTACGAGGGCCGGCCGGGGGCCGTCCCGGCCCAGCCGGCCGGCGAGCCGGTGAGCGAGGCGGTCCAGGCCGCCGCCGCCGTCCAGGAGGCCGAGCCGTACACCGACCCGTACCAGACGTACCAGCAGGCCGACCCGTACAGCTACGACCAGTACGCGGCCCAGCAGCCGGCCGCGCCGTACGGCGGCCAGGGGTACGACGCCCACGGGTACGACGGCGCGCAGCAGGCCTACCCGCAGTACGGCTACGACCCCTACCAGCAGGGTCAGTACGGCTACGAGCCGTACCAGCAGCCCGAGCAGCAGCACCAACAGCAGCAGCACCAGCAGCCCTGGCTGCCGGGCCAGCAGCAGGGCGAGTCCTACTACGACCCGAACGCCCCCTACGACCCCAACGACCCGGACGGCACCGGCCGGTACCCGCACCAGCACGGATCGGGGAGCTGACCCGCGATGAAGAAGCCCGCATTCAGGAAGAAGCCCGGCGCCCGCACCGAGGAGGCCTTCGAGCCCGCCGGGGACTTCGCGTCGGCGGAGAGCGCCGGGCCCGGCGCCGAGGGCACGGCCCCCGGCCGGTCCGCGGGGGCGAAGACCAGCCAGTCCCTGCTGGCCGCCGCCGTGGTGCTCGCGGCGGTGTTCGGGATCGCCCAGGTCCGCCAGCCGGCCGCGCCGGCCAAGACGGGCGGCGTCACCCCGGCCACCGCCCAGGTCGAGCGCAGCACGGCGGTCTGCCCCCAACCGCTGCAGGGCCTGACCGGCTCGACCACGCTCACCGCCTACACCCCGCCCGGCACCGGCTCGGCCACCGGCGGCTCCGGCTGGCTCGCCGACCAGGCCGCCCCCGCCACCCCGCCGACCGCCGCGCCCTCGGCCACACCGACCGCGACCGGCCCGGCGAGCCCGGCCCCGGACAAGAACGCCGCGCCCGCCGACGCCAAACTGACCCTCACCAAGCCCGGCACCCCCGCCACCGGCCCGGCCACCAACGGCGACGGCGCACCCGGCACCGGGGCCGTCGCGACCGGCGCGCTCGCCCCCGGCTTCACCGTCACCCAGACCACCGTGGTCACCGAGCAGCGCGGCCTGGGCCTGTCCGGCCTCACCTGCACCCCGGCCGGCACCGGCTTCTGGTTCGCCGGGGCCAGTACGGCCGGGGACCGGGTCGACTACCTCAGCCTGGTCAACACCGAGTCCTCGGCCGCCGTGGTCGACATCAAGCTGTACGGCGACAAGGGCCTGATCGACAACGACGCCGGCAACGGCATCGCCGTCGCCCCCGGCAGCTCCCAGTCCGTGCTGCTGTCCACCCTCAGCAAGGGCGCCGTCACCGACCTCGCGGTGCACGTCGTGGTCCGCTCCGGGCGGGTCGGCGCCGCGCTGCACGCCGCCGACGGCAACAAGGGTGCCGACTGGATCCCCGCCTCGGCCGACCCGGCCGCCACTCAGGTGCTGCCGGGCCTGCCCGCCGACACCTCCGCGGCCCGCCTGGTGGTCTGGGCCCCGCCGGAGGACGACGCCGACCTGAAGATCCAACTCGCCGGCAAGAACGGCTGGTTCACCCCGGCGGGCAACGAGTCGATCCACGTCAAGGCGGGCATGGTGGCCGCCGTCGACCTCGGCAAGATCACCCGCGACGAGGTCGCCGGGCTGCGGCTGTCGCCCAGCGACGACAAGCACCCCACCCCGATCGTGGCCGGCCTGCGGGTCGACCGCACGGGGAGCAACGGCAAGAGCGACGCGGCCTGGCTCACCGGCAGCAACCCGGTCGGCGCCCGCGCCACCGTCGCCGACAACCGGGCCGGCGCCTCCACGCTGTTCCTGACCTCCACCGGCGACGCCGCCACCGTCAAGGTCACCGGCTCGGCCGGCAGCGGCGGCGGCACCCCGGCCACCAAGGAGGTCCAGGTCCCGGCCGGCGGCACGGTCGCCGTCCCGGCCCCCGAGCCCGCCGGACTGAACGGCGTCTTCGCCGTCACCGTCGAGACCGAGTCCGGCGGCCCCGTGGTCGCCGCCCGGATGCTCGCCATCCCCACCAAGGACGTGCCGATGTTCACCGTCCAGGCACTGCGCGACGACCACAGCACGGTCAAGGTCCCGCAGGCCACCCAGGACCCGGCCGTCGTCCTGCGCTGACGGCACGGCGGGGGCGGGCGCCCGGTCGCGGATGCCCGCCCCCGCCGGTCACTCCTCGTCGTAGCGCGGATCGATCGCGTCCGGGGACAGCCCCAGCAACTCGGCCACCTGCTCGATCAGGATCTCGTGCACCAGCGCCGCCCGGTCCTCCCGGGTCTTCGCCCGAATCTCCACCGGCCGCCGGTAGACCACGATCTGGCTCTTGCGCCCCTTCTCGCCCGGCGACACCCGGCCCAGCGGCACCCCGTCCTCGGTGTCGGCGCCCTCCGCCCCGTGCAGCGGCACCTCCTGGACGGCGAACTCCACCTCGATCAGCTGCGGCCAACGCCGCTCCAGCCGCTCCACCGACTCGCGCACGTAGTCGTCGAACAGTTCGGAGCGGGTGAGCGAGATCGGCACCTGGGGCGGCGCCAGCGGGCCGCGCAGCCCCCTGCCGTGCCGGTCGCGGTGCCGGGGGCGGCGCGAGGGCCCTGTCGGTGACTGCGGTGCGGAGCTGTCCATATCACTGCCGAGAGTAGTCCTTGGACGGTCGGAAGTGGACCACTCCGGCGGGGAAACGCCCGGGGGACGGGCGCACTGCCGAGCGTGCGCCGGGCGACACGGCACCCCCTCCGGACAGGCGGTCTTCGCTCCCCGGCGGGGAGTGCGGTACCGTCCACCCTCGTGAGCTCTGTACGTCGTTGTTCGCGGACCGCGTGCGGCCGACCGGCCGTCGCAACGCTGACGTACGTCTACGCCGACTCCACCGCCGTACTGGGCCCGCTCGCCACCTACGCCGAGCCGCACTGCTACGACCTGTGCGCCGAGCACGCCGAGCGGCTCACCGCTCCGCGCGGCTGGGAGGTCGTCCGGCTCGCCGCCGACGCCGGGCCGCTGCGCCGCAGCAGCGACGACCTGGAGGCGCTCGCCAACGCCGTGCGCGAGGCCGCCCGCCCGCAGACGCCCCGTCAGGGCCGCGCCCCCATGGGCGAGTCCACCGAGGGCAGCCGCCGCGGCCACCTCCGGGTCCTGCGCTCGCCCGACAGCTAGCGAGGGCCTGGCACCTCCCCAGCCCTCGCCCCGCACGGAACCTTCGCCCGGCCCGGGTACGCTGCCCGTCTGACATCACCGCGCCCCGTCGACCGGGCGGGCGGGGTGGCCCGACGTATCGATCAGCACAGAACCAGGGTGGAGCCGCAGTGCGCGACCTCAAGCAGCTCGTGAAGGCGTACGACGTCCGAGGTGTCGTCCCGGACCAGTGGGACGAGAGCCTGTCCCGGGCCTTCGGCGCCGCGTTCGTGCAGGTCACCGGCGCGTCCGCGATCGTGGTCGGCCACGACATGCGGCCCTCCTCGCCGTCGCTCAGCCGGGCCTTCGCCGAGGGCGCCGCGGCCTACGGCGCCGACGTGGTCGAGATCGGCCTCTGCTCGACCGACCAGCTCTACTACGCCAGCGGCAAGCTCGACCTGCCCGGCGCGATGTTCACCGCCAGCCACAACCCGGCCCAGTACAACGGCATCAAGCTCTGCCGGGCCGGCGCCGCTCCGGTCGGCCAGGACACCGGCCTGGACGAGATCCGCGAGCTGGTCGAGTCCTGGACCGCCGAGGACGACACCGTCACCGTCCCGGCCAAGGACGTGAAGCCCGGCGCGCTCTCCGAGCAGGAGACCCTGCGCGGCTACGCCGACCACCTGCTGGGCCTGGTCGACCTCACCGCCATCCGCCCGCTCAAGGTCGCGGTGGACGCCGGCAACGGCATGGGCGGCCACACCGTGCCGACCGTGTTCGACGGCCTGCCGATCGAGCTCGTCCCGATGTACTTCGAGCTGGACGGCACCTTCCCCAACCACGAGGCCAACCCGCTCGACCCGAAGAACCTGGTCGACCTGCAGGCCAAGGTCCGCGAGGTCGGCGCCGACCTCGGCCTGGCCTTCGACGGCGACGCCGACCGCTGCTTCGTCGTCGACGAGCGCGGCGAGCCGGTCTCCCCGTCCGCGATCACGGCCCTGGTCGCCGCCCGCGAGATCGCCCGCGCCAAGGCCGCCGGCGAGGCCGAGCCGACGATCATCCACAACCTGATCACCTCCTGGACCGTCCCCGAGGTGGTCCGCGAGCTCGGCGCCACCCCGGTGCGCACCCGGGTCGGCCACTCCTTCATCAAGCAGGAGATGGCCGTCACCGACGCCGTCTTCGGCGGCGAGCACTCCGCGCACTACTACTTCCGGGACTTCTGGCGTGCCGACACCGGCATGCTGGCCGCGCTGCACGTGCTGGCCGCGCTCGGCGGGCAGGAGGGCACGCTCTCCGCGCTGACCGCCGAGTACGACCGCTACGCCGCCTCCGGCGAGATCAACAGCACCGTCGCCGACCAGGCCGCCAGCACCGCCGCCGTCCGCGCCGCCTACGCCGGCCTGGAGGGCACCACCGTGGACGAGCTGGACGGCCTCACCGTGGCCGGCCCGGACTGGTGGTTCAACCTGCGCGCCTCCAACACCGAGCCGCTGCTGCGCCTCAACGTCGAGGCCAAGGACCCGGCGAAGATGGCCGAGCTGCGTGACGGCGTGCTCGCCGTCGTCCGCGGCTGATCGCAGCGCGCCTGCGGCAGATCGGGGTGCGCCCGCAGCAGATCGGAGCGCGCCCGCGCCTGACCGCTGGCCCCGGTGCCCCGGCCGGTAGGGTTGCCTATCGGCCGGGGCACCTCCGTGCCACCCCCGAACTTTGGAGAGCCCCATGAAGCTCGAATCCTTCCTGCTGGAGATCCTGGTCTGCCCGCAGTGCCGGTCCGCGCTCACCGAGGGCGGCACCGAGGAGCAGCCCGAGCTGCGCTGCACCGGCACGGAGTGCGGCCTGGCGTACCCGGTCCGGGACGGCATTCCGGTCCTGCTGGTGGACGAGGCCCGCCGCCCGGCCTGATCCTGGGGGCGAAGCCCCACCCGCGCCCGCCCTCACAGGACAGCGCCCACAGGACAGCCGGAGGCCCGCCGCATGCTGGACGACACCCTGCTCGACGATCCGACCGCCCTCCAGCGCGCCGACCACGACCGCGCCCTGCTGGCCCTGGCCGGCGCCGGCGCCCGGGTCCGCACCGCGCTGCGACAGGCCGACGCGGCCGGCCTTGACCGGCTGCGCCCGGACGGCCGCCCGCGCGTCGTGCTGGTCGCCGGGCACGGCAGCGCCCTGACGGCGGGCGAGATCCTGGCCGTGCTGGCCGGCTCCGCCAGCCTCGTCGTCCCGCTGCCGCCCACCGAGGCCGCCGCCCCGCGCGGCGACCGCTCCGGCGCTCGGCCCGCCTTCACCGCCGGGCTCGGCTGGCAGCTGCCCGGCTGGGCCGGCCCGCTCGACCTGCTGGTGGTCAGCTCCGCCGACGGCGGCGAGCAGGGCCTGATCAGCCTCGCCGAGCAGGCGTACGCGCGCGGTTGCGCCGTCGTCGTCACCGCCCCGACGGGCAGTGCGCTGGCCGAGGCCGCGCTCCAGGTGCGCGCGCTGCCGCTGCCGTACACGGCCTCGGTGCTCTCCGACGAGGAGCTGCCGGTCGTGCCGGCCGCCGAGCCCGACCTTCCGGCCGAGGATCCGGCCGCGCTCTGGTCCCACCTGACCCCGCTGCTGGCGCTCGCCCAGAAGCTCGGCCTGACCCAGCTGCCCTACGACGCCCTGCCGGCCGTCGCCGACCTGCTGGACGCCACCGCCGTGCGCTGCCGCCCGGACGCCGCCGCGTACACCAACCCGGCGAAGGGGCTGGCCGCCCGGCTGGCCGGGACGGTCCCGCTGCTGTGGGCGGACGGCCCGATCGCCGGGGCGGCCGCCGCGCGGTTCGCCGCCCAGCTGGCCGACCGGGCCGGGCGCCCGGCGCTGGCCGGGCCGCTGCCGCAGGTGCTCACCGCCCACCGCGGCATGTTCACCGGCCAGTTGGGCGCGGGCGCGGACCCGGACGACTTCTTCCGCGACCGGGTGGACGAGCCCGACCCGCTGCACCTGCAAGTCCTGCTGCTGCGGCACGTCCCCGGCAACGGTTCGCCGGAGGGGCACGACGGCCCGGCCGAGGTGCCGGAGGACGACGAGCGTCCGCGCGGCTTCGGCGTCAGCCGCGCCCACCGGCTGGCCGTCGCCCACGACGTCCGGCTGACCGAGTACGCGAGCACCCTCGCGGACCCGCTGCACGCGCTGGCCGACCTGATCGCGCTCACCGACTTCGCCGCCGTCTACCTGGGGCTCGCCGCACAGGCCTAAGACCGCCGGCTCGCCCGCGACCGCTAAGTTGTCCCGCGTGAGTGAGCGAAGCGAGCGAACCGTCGACAGGCGCGTACGGACGAATGCCCCCACCGGGTGCAGCGAGGTGGGCGCATGAGCGCAGAGGGTGGGACGAAGGCACTGGTCGCGGCGCTGTCCGCGAACCTGGCGATCGCGGTGGCCAAGTTCACCGCCTTCGGCTTCACCGGCTCCTCCTCGATGCTGGCCGAGGGCGTGCACTCGGTGGCCGACTCCGGCAACCAGGTGCTGCTGCTGATCGGCGGCAAGCGGGCGCGCCGGGCGGCGGACGAGGAGCACCCCTTCGGCTACGGCCGCGAGCGCTACGTCTACGGCTTCCTGGTGGCCATCGTGCTGTTCAGCGTCGGCGGCCTGTTCGCCGTCTACGAGGGCTGGCACAAGGTCAGCCACCCGGAGGCGCTGGACTCCTGGGGCTGGGCGGTCGGCGTGCTGGTCTTCGCGATCGCGATGGAGGGCTGGTCGTTCCTCACCGCGATGCGCGAGTCCGCCAAGGCCAAGGGCGGGCAGGGCTGGGTGCAGTTCATCCGCACGGCCAAGGCGCCGGAGCTGCCGGTGGTGCTGCTGGAGGACACCGGTGCGCTGATCGGCCTGGTGCTCGCGCTGTTCGGCGTCTCGCTGACCGTGATCACCGGCGACGGCGTCTGGGACGGCGTCGGCACCCTGTGCATCGGCGTGCTGCTGGTGGTGATCGCCGTGGTGCTCGCCCTGGAGACCAAGTCGCTGCTGCTCGGCGAGTCCGCCGACCGGGAGTCGGTGCGGCGGATCCGCGCCGCACTGGTGGACGGCGAGGCGGTCACCGGGGTGATCCACATGCGCACCCTGCACCTCGGCCCGGAGGAACTGCTGGTCGCCGCCAAGATCTCCGTCAACGCGGAGGACAGCGCCGCCCGGGTGGCCCAGGCGATCGACGCGGCCGAGGAACGCGTCCGCGCCGCCGTCCCGATCGCCCGGGCGATCTACCTGGAACCGGACGTCTACAGCGCCGAGAAGGCCGCCGCCGGCGAGGACCCGGCCGCCACCCCGGGCGGCCCCGGCCCAGGAGCGGCGCACTGACCGCCCGCCGCGACCCGGCTGGTTCCCGGGTCGAGCGGCGGTCGGATCCCGCGGCGGAAATAGGTCATCGCAGGACGGCCGGTGGGGCCGCCGGTGTAGATTCGTCACCAGAGCCAGAACGTCGCTGCTGATGGCGGTCGATCGGCGGTCCGCGCCCGTAGGGTGTGCGCCGGTCGAGGGAGAGAGGTCCTCCGACGGTTTGTGCTGCGCAACAGGGAGCCGGTCCGCCACCACGGGATCGGGCGGCCCGGCGTAGCCGTGCATCCGTACGGCCCGCCACGCGCGACACATCCGGACCTTGGCCCGTTCCCCACCCCATCAGCGAGGAGCAGACGCATGTCGACCGACATCACCGGTGACTTCAAGGTCGCCGACCTTTCCTTGGCGCCGTTCGGCCGCAAGGAGATCCAGCTCGCCGAGCACGAGATGCCCGGCCTGATGGCGATCCGCGCCGAGTACGCCGAGGCGCAGCCGCTGGCCGGCGCCCGGATCACCGGCTCGCTGCACATGACCATCCAGACCGCCGTGCTGATCGAGACCCTGACGGCGCTCGGCGCCGAGGTCCGCTGGTGCTCCTGCAACATCTTCTCGACCCAGGACCACGCGGCCGCCGCCATCGCCGTCGGCCCGGAGGGCACCCCGGAGAACCCGCGGGGCGTGCCGGTCTTCGCCTGGAAGGGCGAGACCCTGGAGGAGTACTGGTGGTGCACCGAGCAGGCGCTGACCTGGCCTGACGGCCAGACCCCGAACATGATCCTGGACGACGGCGGCGACGCCACCCTGCTGATCCACAAGGGCGTCGAGTTCGAGAAGGCCGGCGCCGCCCCGGACCCGTCCACCGCGGACAACGACGAGTTCCGGATCATCCTCCAGCTGCTCAACCGCACCCTCGAGGAGACCCCGAACAAGTGGACCGAGGTCGCCTCCACCATCAAGGGCGTGACCGAGGAGACCACCACCGGTGTCCACCGCCTGTACGAGATGCACCGTGACGGCAAGCTGCTGTTCCCCGCGATCAACGTCAACGACTCGGTCACCAAGTCGAAGTTCGACAACAAGTACGGCTGCCGCCACTCGCTGATCGACGGCATCAACCGCGCCACCGACGTCCTGATCGGCGGCAAGGTCGCGGTCGTCTGCGGCTACGGCGACGTCGGCAAGGGCTGCGCCGAGTCGCTGCGCGGCCAGGGCGCCCGCGTCATCGTCACCGAGATCGACCCGATCTGCGCGCTCCAGGCGGCGATGGACGGCTACCAGGTCGCCACCCTGGAGGACGTCGTCGAGACGGCCGACATCTTCATCACCACCACCGGCAACAAGGACATCATCCTGGCCTCCCACATGGAGCGGATGAAGCACCAGGCCATCGTGGGCAACATCGGCCACTTCGACAACGAGATCGACATGGCCGGCCTGGCCCAGCTGCCCGGTGTCGTGAAGACCGAGGTCAAGCCGCAGGTCCACGAGTGGCGCAAGGCCGACGGCCGCACCATCATCGTCCTCTCCGAGGGCCGCCTGCTGAACCTGGGCAACGCGACCGGCCACCCGTCCTTCGTGATGTCCAACTCCTTCGCCAACCAGACGATCGCCCAGATCGAGCTGTTCACGAAGACCGAGCAGTACCCGATTGGCGTCTACGTGCTGCCGAAGCACCTGGACGAGAAGGTCGCCCGTCTGCACCTGGACGCGCTGGGCGTGAAGCTGACCACCCTGACCCAGGAGCAGGCCGACTACATCGGCGTTCCCGTCGAGGGCCCGTACAAGTCGGAGCAGTACCGCTACTGATGCGGTCCCGCTGCCGCCGAGGCGGTGAGCGCTGAACGCCGGTGGCCGGTACCCCTGGGCGGGGTGCCGGCCACCGGCGCGTTCGCGGGCAGCGGCGCGTTCGAGGCGGGACCTCAGCGGACGATCACGTCGGTGGTCCAGGTTCCCGGGTCCTGGCCCAGGGCCGTGGTGTGGGCGAGCATCCAGGGAAGGCCGCCCAGTTGCTCCAGGGTGGCGGGCACGCCGGCCCCGCAACTGACCGAGACCTCCACCCCGTTCTGCACGGTGACCAGCGGCGGGTGCGGATCGGTGTACGGGGAGCCGTCGGTGCTGGTGTAGGTCGCGTGGGGCCCGTTGGGGCGGAGGGTGACCGAGACGTTCTTGCCGTCGAGCTGGAACATCAGCCACAGGTCCCAGGCACCCACGCCGTCCGTGTCCGGCTGCGAGAGCAGGACGTCGGTGGCCTTGAACGCCTCCGGCAGGCCGGTGAAGCGCACCGGCAGCGGGACGTTCCAGTGGCCGAACCGGACGTCCTCGGCGGCCTTGTGGAGGATCTCCTTCGTGACGTCCCCGGGCTGGCCGCCGTAGCCGCTGATCTCCGCCCAGCGCCCCGAGGGGGTCAGCCAGCGCAGGGTCGGCTGGGAAGGGGCACCCCTAGTGGACGGGTCGTCGACCACCCAGTAGGCCGGCCGGCCGCCGATCGGCTCGGCGTCGACCTTGACGAGCTTCTCACCGACCGAGGTGGTCATCCGCGGTTCCTCGCCGGGCTGGTACTCGGAGAGCAGGATGCGCGGGGCGTGCTCGCCGGTGCCGCGTGCCTGGGCGTAGATGCCGTGGTAGCCGGTCTCGTAGCCGATGCCCCGTTCGCCGCGGGCCCAGTCGGGCAGCCACCCGAAGTGCACCTCGGTGGTCAGCGGGTCGACGCCGACCGGCGTCGGGCTGGCGGACGGCGAGGGCGAGGTCGTCGCCGTGGGGCCGGCCGGCGGTGCGGGGGTGGCGGAGCCGCCCCCGGGGGCCAGCAGCGCGGTGGTGGTGATCACCGCGGCCGTGACGGCGGCGACGGCGCCGACGACGCTGCGCCGGCGGCGGCGCAGCCGGGTGGAGCCCTCGGCGATGGACCGGCCGGTGTCGATGCCCGGCGGCGGTGCTGGTCCGTCGGCGAGAGCCGCCAGCCGGGCGGTCAGGTCGTCGTGATCCATGGCGGTCATGGCGTCCTTTCGGCGACGGTGGGACGGGGTGCGAGGCTGCCGCGCAGGGTGTCCAAGGCGCGGGAGCTCTGGCTCTTGACGTTGCCCGAGGAGCAGCCCAGGGCCTCGGCGGCCTGCTCGATCGACAGGTCGCAGTAGTAGCGGAGCACCACCGTGGCCCGCTGGCGGGGCGGGAGGGCGGCGAGGGCGCGGCGCAGGTCGAGGGAGGCGTCCAGGTCGATGCCGCCGGCCACTGCGTCCGGATCGGTCTCGGAACGGACGGTGCGGCGCCACCACGGGGAGCGCTGCTCGGCCAGGAACGTGTTCACCAGCACCCGGCGGGCGTAGCCGTCCCGGTTCTCCATCCGTGCGGCTCTCGCCCAGTTCACGTACAGCTTGGTGATCGTCTCCTGGACCAGGTCGTCGGCCCGGTGCCAGTCCCCGCACAGCAGATAGGCGACCTTCCGCAGCCAGCCGCTCCTGGAGGCCACGTACTCCGTGAACTCCTCGTCGCGCGTCTGCTTCGCCATCTGCACCCCCTCTCGTCATGGCGGCGCGGCTTCCGCACCGTCCGCCTCCCTAATGCGGGCACCGGCCCGGAACGTTGCACGGGGTGCGCACGTAGGCTTCGGGCATGCCCAATGGCCGGTATTCGCTCCACGACACCCATGACCACGTGCTGCTCGGCGAGGAGCGTTTCAGCTGTGCGCCCGGGGCGGCGGGGTGGCGGTACGTCTCCAAGACCTATGCGCCGGACGGCCGGGTGATCGGCAGTGTCGACCTGACGCTGGACTCGCGGGCCCGGCCGCTGCGGATGGAGGTGCGGGCCGGGGGCTGGCAGGTGCGGGGCGGTGCGGTGGACGGGGTGGCCTGGGTCCGCACCGACGCGGCTGACCCGGGTGGCGCCGCTGCGGCGGAGGGCCACGACCGGGCGCACGGCTTCTCCGGGCGCTCACCGGCCTTCCTGGTCGCCACCGCCCGGATGTTGCGGCTGCGGGAGGGGGCGAGCGCGCGGGTGCGGCTGGTGGCGTTCACCGAGCCGGTGCTGGCACCGCGCACCTTCGATCAGGGCTGGCTGCTGGAGGGCGTCGACACCCACGAGACGGATTCCGGGCCGCTGGTGGTCGAGCGGTACCAGGTGGCGGACCTGGAGACGGGGGAGCAGCAGGTGGTGCACCTGGCGGGGGACGTGGTGCTGGCGGCCGAGGGGATCGAGCTGGAGGAACTGGAGTCGCCTCCGAACGCCTGGCCGGTGCGGGAGTAGCGGCATAGGCGGATCGCAGGGGACGCATGGGGACGTAGGACGTATGGGGACGTAGGGAGACAGGAGTGCGGGAGCGCCCGGCTCAGGCGGGCGGGGCGAAGCCGGTGTCGGGGGCGGGCTTGTCGAAGGACGGAGCCGCCGGTCGTGCAGGGGCCACGGGTGCTGAGACCGGAGCCTGGACGGGCCGGTGCGGGGCCGGCATCTGCGAGGCCGCCTGCGCGGCCCACTGCTGCTGGGCGCGCATCCACTCCCGGCGCTGCCGCTCGGTGAGGACGGCGCCGAGATAGGCGGCCGGATGCAGCCCCGGCGGCATCGGGTGGCCGATCCGGGCGGACAGGTCCCCGGCCAGACCGACGGCCATCCGGAGCGCCACGGATGGATCCAACTGGCCGATACGGCCGAGCAGTTGGCGCACGGCGAGCCAGAGCGGCTCGGGCACCGCGGACAGGTCCATCGCGACCAGCTCGCGGCCCATGTCGTGGAGCAGCTGCGGGTGCACCGGGGGCAGCGGGTGGGCCGGCCCGCCCGAGCCGGGGGTGCGCTCGCGGACGACCACCGTCCCGGCGAAGATGTCGCCGAGCCGCTTGCCGTCCGAGTTCACCGCCGAGGTGATCGCGGCCACGGCGCCCGTGGTCGCGATCAGCTCGATGAAGCCCACCAGCCCCCGCACCAGCGAATGCCGGAACCGGACCGGCCCGCCGTCGGTGCGCACCACCCGCAGGCCGAGCGCGGCCTTGCCGAGCGAGCGCCCATGGCTGAGGGTCTCGACCATCACCGGCACCCCGACCAGGAAGAACACCATCAGGCCGAGCAGCGCGGCGGCGGCCGCAGCTCCGTCGAGGTCGATCAGGGCGACGCTCAGCACCACCGCGACGACGAACAGGGCGGCGAACTCGACGAGCAGGTCGAGCGCGATCGCCAGCGCCCTGCTCGGAAGCTTCGCCGTCTGGAGGTCGAGGACGACCGCCTCACCCGTCACCAGGTCGCTCAAGTCACCTGTCCGTTCACGCTCATGCGGGGAGGTGGGGTTCGAGTGGACCGGCCCCCACGACCCGCTCTCCGCCGTCGATCCGCAGCCGCAAACATACGGCGCCCGGCGGGCGCACGGGAAGTGAGATCCCGGCGGCCGGGGGGTGGGCGGCTCCTGGCATGCTGGGCCGCGCGTGTCCGTACGCACCTGTCCGCCCGCGCACGCGCGCCACGTGCCCACCGCCGACCATGGAGCCGCCGAATGGACCTGGACGTCTTCGTCGCCACCCACCAGGGGGAGTGGGCCCGGCTGGACGCCCTCGCCCGCAGGCGCCGGCTCAACGGCGAGGAGGCCGACGAGCTGGTGGGCCTCTACCAGCGCGCCACCGGCCACCTGGCCAAGGTGCAGGCCGCCGCGCCGGACCCGGCCCTGGTCAGCCGGCTGACCGGCCTGGTCTCCCGGGCCCGCAGCGCGGTGACCGGCGCCCGGACCAACGGGTGGCAGGACGTCGCCCGTTATTACACGGTGAGCTTCCCGGCCGCGCTGTACCGCGCCCGCCGCTGGTGGGGGCCGGTGGCGGTCCTGTCGATGGTCGCGACCGCGCTGCTGGCCTGGTGGATGGTCACCCACCCGGAGGTCCGCAACAGCCTCGTCGCCCCCGCTGAACTGCGGGATCTGACCCGCCCGGGGGGCCAGTACGAGGCGTACTACTCGGACCGGCCGGCCAGCTCCTTCGCGGCGCAGGTGTGGACGAACAACGCCTGGATCGCCGTGCAGTGCCTGCTGTACGGAATCGCGCTGGGCATTCCGGTCCTGTTGGTGATGTGGACCAACGTGGTCAACCTCGGGGTCGGCGTGGGGCTGATGGCTTCCGCCGGCCGGCTCGACGTCTTCCTCGGCCTGCTGATCCCGCACGGGCTGCTGGAGCTGACCACGGTGTTCGTAGCCGGCGGCCTCGGCTTGCGCCTCGGCTGGACGGTCATCGACCCGGGCCCGCGCACCCGCACCGTGGCATTGGCGGAGCAGGGGCGCGCGATCATCGGAATGTCGATGGGCCTGGCGACGGTCCTGGCGGTGTCCGGTGTCCTCGAAGCCTTCGTGACCCCTTCCGGCCTGCCCACCTGGACGCGCATTTCGATCGGCGTGCTGGCCGAGGCGGCCTTCCTGCTGTACGCCCTGGTGTGGGGTCGAAGGGCTGCGGAGGGCGGAGAGTTCGGCGATGTGGACGCGGCCGATCGGGCGGACCTGCAGCCCGTCGCGGCCTGAGCCGATGTGATCAACAGGCCTCTGACCTGCTACTCTTCTCGCATCCCAGCCAAACCATTGACGTGGTGGGGGTGGGCTAGTAGGTTTGAACGGTTGGGACTGACTGGACAACGGTCGGGCCCGGGCGTTAGTGTCTACGACACCGCCGAAATCGAGGCGAGCGCGTTTCACGAAATGCGCGCCCTCCGACGAAAGCAAATCCCGCGAACTGAGCACACCGAAGGCTTTGATAGGCTTCGGAGCGAAGTTCGAAGGAAAGCCCGCCAGCGGGAATTCAGGGAAAACGAAGCCGGTAAGAGCGGCCGAGAAGATCTGATAAGCTGGAAAACGAAAGAACGAAGCGCCCGGAGGGCCCGCTGGAAGGCGGCTCGAAGGAAGTGTCCGTTCCTTGAGAACTCAACAGCGTGCCAAAAGTCAACGCC
>NZ_JBVHXY010000058.1:0-42134 GCF_055569215.1 Kitasatospora sp. NPDC029312 | reverse complement strand
CGGGACCTGCCGAAGTCTCGGATCAACTGCTGCTGGGGGACACACGCACCCTCCCGCAGCCACGGGATCCGGGCACGGGCTTCGGTCAGCATCGCGGCGAGCTGCACCGGACCGCACGTACGCTTCTCCGCCCCATCAGGGCGGGTCTTGTTCCAAGCACCGACCTGCTGGGACTTGGCCACGCACTCGTTCCACAACCACCGGCACCGGTCCCACTCCGCTTCGAGTGCGGCGCAGGCCGTGGACGACACACGAAGCCGGTAGGTGAACCGGGCGTGCCCGTCACCTGCTGTCTTCGCGTCCGTCGCCATGAACAGCAATCTACCCGGGGGGACTGACAGTTGAGAGCTCCCAGCCCACGTGGGGTGCCTCGCCACCATTGCGGGCGTACACCGGTCCGCCCTGACGGCGCATCGGCTTTCCCTGCCCCGCTCACACGGGAGCTTCCCTTCCGCAACCCGCTGAAGCCGGGCATATCCACGAAGGAGACACGATGAACGCCGCGGTCTCAACCGGCATCTTCGGCGCCTTCATGGTGCTCACCGTCGTCCTCGGACTGCTCGCGGTGCGGCGCAAGGGCGCGGAGAAGGGGCGGCCCGCCGGGCTCTCGGAGTGGTCGGTGGGCGGCCGGAGCCTGGGCACGGTCTTCATCTGGGTGCTGATGGCCGGCGAGAGCTATACGAGCTTCAGCTACCTCGGCGCGGCCGGCTGGGGCTACAACTCCGGTGCCCCGGTGCTCTATGTGCTGGCCTACATGTCCTGCGGCTATGCGCTGGGGTATGTCGTCGGGCCGATGCTGTGGGCCTACGCCCGCCGGCACGGCCTGGTCGGGATCACCGACATGATCGCGCACCGCTACCGCGCGCCCTGGCTCGGGGCCGCCGTCGCCCTGCTCGCCACGGTCTGTCTGCTGCCGTACATACAGCTCCAGATCACCGGCATGGGCGTGGTCGTCTCCACCATTTCCTACGGTGCCATCAGCATCGACTGGGCCTATTTCCTCGGCTTCGCGGTCACCACCGGCTTCGTGGTGATCAGCGGGCTGCGCGGCAGCGCCTGGGTCTCGGTGCTCAAGGACGTTCTCGTCATCGGCACCCTCGGCTTCCTCGCGGTCTATGTGCCGCTGCACTACTTCGACGGCTACGGGCCCTTCCTGGACCGGCTCGTCGCCGAGAAGCCGCAGTGGCTGACCTTCCCCGGGCATGACTCGGGGGGTCTGGGCCAGGTCTGGTTCGTCACCACCACGCTCGTCAACTCCCTGACCGTGGTGATCTTTCCGACGACCGTGGCGGGCTATCTCGGTGCCCGCAACGCCGAGGCGCTGCGCCGCAACGCCCTGTACCTCCCGTTCTACAACGTGCTGTTGTTCGTGCCGATGCTGCTGGGGATGGCGGCGCTGTTCGTGGTGCCCGGTCTGACGGGTGCGGACTCCGATCTCGCGCTGTTCAAGATGGTGGTGGACTCCCTTCCGGCCTGGGCCGTGGGGCTGGTCGGGGTGGCCGCCGCCCTCTCCTCCATCGTGCCGATGGCCGTGTTCATGCTGGTCATCGGCACGATGTGGGGGAGGAGTGTGCTGGGCGCGATCCCCCGTCTCAACAAGGGGGCGGCCGGGTCGGCTTCCGGGGACGGCGGGGGAGGGGCGGCGGGCGGACGGCAGAAGCTGTGGTCGCAGCTGGTCGTGGTGGTGGCCGGGGCGCTGGCGCTGCTGCTGACCTACACCGCCCCCGACACCCTCGTCCGGCTGTCCCTGATTTCGTACGAGGGCATGGCGCAGCTCGTGCCGATGCTGCTGCTGGGGCTGGTGTGGCGGCGGCTGACGCTGCACGCCGCGGTGAGCGGCCTGGTGGCGGGCTTCACGCTGGTCTGTGTCCTGGTCTTCGGGGGACACGACCCGGTGTGGGGGATGAACGCGGGGATCGTCTCGCTCGCCGTGAATGTGGTGGTGGCGCTCGCGGTCACCTGGCTGGGGCCGCGCGCCGCGGACGAGAGGCCGGACGCCGAGGTGCTGGCGCTGGACGACGAGTTCCCGCGCGACGGTGTGCCGTCGCGGGGCGGGCGGCTCAGCCCTCCGGCGTCGTCGTGACCTTCTTGCCCTCCTTGGAGACCGCGAACCACAGGCCCATCTTGCCCTGGCCGTTGATGTCACCGGGCTGCTCGTCGCCGGTGAACCAGTAGACGGGCCAGCAGTCGACGGCCAGCTGGCGGGTGCCGTCGGGGCGGGTGACGGTGGAGATGAGCTTGGGGGCGATGCCGTTGAGCTTGGAGCGGTCGGCGGGCTTGGCGGGCTTCCAGGTGTCCAGGCAGGCGTCGTTGCAGCCGAACTTCATCGGCCAGGCGCTGTCCTTGTTGAAGCGGTAGAGGGTGCGGCCCTTGCCGTCGACGAGGATGCCGCCGAGGTCGGGGTGGTTGAACACCGAGACGTCGCTGGGCTCCTGGGCGCCGGCCTTCTTGCCGTCGGGAGCGAGCGCGTTCCAGGTGCCGCCGACGCCCTGGCCCTTGGTGTCACCGGCCTTGGTGTCCTTGATGTAGCGGTAGGCGGGCCAGCCGGCGATGGTGAGCTGCTTGACGCCGTCGGCGCGGGTGACCGAGCCCAGCTTGCTCTTGTCGATGCCGGCCGGGGCGGTGGCGCCGTCGGCGGGGACCGGCGGCCAGGTGGTGGCGCAGGACCCGTTGCAGTTGGACTTGGCGGGGTCGGGGGTGTCCTTGTCGAAGCGGTAGAGGGTCATGCCCTTGGAGTCGGCGACGACCGTGCCGATCTTGGCGTCCTGATGCAGGGCCAGCTTCCCGGCGGGCGCGGCCTTCGGGGCCTTGCCGGCGGCGGTGTCGGTGCCGCCCGCCTGGCCGCCGGAGCCGCCCGAGCCGCCGGAGGAGCCGTAGCCGTAGTCGCTGGTGCCCTGGCCGGCGGGCTGGACGTTGTCCGCGCTGGTGGTGCCGGGGGCGCTCTGGGTGCCGCTGCTGCCGCAGGCGGTGGTCAGCGCCAGGGTGGCGACCGCCGCGGCCGCGAACGCCGCACGACGTCGATTGATCATGATGTCTCCTCTGCCGGTGGGTGGTTCCGTCGTTGCTGAGGTGGTGACCGGGTGGCCCGTGCGGTCGCCCGTTCCGTTCCGGTCCGGGCGACGGCGGGGTGCCGTCGCCCGGGGAATACGCGCTCCGGGGTGCCGGGCGTTCAACGCCGCCGAAGAATTTTCTTCGGGCGCAAAAGCCCTGCCCCGTACGTCAGTTGCCGCCCTGTACCCGCATCGCCAGCGCGGGGCAGCGGCGCACCGCGAGCTGGGCGCGGCGCCGCATCCGGGCCGGCAGCGGCATGCTGGCGGACTGCGGATAGCCGTCCGCGCCGAGCTTCACGACGCCGGGCACGACATCGGCGCACAGGCCGTGGCCGCGGCACAGCGTCCAGTCGATCAGCAGCCGTTCCTGCGGCGGGGGGGGGGGGGGGGGGGGGGGGGGGGGGGGGGGGGGGGAGGGGGGAGGGGGGGGGGGGGGGGGGGGGCGCCCCCCCCCCCCCCCCCCCCCCCGACCCTTGTCGCTGCTAAGCCACCCGGCGCCGACCCCACGGTCAGTAGCGCGGCTTCCGGGTCAGGGCCAGGCCGCCCAGCAGGAAGGCCACCCCGAGCACGCCGGCGACCACCGCGGAGGTGGTGTCGGCGGGCTTCTGGCTGGCGTCCATCACGGCGGTGACCAGGCCGGCGACGGCGCTGATGTAGCAGAAGATGGTGATGAAGATCTTGACCTTGGGGTGCACGGTTTTCCTTTCGGTGCTGCTCGTCAGTGCTGTTCTCGGACGGTTTCCTGCGGTCCGCGGCCCGCGGGTGCGGTCGCGGCGGCGGTGAGGCCGAGCAGCATCACCCAGGCGTCGGGGTCCGACCGGAAGCGGTTCCAGCGGTCCGCGGCGAGGGCGAGCTCGGCCAGGGAGAGGAGGCCCCGGGCCACCAGCGGCTCCAGCCGCTGCGGGCCGAGCTGCGGGGCGAAGGCGTCGGTGGGGTGGTCGTCGTTGGTGGTGGCGAACGGGCGCAGCACGACCTCCTCGAAGCCGGCCGCGCGCAGCAGCCGGGGGAGCCGGCGGCCGATCGAGCGGTCGCCGCCGTCGGCGCGCTGGGCGGCGGCCATCTTGGCGTGCACGCCCGCGAGTTCGGGGTACGAGGGCTCGGCGGCGCCCCACAGCGCGGAGTCGACCTCGGTGCAGGCGACGGTGCCGCCGGGGCGTAGCACCCGGCGGACCTCGGCGAGCACGGCGACCGGGTCCGGCACGTGCTGGAGGACGTAGCGGAGCAGGACGAAGTCCACACTGGCGTCCGGCAGCGGCAGGTCGGCGCCGTCGGCGACCAGCAGGGTCACGTCGGGGCCGGCGGCGTGGGAGAGCAGGTCGCCGTCGATGTCGGCGGCGATCAGGGTGGTGCCGGCGGGCAGGGCGGCGCGCAGCCGGCGGGTCACCGCGCCCGGTCCGGCGCCGAGTTCGAGCACGGTGCCGCCGCCCAGGCCGAGCTCGCGCAGGATGCGCAGTTCCTCGGGGAAGGAGAGCGCGGCCTGCGCCTCCAGCCGGTCGAGTTCGGCGGTCAGGCCGCCGCCGGTGGTGCGCGCCGGGTCGTACGAGCCGCCGAGCGGGCGGGCGGTGGTGGTCATCGGGGCCTCGCGATCATCGTCATGCCGTGCTTGGGGCGGAGGGTGACCAGGGCCTCGGGTTCGACCGGGAAGCCCTCGACCAGTTCCAGCCGGACGGACTGGAGCAGGGCGGCGAGCACCAGGACGGCCTCCAGCATCGCGAAGTGCTGTCCGACGCAGATCCGGTCCCCGCCGCCGAACGGCAGGTAGAGGTGGCTGGGGAGGGCGGCGCCGTCGAAGCGGTCCGGGCGGTACGCCTCCGGCGCGTCCCAGTGCTCGGGGTGGCGGTGCAGCACCCACTGGCTGACGCACACCAGGGTGCCGGGCTCGACGTCGTACCCGCCGATGACGTCGTGCCCGACGGCCCGGCGGGAGATCAGCCAGACCGGCGGGTAGAGCCGCATCGCCTCCTGGATCGCCCGCCGGCAGGCCGGGAGGTCCTGGAGGTCGGCGGCGGTGGGCGGGCGGCCGCCGAGTACCCGGTCGACCTCCTCGCGGACCTTGGCCAGCTCCTCGGGGTGGCGGTCGAGCAGGTAGAGCGTCCAGGTCAGGGACTTGGCGGTGGTCTCGTGGCCGGCCATCACGATGGTCAGCACCTGGTCGCGCAGGTCCTCGTCGGAGACCAGGTGGTCGGTGGACATCATGGTGTCCAGCAGGTCGCCGCCCGCCGTGCTGCTGCCGCCCGCGCGGCGGGAGGCGATCAGCGTGCGGGTGACGGTGTTGAGGAAGACCCGGGCGCGGCCGAAGTCGGCGTAGCGGCGGGCGGTGTCGGCCGGGTCGGGGTCGGGGCTCGGTACGTAGTGGCCGATGCAGCGGTTGACGGCGTCGACCGCGCGGCCGAAGCCCTCGCCGATGCCGTCGATGTCGGCGCCGAGGATGGCGTGGGTGAGGATGCCCAGGGTCAGCGCGGTGAGGTGCTGGTCGACCTCCAGCGGGGTGCCGGCCTCGACGGACGGGCGCCAGCGCTCCAGCATCCCGGCGGTGGCGTCGGTGACGATCCGGTCGAAGGTGCGGACCGCGCTGGGGCGGAACGCGGGCGCGGTGAGGTGGCGTTGGCGGGCCCAGTCGGCGCCGTTGCTGGTCAGCAGCCCGTTGCCGAGCAGCGGGCGCAGCATGGCGTCGTCCGGGGTGCCCTCCTTGGTGTAGTTGGCGCCGTTGTCCTTCAGCACGTGCCGGGCGTACTCGGGCCGGTTGAGCAGGTAGACGGTGTCGCCGTCGGCCCGGTGGCGGGTGATGTCGCCGTAGGTGCGGGCCAGGCCGGTGATGAAGTCGAGCGGCGACTCCCTCATCAGCGCCATGTCGACGTCGTCGGCTGGGCCTGGCGGGACGGTGTGCGTAGGCACGGTGCGGACCACCCCCGTGATTCCTCTCGATGCTCACCCGGGACTTCCGGAATGCGTACGCGCCCGCCGAATGCGTACGTACGCATTTCCGGTACGTATCCGGTCGGCATTCCCATGCGTATTCCGATACGTATTCTGATGCGTATTCAAGGGCGCGTGACGGCTGAAATCTACCGCACCGGCCGCATGTGCTCAATACTTAGACCGGGCACCGGAAGTGAGGTCTTGGCGGCCAATTGCGGCCGTGTCATTCTTCATTCGTCGGCGGCGCCGGGAAGCACCGGGGCACCAAGCAACAAGCACCGGGCACCGCAAGCATCGAGCACCGCCGGCACACCGGAAACCCGAGAAAAGGAATATTCTCATGGCTTTGGACCAGAGGAAGCGGGCCGAGTTCGTCAACGGCTACACCCGCGCCCTGATCAGCGCCTGGTCGAGCGAGGAGTACGCGGCCCGCCTGCGTACCGACGCCCGTGCCGCCCTCGCCGAGGCCGGCCTGGAACTCCCGGCCGACGCGGAGATCGTCATCGTCCAGACTGCCGCCGAGGGCGAGCAGGAGGGCAACCTCGAGGTGCAGGTGGAGCTGTACGAGATCGGTCTGGCGACCGGCCGTTACGAGTTCCACATCCCGGAGACTCCGCAGATCGACACCGCCGAGCTGAGCGAGGGCGACCTGTCGGACATCGCGGCCGGTGGCAACTCCTGCTGCTGCCCCTGCTGCTGCTGCACCTGATCCAGCCGGGAAACCCGCCCGCCGGGCAAGGCGCCCGGCCGGTCGACCTGAATGCCAGGTCGGCCTGAACACCCCACCAAGGAGCGATCCACAGTGGCGACTGCCGTCGGGGACCACCCCGTCTCAGTCCGCGGCCTGCGCAAGAGCTACGGCGACTGGCACGCGGTCCAGGGTCTGGATCTGGACATCTACCGGGGTGAGGTCTTCGCCCTGCTCGGGCCGAACGGCGCGGGCAAGACGACGACCGTCGAAATCCTGGAGGGGGTCCGCCAGCGAACCGGCGGTGACGTGCGGGTCCTCGGCTGTGACCCAGCCGAGGACCGGCGCGAGTGGCGCGCCAGGATCGGGGTGGTCCCGCAGACCACCGGCGCCTACTCGGACCTGACCGTCCGTGAGGTGGTCGAGCACTTCGCGGCGTTCTACCCGAACCCGCTGCCCGTCGGCCAGGTCATCGACATGGTCGGGCTGGGCAAGCACGAGAAGAAGCAGAGCACGGACCTCTCCGGGGGCCAGGCCCGCCGGCTCGACGTCGCGGTGGGCATCGTCGGCGACCCGGACCTGATCTTCCTGGACGAACCCACCACCGGGTTGGACCCGGTGGCTCGCCGGGAGGCCTGGGACCTGGTCCGCTACTTCTCCGAGCGCGGCCGCACCACCGTGCTCACCACGCACTACCTGGACGAGGCCGAGGCGCTGGCCCAGCGCGCCGCGGTGATCGTCGCCGGCCGGGTGGTCCAGTGCGGACCGCTGGCCGAGTTCGGCGGCCGTTCGCAGACTCCGACCACGGTCTCCTTCCGGATTCCGCCGGAGCTGGCCGGCCGTCCACTGCCGTCGCTGCCAACCGGGGCCCAGCCGGCCCCGGTGGGCGCGGACGGTCTGCTCAGGATCGCCACCCACGCCCCGACCGCGCTGCTCGCGGCGCTCGTCCCGTGGGCGCACCAGGCGGGCGTCGGCGAACTGCCCGAACTGCGGGTGCACCGGCCGACCCTGGAGGACGTCTACCTGGACCTGATCCGGGAGAACGCCGACGGCACCGACCGCGGCGCCGACACCAGCCAGAGCATCACCCACGAGGCGGGCAAGCGATGACCCTCACCCAGTCCACCGCGACCGCCCCCGGCGGCGCGACCGCCGAGACGCCCCGCCGCGCCGCCCGGATGCCCGGCATCTGGCGGGCCGGCGCGGCCCGCTCCAAGGTCGAACTGCGGGCGTTCTTCCGGAACAAGCAGTCGCTGGTCTTCACGCTGATGTTCCCGGTGATCCTGCTGGTCGTCTTCGGCTCGATCTTCTCCGGCAAGGTGGCCGGCACCGACACCGACCTCAAGCAGGTCTTCATGGCCGGCATCATCGCGGCCGGGGTGATGAGCACCGCCTTCTCCGGCCTGGCGATCAACATCGCGATCGAACGCGACACGGGTACGGTCCGCCGGCTCGCGATGACCCCGATGCCCAAGTCGGCGTACTTCGTCGGCAAGCTGGTGCGGGTCATCGTCACCACCGTCCTGGAGGCGGTGCTGCTGATCGGCATCGCGCTGGCCCTGTTCGGGCTGCCGCTGCCCAGCACCCCGGAGCGCTGGTTCACCCTCGGCTGGGACCTCGCGCTCGGCACCGTCGCCTGCGCGATGGCCGGCGCCGCCTACTCGGCGCTGATCCCCAACAGCCGGTCGGCGGCGGCGATCGTCACCCCGGTGTTCATGGTGCTGCAGTTCATCTCCGGCGTGTTCTTCCCGTTCGGCCAACTCCCGGCCTGGATGCAGACGGTGGCCGCGTTCTTCCCGGTCAAGTGGATGGCCCAGGGCTTCCGCTCGGTCTTCCTGCCGGACTCCTTCACCGCCGTGGAGCCGGCCGGGAACTGGGAGCTGGGACACATCGCGATGGTCCTCGTCGCCTGGTCGCTGGCCGGGCTGGTGCTGACCGCCTTCTCCTTCCGCTGGCGCGGACCCCGGGTCCGCTGAGACCCTCTCGGAGTTGGACATGACGACGGCGCCGGTGCGTCTGCCCGAGCACCTGATCCACCCCTTCGCCCCGGCCGGGCGGGCCGACCCCCACCCGGCGTACCGGTGGCTCCGGGCCAACGACCCGGTCCACCACGACGCCGCGTCCCGGCTCTGGCTGGTCACCGGGCACGCCGACTGCGCGACGGTGCTGCGCGACCCGCGCTTCTCCGCCGCGCAGGGCCAGCGCGAGCGCGCCCGCGACGACGCCCTGCCGCCGTCCATGCTCACCACCGACCCGCCGGACCACCACCGGCTCCGGGCCCCGGGGGCGCTGCTCCTGGGGCCGGCGGCCGTCCGCTCCCTTACCGACGGGCTCGCCGCCGACGTGGACGCGCTGCTCGACCGGCTGCCGGCGGGCGGCCGGGTCGACGCCGTCGCCGATCTCGGCCGACCGCTCGCCACCGCCGTGTACGCCCGCCTCTTCGGGCTGCCCGCAGGGGAGTCGAAGCGCTTCGAGGCCCTCGCCCGGGCCGCCTCCGTCAACCTCGACCCGATGGTGCCCCCCACCCGCGCCGCCCTCGGGCGCAGCGCGGCCGGCGCGCTCACCCACTACCTGGACGGGCACACCGCCCGGGCCACCGCCTCGGGCGTCCAGGTGCCGCTGACCGCGCTGGCCGCCGACGACCGGCTGAGCCGCGCCGAGATGCTCGGCATCCTCAACCTCGCCGTGATCGGCGGCTGGCAGCCGCTCGCCGAGTTCATCGGCAACGCCCTGCACCTGCTGCTGCCCGACCGTACGGCGGTCGCCTCGCTCGCCGGGGCCGACGAGGACGCCGCCCGGCTCGCGGTGGACGAACTGCTGCGGCTGGAGGCGCCGATCCCGTTCACCGCCCGGGTCACCACCGACCGGGTCGAGCTCGACGGCGGCGTGCTGCCACCCGGCGCCCGGGTCCTCGCGGTGCTCACCGCCGCCAACCGCGACCCGGAGGTCTTCGCCGAACCGGACGCGCTGCGCCTGGACCGCAGCCCCAACCCGCACCTGGGCTTCGGCGGCGGCCCGCACTTCTGCCTCGCCGCGCCCCTCGTCCGGCAGACCGCCGCGCTGCTGCTGCCGCGCCTGGTCGGCCGGTTCCCGGCGCTGCGGGGCCCGGCGGGCGCTCCCGACTGGGACCAGTGCCTGGTGCCGAGGAGGCTGCGGGCCCTCCCGATCGACCTCGGGGGAGAGCTGTGACCGCTGTGACCACGTACGACGTGATCGTGGTGGGCGCCGGAGCATCCGGCCTGAACTGCGCCCGACTGCTGTCCCGGTCGGGGCTGCGGGTGGTGGTCCTCGAGGCCCGGGAGCGGCTCGGCGGCCGCATCCACACCTTCCACCCCGCCGACGGCGGCCCGCCGCTGGAGCTCGGCGCCCAGGTGGTGCACGGGGAGCACAACCCGGTGCACGAGCTGGTCGGCCCGGACCGGACGGCCGCCGTGCCGCGCCGGGTCACCGCCCGGATCGTCGAGGACGGCGCCCACCGGGAGATGGGCCTGCTGAGCTTCGGCCGCCGGGCGCCCTGGCAGCTGGAGGCGATGCTGCTGCGCGCCCCCGGCGTCACCGGCCTGTCCGTCGGCACCTGGCTGCGGGCCCACGGCAGCACCGGCCCGGAGGCCGCGGCCGCCGACGAGTGGTTCCGGCAGAACTGGGCCGCGGAGCCGGAGGAGTTGAGCGCCGCCGGCGTCGCCCGGGCGCACGGCGGGGACGCGGTGGGCGAGGGCGAGTTCGCCGTCGAGGGCGGCTTCGCCCGGCTGCCCGAGCGGCTGGCCGAGGGCCTGGACGTGCGGCTCGGCGAGCCGGTCCGGGAGCTGACGTACCAGCCCGGACGGGTCACCGTACGGACGGCCGCCGGGACGGCCGCCGCCCGGACCGCGGTGCTCACCGTCCCGCCCACCGTCGTGGGCGCGATCGCCGGGCTGCCCGCCGACAAGCTGGCGGCCGCCGCTCAGTTGCCGCCGGGCGACGGCTACTGCGCCGTCGTGACCCTGGACCGGACCGCGCCCGACACGATCATCGTCTTCGACGTGGACGGCCGCAGCGGTTTCACCCGCTGCACCGCCGACCGACCGGAGGTGCAGCTCGTCGCCAAGGCCGGCGCCGCCGCCGAGCTGCGCGCGGCCGCCGGTGACGCGGCTCAGCTGGCGGCCCTGCTGGCCACCGCGCTGCCCTGGACCGCGGGCGCCACCGTCCTCGACCTCGCCGTCGCCGACTGGGGCCGGGACCGGTACGCCGGTGGCGCCTTCACCGCTCCGCGCGCCGGGCGGGAGGACGCCGCCCGGCAGTGGGCGGAGCCGGTGGACGGCACGCTGTTCTTCGCCGGCGAGGCGACGCTGACGGGCGAACGACTGCCCTGGGTCCACGGCGCCCTGGAGAGCGGCGAGCGCGCCGCCGAACAAGTCCTCAAGGCCCTTCGATGAACGTGAGTCCGATGTCCGTGCACCTCGGCTGGTACCTGCTGGCCTTCCGCTCCGAACTGACCGACGAGATCACCCCCTTGGCGATCGGTCCGCGCCGCCTGATCGCCGTCCGCGAGGGGGAGCGGATCCGCGTCCTGGACGCCTCCTGCCCGCACCGGGGCGCCCACCTGGGCTACGGGGGGCGGCGCGAGGGCGACTGCGTGGTCTGCCCGTTCCACGGCAAGCGGATCGACCTCGGTGACCCGTCCAAGCACTGGTCGGTCGCCGAACACCGGGTGCTGGAGTGGGGCGACGCGCTGTTCGTCCGGCTCTCGGACGACCCGGACGGCGATCGCGGCTTCGAGCGGGCGGTCAAGGACTGGGCGGACGAGTACCCCCTGGTCGCGGCCGTCAGCCTGCCGATCGCGGTGCCGTCGGAGTACGTGGTGGAGAACGCCTTCGACCCCGACCACTTCAAGGCCGTCCACGGGGTGCCCGGGAACCAGGGCATGGCCACGCGGCTCGGCGAGAGCGGCGAGCTGGTCATCGAGGGCAAGTTCCTGATGCAGACCTCGCCCTGGCAGGACGCCCGCACACTGGAGGAGATCCGCTGGGAGGCCGTCCGCACCGGCCGCGTCCGGTGGGACTACAAGCCGCGCTTCCACGCCCAAGCGTTCAGCCCCAACGTGGTGGTCACCGAGTTCGGCCCGGAGGCGGAACGGCAGGTGATCGTCACCGGCTCGGTGCCCACGGCGGACGGCGGCTGTGTCGCCCGGGTCGCCATCGGCGTGCGCGAGAACCAGCGCGCGGCGCTGCCCGCCCTGCTCGGCGGCAGCGAGAAGGCGCTCGCCGAGGACAAGGTGGTCTGGGAGCACCTGGACCACGCGATGACCCCGCGCTACGACGCCCGGGACGAGCCGGTGCTCGCCTTCCGTTCCTTCTGCGCCGACTTCTCCGGAGGCCAGGATGCCTGAAGGCCTGCACCTGCACCGCACCGGCAGTGGCCCGGTGGTGCTGTGGATCCACGGCTACACCATGGACTCCACCACCTGGCAGCCCCTGTGGGACCGCCTTCCCGGCTGGACCCACATCGGCGTGGACCTGCCCGGCCACGGCGGATCCGCCCCGCTCCCCCCGGGGCTGCCGCTCACCGCCCTGGCCGGGCAGCTGGCCGAGGTGGTGAAGGAGACCCGCGCCCGGTCGGTCGTCGCTCTCTCCTTCGGCTCCATGTCAGCCATCCAACTCGCCATCCAACAACCATCGTTGCTCGACCGCCTGGTCCTCGCCGCCCCCACCCTGGCCGGCACCCCCAACGAGGACTCCGCCCGCGTCCGCTACCGCCAACTGATGATGCTCCACCGCCTGGTCGGCCCCGGCGAACAGCTCGCCGACCTCTGGATGCAGTCCCCGCCCGACATCTTCACCGGCACCCAGCGCCATCCCGCCGTGCGCGCCGCCCTGCGCGAAGTCATCGCCCGCCACACCTGGGCCGAACTGGGCAACCGCGCCATGGACACCCTCACCGCCCACAGGCACACCGAGGACGACCTGCGCCGCATCGCCGCCCGCACCCTGGTCGTGCTGGGCGACGAGGACATGCCCGCCTTCACCCGCAACGCCGAACTCCTGCGCGACACCGTCCCCGACTGCCGCCTGGAGACACTGAAGGAGACCGGCCACCTCCCCCTCCTGGAACGCCCGGACACCTGCGCCCCGCTCCTCGCCGCCCACCTCGCCTGACAGCCGGACACCCAGCGGCCCGCCCCCTGCCAACGCAGGGAGCGGGCCGTTCCGGTGCGGGGGCTACTGGTGCAGGTAGGTGTCGGTGAAGCTGGTGCCGCTGGAGCCGAGTGCGCTGGTGCGGGCCTCGTAGGTCCCGTTGGAGCTGGGGTCGAGGGCGACCGGGCTGTAGGAGCCGAGGGAGTTGCCGTTGACGGTGGCCGAAGTGAAGCTCAATGTACCGAAGTTGGGGTAGGAGCCGGTCGGCGACTCGATGATGACCTCGGCGCTGGTCCGCTGGGCGGAGAGGGACTTGGTGGTGGTGTAGGTCCAGCCGCGCGTGGAGTCGGACAGCTTGAGGGTGTACCGGCTGCTTCCGGCGTAGGTCACCGAGGCGGTGATGTGGTCGCCGGCGGACACGGGGTACGAGCTGAGGCTCAGGTAGACCGGGTTCGCCGGGTACATCTCGTACCAGGCCTGGTTCACGGGGCTGCCGCTGGAGCAGTCGGTCGCCACCCCGGTCTGCTCGACGGTGGAGGAGCCGTACCCGTCGATGCCGACCCACGGGGCGTAGAGGTCGTTGGTGGAGTTGCAGGTCGCGCGCGGCTCGGTCCAGGACGCCGAGACCGAGGTGAAGCCGCTGCCCGTGGCGGCGTAGCCGCCCCAGTTGTAGCCGTTGGTGTTGTACTGCAGCGGGCGGAAGGACAGTCCCTGGGCGGCCACCGCGGTGGTCGGCGCGGCGGGGACGGCGAGAGTGGTGGCTGCTGCCGCAAGGGTGGCGAGGCGTATCAGGAACGTGCGCATGCTGGCTCCTTGGTGGGGGAAGGGCAGGCGGCTCACACGCCAGTTCGGGCCGTGGGGGCGGCCGTTGGGGGTGGCAGTCAGGATCGCCGACTGTCATGAGCGGAGCAAGGGGCGCAGCGAGAAGGTTGAGGAAGTAATTGCCTTGCTGAGGACAAGACATGACGTTGCCGCCGATGACGGGCGACTGCCGTCACGCACGAGGAGTGGGGGGGGGGGGGGGGGGGCGCCCCCCCCCCCCCCCCCCCCCCCCCCCCCCCCCCCCCCCCCTCGACCCCGCCTCGACCGCCTTCCGCAGGCCCGGAGGCGTCGAACTCCTCAGCCGCCAGCGCCGAACGGCGCCGACGACGGCCGGTCTGCAGCTCGGAGGCCGGGACCAACCCGAGCTCCTCGACCGAGGCCTCCGCCGCCCCCGGCCCGGACGCCGCGCCGCGCACCGCCCGGACCGGAGACCGGTCGAACTCCGGCTCCGCGCCGGATGCCCGCTGCGGGGCGGACGCGCGCTCCCGCCGCCCCTTCCGGGATCGCGACCGCGGCTCCGGCGCCGGCCCCCCTTCCGGCTCCGGTCCCTCCGCGACCGCGGCGAACCAGTCCGGCGGCCCGTCGTCGTCCTCGGGGCCCGCCGGGCCGCCGCCCACCGTGTCGTACCGCATGTCGTACCGCGTCAACGGCTCAGGCCTTGGCAGTCGCCGTCTTCTTGGCCGCGGTCGTCTTGGCGGCGGTCGCGGTGATCGGCTTGGCGGCGCCGTCGACGGCGGCGGCGGCCTCCGCTTCGACCTCGGCCGGCTCCTCGGTCTTGGGACCGATGCCGAGCTTGCCCTTGATCTTCCGCTCGATCTCGTCGGCGAGCTGCGGGTTGTCCCGCAGGAAGTTACGGGCGTTCTCCTTGCCCTGGCCGAGCTGGTCGCCCTCGTAGGTGTACCAGGCGCCGGACTTGCGGATGAAGCCGTGCTCGACGCCCATGTCGATCAGGCCGCCCTCACGGCTGATGCCGATGCCGTAGAGGATGTCGAACTCGGCCTGCTTGAACGGCGCGGCGACCTTGTTCTTGACGACCTTGACGCGGGTGCGGTTGCCGACCGCCTCGGTGCCGTCCTTCAGGGTCTCGATCCGGCGGATGTCCAGGCGGACCGAGGCGTAGAACTTCAGCGCCCGGCCACCGGTCGTGGTCTCCGGCGAACCGAACATCACGCCGATCTTCTCGCGCAGCTGGTTGATGAAGATGGCGGTGGTGTTCGACTGGTTCAGCGCACCGGCGATCTTGCGCAGCGCCTGGCTCATCAGCCGGGCCTGCAGACCGACGTGCGAGTCACCCATCTCGCCCTCGATCTCGGCGCGCGGGACGAGCGCCGCGACCGAGTCGATGATCACCAGGTCGATCGCGCCGGAGCGGATCAGCATGTCGGTGATCTCCAGGGCCTGCTCACCGGTGTCCGGCTGGCTGACCAGCAGGGCGTCGGTGTCCACGCCGAGCTTCTTGGCGTACTCCGGGTCGAGCGCGTGCTCCGCGTCGACGAAGGCGACCGTGCCGCCGGCCCGCTGGGCGTTGGCGGCCAGGTGCAGGGTCAGCGTGGTCTTGCCGGAGGACTCGGGGCCGTAGATCTCGATCACCCGGCCGCGCGGGATGCCGCCGACCCCGAGGGCGACGTCCAGGGCGGTGGATCCGGTGGAGATCACCTCGACCGGCTCATTGGCCCTCTCGCCGAGACGCATCACCGAGCCCTTGCCGAACTGCCGCTCGATCTGGGCGAGAGCGGTCTCCAGGGCCTTCTCGCGGTCCGTACCTGCCATGGCTTTTTCCCTCGGGTTCTGTGCTGTGCGCTTCATCGTCATCGACGCTAGCGCGTCCCACTGACAAACGAGCCCCACCCGGCTCGGCCTGTGGAAAACTCCTCGCCGGAGAGTACAAAGAACATCTGTTCGATTCAAGCTTCGCACGTCACCCGCCCCGCGGGGCCCGGACCCCTCAGCCGCCGTCGCCGCCGACCATCCGCCGCAGCCGCCGCGCCGCCTCCCGGCGCAGCTCCCGGCGGGCCCGCCGCTGCTCGCCCCGGTCGATCCGCGGGTCGGTGGCCACCTCGTACCGCCGCACGTACGTCCCGACGAAGCCCTGCAGGGTGGCCGCCGCCGGGATCGCGATCAGCGCGCCCACCGCGCCGAGCAGCGCCGCGCCCGCGATCACCGCCCCGAAGGCCACCGCCGGGTGCACGTCCACCGTCCTCGCGGTGATCCTCGGGTGCAGCACGTAGTTCTCGACCTGCTGGTAGACCACCGTGAACGCCAGCACCCACAGCGCGTCCACCGGCTCCACCGTGAGAGCCACCAGCACCGGCAGCGCGCCCGCCAGGTACGTCCCGATGGTCGGCACGAACTGCGACATGACGCCGACCCAGATCGCCAGCGCGGCCGCGTACGGCAGGTCGATCAGTTCGAACATCACCCAGTGCCCGGCCGCCGACACCACCGCCAGCACCGCCCGGGAGTACAGGTAGCCGCCCGTCTTGGCGAGCGCGATCTCCCAGGCCCGCAGCACCTCGCCCTGCTTCGCGGGCGGCAGCAGCGAGCACACCGTCCGGCGCACCCGCGGGCCCTCCGCGGTGAAGTAGAAGGTGAACAGCCCGACCGTGAAGGTCTGGAAGAGCCCGCCGATCAGGGTGGAGGAGACGCCCCAGACGTTGCCCGCGGCCTGCTGGGCGTATCCCTCTATCGTTCCGGAGTCCTTGAGCAGCCGCTTCTGCAGCTCACCCAGCGAGAGGTCCCGGTGGAAGGTCCGGTTGGCCCAGGCGATCAGGCTGTCGACCAGGTGCGGCAGGTCCCCGGCGATCTTCCCCACCTGGTCCACCAGCAGGGTCCCCAGCGCCGCCAGGAACCCCACCACCGCGACCGTGACCGCCACGAACACCAGGAAGGTGCCCACCCCGCGACGCACCCCGCGCGCCGCCATCCGGTCCACCGCCGGCTCCAGCGCCAACGACAGGAAGAACGCCACCAGCAGCATCACGAACAGGTCGATCAGCTGCCGGAACGCCCAGTCGGCGAGCTGGAACAGCCCGACCAGCACCAGGAACAGCACCATCGCCCGGGGCAGCCACCGCGGCATCCCGCCCCATCCCCGCCCGTCGTCGGCGACGGGCACCGACCCTTCCGCGCTCTTCCGCTCTTCGCTGATCGTCACCCGGACAGTCTGTCCCACCACCCCCGCCGCGAAGGCTCATCGCAACGAGGACGAGACCCCCTGCGTCTCGCAGACCACCCGCCAGACGTCCTTGGCCTCCCAGCCCGCCTCCAGGGCCTGGCGCACCGTCCGCCCACCCAGCTCGCTCATCACGTGGTCGGACGCGAACGACTCCGCGTACGCCTCCCCGAAGTGCGCGTACATCCGCCGCCAGAACTCCGTCAACCTCATGCCCCCAGTATCCCGGCCCCCCGCAGCACCCCCACCTCCGACGACCCCCGGCACCCGCCGTCACCGCGGCAGGGCCAGCACCCCCGCCCCGAGGTACTGCCGGTCCCCGCAGGCCCGGGGCCCCGCCGGACAGGCCCCCGCCGCCGACGCCGCCAACAAGCCCGCCAACCCGTCCGCCCCGAGCTCCGGATGCAGCGCGGCCGCCACCGCCACCGCCCCCGACACGTGCGCCGCCGCCATCGAGGTGCCCGCCAGCGCCGCGTACTGCCCACCGGGCCAGTCGGAGACGACCGCCCCCTGCGCCCCGCCGTCCGGGTCCCCTCCCGGTGCCGCCAGCGAGACGTGCCCGCGGCCGTAGTTGGAGTACGAGGACGGACGCCCGTCCCGGTTGACCGCGGTGACGGTGACCACGCCCGGGAGTTCCCCGGGGAGGCGGATGCACTCGGTGCCCAGGTACCGGGTGGGCGCCGGCCCCGAGACCCGGTCGTTGGGGCTGCGCTCGTCGGTCCGGGCGCCGCCGAGGTCCTGCCCGTCGTTGCCGGCCGAGGCGACCACCACGGCGCCCTTGCGCCGGGCGTAGCCGACGGCCCGGCCGACGGCCTCGATCAGCGCCGCCTGGTCCTGGTCCTCGGGGCAGTTGTACTTCCACGGGTCCGCGAAGTAGCTGTTGTTGATCGCCCTGGCCCCGTGGTCGGCTGCCCAGAGCGTGCCGCAGACGATGTTCTCCGCGTAGTACTGCCCCAGCGGCCCGAGCAGCCGGACGGCTGCGATCCGCGCCCCCGGCGCGACCCCGGTGACGCCGTGCCCGTCCCGGGCCGCCGCGATGATCCCGGCGACGTGGGTGCCGTGCCCGCTCTCCCCCATCCCGGGGTCGGGCCGCCAGGAGCCGGTCCGGGCGTCCGGGCGTCCGTCCGCGCAGGAGGCCGAGGCCTTCGGGTCGACGGCCGCCCGCAGGTCCGGGTGGGTGTCGTCCACGCCGGAGTCCAGTACGGCGACCAGCACCTTGCCCATCGCCTCGGCGCTCGGCGCCCCCGCGGCGGCGTCCCCGGTGCGCCCCGAGGGGGCCCCCAGCATCGCGAGGTTCCAGGCCCCGGACTCGGCCGGGTCGGGCACCGTGGGCGCCGCACCGTCCTGCCCGTCGGCGGCCCGCAGCCAGGCCGCGGAGCCACGGTCCCCGTCCCCGTCCGGACTCCTCCGCTCGATCCCCGGCCGGGCCCCGAGCCCGCGCCCGCGCCCGCGCCCGGTCTCGCCGCCGTCCGAGCTGCTCCGCTCCACGCCCGCCGTGAAGTCCCCCGCCCCTTCCACCGCCCGCGGCGGCCCCACCACCGGCGCGGTCCTGGTCGCTCCCACGGCGGCGATCCCCGGCCGGGTCCGCACCCGACCCGCGAAGCCGCCGGTCGCGTACACCAGCACCGCCCCGATCTGCGGGTACTCCTGCACCACCTGCCCGCCCGCCGCCCGGCTCTCCGCCCCGGCCCGGGCCGCGCCGCCGGCGTCCTGCCGCTCGGCCAGCACGAGGTAGCTCAGGTAGGCCCGCCCGGGCCCCGACGCGTACGGCACGGCGCCGCCGGCCACCAGCGCCGTGAGCAGCATCGCCAGCAGCGCCCGGGTCGGCCCGCAGACCCTGCGGCGGCGGACCGCGCGGGCGGGGCCGCAGGACTGGTGCGCCTGCGCCATCCGCGGTCTCCGCTCGTCCGGTCCGGTGAGGTCACGGCATGCGGCCACGGCTGTCCGGCGGCGGCCACAGGTTGATCACATGTCCGTTTCATCACCATATGAGCCGGTCATCATTCCCGCCCCCTCAGCTACACCTCCCGCTGCACCCGATCAGTGTCCGCCGCCCCGCGCCCGCGCCCCGCTTGTCAGTCCCACCCGGCACCATGGGGACATGGCGCCCCAGCACTCGACCCCGCCGGCCGACGAGCCGCCGGCCGACGTCCCCCAGGCCGACGACCCCCTGGCCGGATTCGCCCCGGCCACCCGGGCCTGGTTCACCGGTGCCTTCTCCGCCCCCACCACCGCCCAGGCCGAGGCCTGGCGCGCCATCGGGCGCGGGACGGACGTCCTGGTGGTCGCCCCCACCGGCTCCGGCAAGACGCTCGCCGCCTTCCTCTCCGCCCTCGACCGGCTCAGCAGCACCCCGCCCCCCGCCGAGACCAAGCGCCGGTGCCGGGTGCTCTACGTCTCCCCGCTCAAGGCCCTCGCGGTGGACGTCGAACGGAACCTGCGCGCCCCACTGACCGGCCTGCGCCAGGCCGCCGTCCGCCTCGGCCTGCCCGAACCGGAGGTACAGGTCGCCATCCGGTCCGGCGACACCCCGGCCGCCGACCGCCGCCGCTTCGCGACCCACCCGCCGGACATCCTGATCACCACCCCCGAGTCGCTCTTCCTGCTGCTCACCTCCGCCGCCCGGGAGTCCCTGCGCGGCATCGACACGGTGATCCTGGACGAGGTCCACGCCGTCGCCGGCACCAAGCGCGGCGCCCACCTCGCGCTCACCCTGGAGCGGCTGGACGAGCTGCTGGACCGCCCGGCCCGGAGGATCGGCCTCTCCGCGACGGTGCGCCCGGTGGAGGAGGTGGCCCGCTTCCTCAGCCCGCAGCGCGGCGGCGTCATCGTCCAGCCCGCCGCCGCCAAGCAGTTCGACCTCTCGGTGGTCGTCCCCGTACCCGACCTGGACGACCTGCCCGCGGCCCCCGCCACCGGCGGCGCCGCCGGGAGCGACCCGCAGCGCCAGGCGTCGATCTGGCCGCACGTCGAGGAGCGGATCGTCGACCTGGTCGAGGCGCACCGCTCGACCATCGTCTTCGCCAACTCCCGCCGCCTGGCCGAGCGCCTGTGCAACCGGCTCAACGAGATCGCGCACGAGCGCGCCACCGGCAACGCCTTCCCGGAGGCGCACGCCCCGGCCCAGCTGATGGGCGGCTCGGGCGCCGCCAAGGGCGCGCCCGCGGTCATCGCCCGGGCCCACCACGGCTCCGTCTCCAAGGAACAGCGCTCGCTCGTCGAGGAGGAGTTGAAGGCCGGTCGGCTGCCCGCCGTGGTCGCCACCTCCAGCCTGGAACTGGGCATCGACATGGGCGCCGTGGATCTCGTCGTCCAGGTCGAGTCCCCGCCCTCGGTCGCCTCCGGGCTGCAACGGGTCGGCCGGGCCGGCCACCAGGTCGGCGCCGTCTCCACCGGCGTCTTCTTCCCCAAGTACCGGGGCGACCTGGTGCAGTCCGCCGTGGTCACCGAGCGGATGCGGGCCGGCCGGATCGAGGCCCTGCGCATCCCGCGCAACCCGCTGGACGTGCTCGCCCAGCAGTTGGTCGCGATGACGGCCCTGGACACCTGGCCGGTGGACGACCTGCTCGCGGTGGTCCGCCGCGCCGCGCCGTTCGCGACCCTCCCGCAGTCCGCCTTCGACGCCGTGCTCGACATGCTGGCCGGCCGCTACCCCTCGGACGCCTTCGCCGAGCTGCGCCCCCGGGTGGTCTGGGACCGGGTCGCCGGAACGGTCACCGGACGCCCCGGCGCCCAGCGCCTGGCCGTCACCTCCGGCGGCACCATCCCCGACCGCGGCCTGTTCGGCGTCTTCATCGCCGGCACGGACCCCAAGAAGGGCGGCGGCCGGGTCGGCGAACTCGACGAGGAGATGGTCTACGAGTCCCGCGTCGGCGACGTCTTCACGCTCGGCACGACCTCCTGGCGGATCGAGGACATCACCCACGACAAGGTGCTGGTCACCCCCGCCCCCGGCATCCCCGGCCGGCTCCCGTTCTGGAAGGGCGACTCCCTCGGCCGCCCGCTCGAACTCGGCCGCGCCCTGGGCGCGTTCACCCGCGAGCTGGGCGCCCTCCAACCGGAGGCCGCCACCGAGCGCCTCAAGCGGGCCGGCCTGGACGACTGGGCCGCCGCCAACCTGCTGGACTACCTCGCCGAGCAGCGCGCCGCCTGCGGCCACCTCCCGGACGACCGCACCATCGTGGTCGAGCGTTTCCGGGACGAGCTCGGCGACTGGCGGATCGTCATCCACTCCCCGTTCGGCGCCCAGGTGCACGCCCCCTGGGCCCTGGCCCTGGGCGCCCGGCTGCGCGAGAAGCACGGCCTCGACCCCCAGGTGATGCACGCCGACGACGGCATCGTGCTGCGCCTGCCCGACGCCGACCTGTTCGCCCCGGACTTCGACTTCAGCAGCCCCTCCGCACCCTCCGGCACGGCCTCGGACGCAGCCCCGGACGAGGCCCCGGTCGGCGCCGACGCCGCCCTGTTCGACGCCGGCGAGATCGAACAGCTGGTCACCGACCAGGTCGGCGGCTCCGCCCTGTTCGCCGCCCGCTTCCGCGAGTGCGCCGGCCGCGCCCTGCTGCTCCCCCGCCGCAACCCCGGCCGCCGCACCCCGCTCTGGCAGCAGCGCCAGCGCGCCGCCCAACTCCTCGAAGTCGCCTCCGAGTACGGCTCGTTCCCGATCGTCCTGGAGGCCGTCCGCGAGTGCCTGCAGGACGTCTTCGACGTCCCCGGCCTGGTCGAGCTGATGGGCGACCTCGAGTCCCGCGCGGTGCGCCTGGTCGAGGTCACCACCCCCGAGCCCTCGCCCTTCGCCCGCTCCCTGCTGTTCGGCTACGTCGCCCAGTTCCTCTACGAGGGCGACTCCCCCCTCGCCGAGCGCCGGGCCGCCGCCCTGTCGCTGGACTCCCGGCTGCTGTCCGAACTCCTCGGCCAGGCCGAGCTGAGCGAACTGCTCGACCCGCAGGTGCTCGCCGAGCTGGAGGCCGAGCTCCAACGCCTCACCCCGGAGCGGCGGATCAAGGACGCCGAGGGCGTCGCCGACGCCCTGCGCCTGCTCGGCCCGCTCACCGAGGCCGAGTTGACCGTCCGCGGCGCCGAACCGCTCTGGGCCCTGGAGCTGGAGGCCGCCCGCCGGGTGATCCAGGTCCGGATCGCCGGCGAGCAGCGCTGGGCCGCGATCGAGGACGCCGGACGGCTGCGCGACGCGCTCGGCACCCCGCTGCCGGTCGGCGTCCCCGAGGCCTTCACCGAACCGGTCAAGGACCCCCTGGGCGACCTGCTGGCCCGCCACGCGCGCACCCACGGCCCGTTCACCGCCGCCGAGGCCGGCGCCCGCTACGGCCTCGGCACCGCCGTCGTCACCGGCACCCTGCACCGGCTCACCGCCGCCGGCCGCCTGGTCCAGGGCCAGTTCCTGCCACCCGTCGCCCGCCACCAGCCCTCGCCGGAAGCACCCGGCGCCGCCGCTCCCGGCCACGCCGCCCCCGAGTGGTGCGACGCCGAGGTGCTGCGCCGGCTGCGCCGCCGCTCGCTGGCCGCCCTGCGCCAGGAGGTCGAGCCGGTTCCGCCGCGCGCCCTGGCCGCCTTCCTCCCGCAGTGGCAGCACCTGGCCGGGCACCGGCTGCGCGGCCCGGACGGCCTGCTCCGGGTGGTCGAACAGCTCCAGGGCACCGCCCTGCCCGCCTCCGCCCTGGAGAAGCTGGTCCTCCCGGCCCGGCTCACCGACTACTCCCCGGGCCTGCTGGACGAACTGATGGCGGCCGGCGAGATCGGCTGGTGCGGCGCCGGCGCGCTGCCCGGCAAGGACGGCTGGCTCAGCCTGCACCTGGCCGAGAACGCCCACCTGCTGCGCCCCGAGCCCGTCCCGCCGACCCTCACCCCGGTGCACAGCGCCCTGATGCAGGCCCTGGCCGGCGGCTACGGCCTGTTCTTCCGCCAACTGGTGCAGCAGCTTCCGGAGGACACCCCCGAGCCGGAGGTCGTCGAGGCGCTCTGGGACCTGGTCTGGGCGGGGTACGTCACCAACGACACCCTCGCCCCGCTGCGCGCCCTGCTCGGCTCCGGCCGCACCGCGGGCGCCACCGCCCACCGCGCGCCGCGAGCCACCCCGCGCGGCCGGTACGGCGGCGCCGGCCGCGCCTTCGGCCGGGTCGGCGGCGCCGGGCGCAGCGGCCCGGTGACGGTGGTCGGGCGCTGGTCGCTGCTGCCCGGCTTCGCCGCCGACCCGACGGTACGGGCCACCGCCCAGGCGCAGAGCCTGTTGGACCGGCACGGCCTGCTCACCCGGGGGACGGTGGCCGCCGAACGGGTGCCCGGCGGCTTCGCCGGGGTCTACCGGGTGCTCGCCGCGATGGAGGAGCGCGGCCGGGCCCGCCGGGGCTACTTCGTGGAGGGCCTGGGCGGCGCGCAGTTCGCCATGGAGGGCGCGGCCGATCGGCTGCGCTCGGTGAGCGGCCGGCTGGAGCGGGCCCGCACCGCCGAATGGCCGGCCGCCCCGACCGCGGAGCCGCCGCAGCTGCTGGTGCTGGCCGCCGCCGACCCGGCGAACGCCTACGGCGCCGCCCTGCCCTGGCCCGAGCCGCCCACCGCCTCCGACGGCAAGGAGTCCACCGCCCATCGACCGGGCCGCAAGGCGGGCGCCCTGGTGGTCCTGGTGGACGGCGAGCTGGCGCTGTACGTGGAGCGGGGCGGCAAGTCCCTGTTGGCCTGGCCCGAGGACGGGGCGACCCGGGCGCTGGCCGCCGGGGCGCTCGCCGACGCGGTCCATGCGGGCGCACTGGGCAGCGTCACGGTCGAGCGGGCCAACGGCGAGCCCGCGCTCGGCTCCGAGCTCGGCCGCGCCCTGGAGGACGCCGGTTTCCACGCCACCCCGCGCGGCCTGCGGCTGCGTCCCTAGCGCGGACGGGAACGGCGGAGGCCGCGGGGTCAACGACTCCGCGGCCTCCGGCCACGTCGATCACCCGATCGAAGGCGGTTGTGCCTCCGCCCGGCCCAGCGGCTTGCCCGCGCGGCGACGGCGTCCGCGTCGCACCGGCCCGGTGGCGTTCCGGTCGGCGTGGACCGGGATGAGACCGAGCCCCCAGCCGCCGGCCGCCAGCAGTCCCAGCACCGCACCGTCGGTCAGCTGCTCCCGGACGGCCGGGAGCCAGAAGGCGAGTCCGGCCGCGAGGATCACCAGGACCCATCGGGCCGGCCAGGGGACCGCGCGTCGCGCCTGCAGCCGTATTCGGGCCAGGGCCACCGCGCGCACCGTCACGAGTCTTCGCACGACTGCCCTCCTCCGCTCGTCCCGGGCATCGGAGGAGCCCGGGTTCCGAGGCCGGAGTCAGGCGGCGACCACGTCCATCGCGGCGGACTTGGGCGAGAGGTTCGCCCGGTCGGTGCCGGGGGCGGGCAGCGGAACCGGTTCGAGTACCGGCCTCAGCAGATCACCTTCGGAGAGGGTGGCCATCGCCGCAAGTTCGGCGAGCGACAGTTCGTCGCTGACCTCGCGCATGACCTCGGACATCCGGACGTCGAGTGCGTCGCAGATGGCGGAGAGCAACTCCGAGGAGGCCTCCTTCTGTCCCCGCTCCACCTCGGAGAGGTACCCGAGCGAAACCCTGGCGGCCGCCGACACCTCGCGGAGTGTGCGGCCCTGGCGCTGGCGCTGCCGACGCAGTACATCGCCCAGTAGGCGACGGAGCAGGATCATCGGTGCCTCCCTCCTCGGACTGCGGATCGAGATGTCACGCCCCCACCGTACCGCCTTGCCCGCTTCGCGTGCGGGGACCCCGGTCGTGTTCACTCTGGGCTGCAAGGCCGTCCCCCTCCTCGTTCCGGTGTCACCTCCGGGTTCGCGGGCCCCTCGTGGTACCCGTTGCGGCCCACCCGGCCACCGTCACGCAACTCGTTCGCCACCTGGTTTCTGCCCAACCAGGACCTTGGATGTAACACGATCCTCCAGCTGTGCCATACCCGCTCGCCAGTTCGACGGACCTCGATCCGGCGGAGAACCTGCGGCGGGCTCCTAGCGAGCGAGCCGGACGACCAGCAACTCCAGTGCGGCGGTCACCGCACCGTGACGGATTGTGGCACGGTCGCCCGACAGCAGGGGCGAACTGACCAGAGTTCCCCCCGGGCCGGCCACCGCGAGGTGTACCGTGCCGACCGGCTGACCGTCCTGCGGCTCCGGACCGGCCACGCCCGTCGTCGCGAGCCCGTACGTGGCTCCCAGCAGCCCGCGCACGCCCTCGGCCATCTGCCGGGCCACCACCGGGTGGACCGGGCCGTACACGTCCAACAGGCCCTCGTCGACACCGAGCACCGAGGCCTTCAGCTCGGTCGCGTAGGCGGTGACCGAGCCCCGGAAGGTCGCGGACGCCCCGGGGACGTCCACCAGGGCGGCGGCCAGCAGCCCGCCGGTCAGCGACTCGGCGACGGCCAGCGTCCCGCCCTGGGCCCGCAGGGCGGCGTGCGCCCGCTCGGCCAGTCCGTAGTCCGTCACCAGATCTCCCCCGTCGTTCACGAACCCTCCGCTCACGAGCCGCCGCTCACGAGCCCGCTGCTCGAGTGCCCGCCGCTCGCCGCTCCGCCGCTCAGCGCTCCGTGCGCTGCGCGGCCCTCCCCTCGCGGCGCAGTCGCACCGCCTGCCCGATGTAGTCCAGCGCGGTGCCGACGGTCAGCAGCACCGCCAGGCCCATCAGCACCGCCCGCCCGGTGGCCAGCCAGTCGGTCAGGGGCAGGACGTACATGCCGACCGCGGTGCCTTGGGTCAGCGTCTTGAGCTTGCCGCCGCGGCTGGCCGGGATGACCCCGTAGCGGATCACCCAGAAGCGCATCAGCGTGATGCCGAGCTCGCGGGCCAGGATCACCACGGTGACCCACCAGGGCAGGTCGCCGAGCAGCGAGAGGCCGATCAGCGCCGCGCCCATGATCGCCTTGTCGGCGATCGGGTCGGCGATCTTCCCGAAGTCGGTGACCAGGCCCTTGCGACGGGCCAGCTCGCCGTCGAACAGGTCGGTGATCATCGCGATCGCGAAGGCGGCCCAGGCGACAGCGCGCCACTTGGGGTTGTGCCCGCCGTCCGCGAACAGCAGCGTCACGAAGACGGGCACCAGGAGCACCCGGACCATCGTGAGCACGTTGGCGATGTTCCAGATACCCGGCGCCGGCGGAAGGGCGGCCGCCGGTCTGCCCGGGTGGGCCGCGGCCGGGGCGCCTGGCCCCTTGGTCATTCCCCGGCTCCCGGAGCCTCGGCCCCCGACGTCCCGGGCAGTCGCACCTGTTCCAGCGCCTCGGCGATCAGGTCGACTCCTTCGCTGGCCACCACGGTGGCCCGCCAGAACTGGCCGACCCGCGGGTCCTCGACGCCGGTCAGGGTGGTCAGGCCGTCCGTCTCCGGGGCCTGGTGGGCGGAGCGCCCCTCGACCACCCCGTCCTCGACGGACTCGATCAGCACCTCGACCTCGGTGCCGATCCGCTGCTCGGCCCGCTGGGCGGTCATCTCCTCGGCGAGGCGGCTGAGCCGGCTCACCCGGTCCGCGACCACGTCCTCGGGCAGCTTGCCGTCGTAGCCGGCGGCCTCGGTGCCCTCCTCGTCGGAGTAGCCGAAGACGCCGATCGCGTCCAGCCCGGCGTGGGTGACGAAGCGTTCCAGCTCGGCGTAGTCCTCCTCGGTCTCCCCGGGGAAGCCGACGATGAAGTTGGACCGGGCGCCGGCCTGCGGGGCCTTGTCGCGGATGGTCCTCAGCAGCTCCAGGAACTGGTCGGTGGAGCCGAAGCGGCGCATCCGGCGCAGCACGGCGGGCGCCGAGTGCTGGAAGGACAGGTCGAAGTAGGGCACCACGTCGGCGGTCCCGGTCATCGCGTCGATCAGACCGGGCCGCATCTCGGCCGGCTGCAGGTAGGAGACCCGCACCCGCTCGACGCCCTCGATCGCGGAGATCTCGCCGAGCAGCGTCTCCAGCAGCCGGATGTCGCCGAGGTCCTTGCCGTACGAGGTGTTGTTCTCGCTGACCAGGACGATCTCGCGGACGCCCTGCCCGGCCAGCCACTGGGCCTCGTGCAGCACGTCGGAGGGGCGGCGGGAGATGAACGAGCCGCGGAAGGCCGGGATGGCGCAGAAGGAGCAGCGCCGGTCGCAGCCGGAGGCGAGCTTGACCGAGGCGACCGGGCTGTCGTCCAGCCGCTTGCGCAGGGTGCGCGGGCCGGAGGCGGGCGCGAGGCCGTCGGGCAGGTCGGCGATCGGCTCGGCGGCGGCCTCCGCGCCGTGGCCGGGCAGGGCGACGGCCTCGGCGGCGGACTGCCGCTCGGCCGGGCTGATCGGCAGCAGCTTGCGGCGGTCGCGGGGGATGTGCGGGGCGTGGTGGCCGCCGGAGAGGATGGTCTGCAGGCGGTCGGAGATGTCCGCGTAGTCGTCGAAGCCGAGCACGCCGTCCGCCTCGGGCAGGGCGTCGGCGAGCTCCTTGCCGTACCGCTCGGCCATGCAGCCGACCGCGACGACGGCCTGGGTACGGCCGTGACCCTTGAGGTCGTTGGCCTCCAGCAGGGCGTCCACGGAGTCCTTCTTGGCGGCCTCCACGAAGCCGCAGGTGTTGACGACGGCGACGTCGGCTTCGGCGGCGTCGTCGACGAGCAACCAGCCGTCGGCCTCCAGTCGCCCGGCGAGTTCCTCGGAGTCCACCTCGTTGCGGGCGCATCCGAGCGTGACAAGGGCGACAGTACGGCGTTCAGGCATAGGCCCAAGATTAACGCGCGGCCTCCGGTGCCGTTCGCCCCGGAGTCCGCGCGCCATGGATCAGGTGATCGTCACCGGCCCCGCCGGCGCCTGTGGTCAGCCCGCCTGCGGGTCTCCGGGGGTGTACGTGACGTGCACCACCTGGCCGTCCTTGCCGAGGAGGCCCAGGTCCTTGCCGTTGACGTACGCGTGCACGGCCCCGCCGTTGCCGAGCACCAGCTTGATCTGCTTGGGGTCGGTAAAGGTCTGGTCCTGGCCGTCGCTGATGTTGTTCTGGAACAGCGACTTGCCGCTGCCGTCCATCGCGGACACCCAGCTGGTGCCCTCGGCGACCAGCTTCACGGTGACCTTGTCGGCCGGCACGGCGGCGATCGCGGCGGCGCTCGGCGCGGGCGCCGGCGGCTGGACGGTCGGTGTCACGGGGGCGACGGAGCCGGTGCCGGAGCCGCTGGGCAGCGGGGCGCTGGCGGAGCCGGTGGTGCTCCGGCCGTCCTTGCCGTTGACCAGGTTGAAGCCGATCAGCGCGACCACCGCGACGATCGCGGCGACCATGGCGGCCGTCCAGTTCGGCCGGCTGCGGCCGGGCACCTTGATCGGGCCACTGTCGATCAGCTGGGTGGCCGGGCTCTTGGCGGCCGGCGAGCCGCCGTGCGCGGCGTCGTAGCGGGCGACCAGCTCTTCGCCGTCCACACCGACCGCGCGGGCGATCGAGCGGATGTGCCCGCGGGCGTAGAAGTCGCCGCCGCAGCGGCCGAAGTCGTCCTCCTCGATGGCATGGACGATCGGCACTCTCACACGGGTGGCGGTACTCACCTGGTCCACCGTGAGTCCCGCCTCGATCCGGGCGGCGGACAACACCCGGCCGATGCTCGGGGCATCGGCCGCCTGCACCTCGTCGTCGGTCGGCGCGGCGGACGAGTCGGCCGGCTCGACGGACTCGTCGGTCGGCGCGACGGACGACGGGGCGTTCTCGCGGTCGGGGGACTTGCCGATGGTCACGGGGCACGCCTTTCGAGCGGATGGCCACCTGCTGGAGAACAGTCTAGGGGCGCGGGCGGATCGTTTCTCAAGCGGAACGGGCCCGAATGCGCGCGCCCGCCGCACCCGGGGGCCGGCCCCACGCTGACCGGTCGTCAACGGGGGCGGGCGCAGGCACCCGGGGGCCGCTTTTCGGCCAGTGACGCGGCGTACGGACATTCGGTTCCTCGGGGCTCTTCTACCCTCCTCCGAACGAGTGAACGCTCTCGGAGGGCGCGGCCCGTCAGCCTCACGGCGACGTCCCCCCGACCGCCCCGGGGGCCCGTCGGCTCCGCCGCGGAAGGCGTCCTCAGCCCCGCAGGGTGATCAGCACACCGTCCAGCTCCTCCGGCTTCACCAGCACGTCGCGGGCCTTGGATCCCTCGCTCGGGCCGACGATCCCGCGCGACTCCATCAGGTCCATCAGCCGGCCCGCCTTGGCGAAGCCGACCCGGAGCTTGCGCTGGAGCATCGAGGTGGAGCCGAACTGGGTGGAGACCACCAGCTCGGCGGCCTGGATCAGCAGGTCCAGGTCGTCGCCGATCTCCTCGTCGATCTCCTTCTTCGGCCCGGACCCGACCGTCACGTCCTCGCGGTAGACGGCGCTCAGCTGGTCCTTGCAGTGCTGCACCACCCTGGCGATCTCCGCCTCGGTGACGAAGGCGCCCTGCATGCGGATCGGCTTGCTCGCGCCCATCGGCAGGAAGAGCGCGTCGCCCTTGCCGATCAGCTTCTCCGCGCCGGGCTGGTCCAGGATGACCCGGGAGTCGGCCATCGCGGAGGTGGCGAAGGCCAGTCGCGAGGGCACGTTGGCCTTGATCAGACCGGTGACCACGTCCACCGAGGGCCGCTGGGTGGCCAGCACCAGGTGGATGCCGGCCGCGCGGGCCAGCTGGGTGATCCGGACCACCGAGTCCTCGACGTCGCGCGGCGCGACCATCATCAGGTCGGCCAGCTCGTCGACGATCACCAGCAGGTACGGGTACGGCGTCAGCTCCCGTTCGCTGCCCAGCGGCGGGGTGACCTTGCCGGCCCGCACCGCCGCGTTGAAGTCGTCCACGTGCCGGAAGCCGAACGCGGCGAGGTCGTCGTAGCGCATGTCCATCTCGCGCACGACCCACTGGAGGGCCTCGGCGGCCTTCTTCGGGTTGGTGATGATCGGCGTGATCAGGTGCGGGATGCCCTCGTACGCGGTCAGCTCGACCCGCTTGGGGTCGACGAGCACCATCCGCACCTCGTCCGGGGTGGCCCGGGCCAGGATCGAGGTGATCAGGCAGTTGATGCAGGACGACTTGCCCGCACCGGTCGCACCGGCCACCAGGATGTGCGGCATCTTCGCGAGGTTGGCCATCACGGTGTGGCCCTCGACGTCCTTGCCCATCCCGACGACCATCGGGTGGCTGTCGTCGGCGGCCGCGCGCGAGCGCAGCAGGTCGCCGAGGTTGACCATCTCACGGTCCCGGTTGGGGATCTCGATGCCGACCGCGGACTTGCCCGGGATCGGGCTGATGATCCGCACGTCCGGGCTGGCCACCGCGTACGCGATGTTCTTGGCGAGCGCGGTGATCCGCTCCACCTTGACGGCCGGCCCCAGCTCGACCTCGTAGCGGGTGACCGTCGGGCCGCGGGTGAAACCGGTGACCTTGGCGTCCACCTTGAACTCGGCGAAGGTGCTGGTGAGCTGGGCCACCACCTCGTCGTTGAGGGCGCTGCGGGCCTTCGCCGGGCCGCCGCGCTCCAGCAGGTCCAGCGGGGGCAGCGCGTAGGTGACGTCCCCGGCGAGCTGGAGCTGCTCCATCCGCACCGGTGCCGGGCCGTGCTCCGCGGGCGCGCCCGGCCCGCCGCTGCGGGCGGCCGGGACGGCGGGCTCCTCCGGCGGCGCGGTGAGGTCCTTGACCTGGTGCATCATGTCCGCCACCGCGGAGGAGGCGGGCACGCCGTAGACCAACGCGCCGTCCAGGTCGGCGGCCGCGCCGGCGGCGAGGTCCCGGGTGGCGTACGGGTCCGGCGGCTCCCGGTCCAGCGGTTCCTTGTCCAGGGAGAGGCGGACGGCCTCCGGCCGCTCCTCGCCGTCGGTGCCCTGCTTGCGCCGACGGCGGCGACGGCGGGCGGCCACCTCGTCCGTCAGGTCGTCACCGGCGGTGTCCAGCGTGAAGGGCAGCGCGTCGGGGTCGGCGTCCTCCGGCGGGTCGTCGGACAGCTCGCGCTCCGGCGTGCGCCCCCAGCGTCCCCCGTCCTGCGGCCCGGGCTCTACCACGCCGAGCCGCACCCCCATGCCACGCAGTCGCTCACCGATCCGGTTGACCGGGGTGGCGGTGACCACCAGCAGGCCGAAGAAGGCCAGCAGCAGGAGCAGTGGCACCGCGAGCGCCGGGCCGGCGGCGGCCATCATCGGGGTGGACGCGGCCCAGCCGACGATCCCGCCGGCCGCCCGTATCCGGGAGGCGCCGCTGCCCATCATGGGCGCGCCGCAGCCGATGTGGACCAGGCCGAGGACGCCCACCAGCAGCGCGCTCAGCCCGATCACGATCCGGCCGTTGGCCTCCGGCAGCTCCGGGTGGCGCCAGAGCCGGATCGCGATCCCGGCCAGCAGGAACGGCACCAGCACGTCGAGCCGTCCGAACAGTCCGGACACCACGGCGGTGGCCGCCCCGCCCAGCCAGCCCTGCGGGCTGAACCAGGTGCCGGCCGCGATCACCATCGCGAGCGCGAACAGCACCAGGCCCAGTCCGTCCTTGCGGTGGGCCGGGTGGAGGTTCTTGGCGCCGTCGCCGACGCCGCGGAAGATCGCGGCGATCGGACTCGCCAGGGCGTTCAGGAAGCGCATCAGCCCCGAACGGGACGGCGGGGGCGGCGGGGCCGACTTGGCGGGCGCCTTCTTCGCGGGGGCCTTGCGGGCCGCCGCCTTCTTCGCGGGCGGCTTCCCCGGGGCCTTCGCCGCGGCCTTCTTGGACGGTCCCGGAGTCGGCTTACGTGCTGCGTTCCCGGGCGTGCGAGTGGCCATGGGTCAGCAGCCTACCGGTGCGGACCACCGGTGCCCACGCGCCCGAGCCGGGGGCCGAGACGTGTCGCAGACACATCGTCATCCTGACCGGGTTTCACCCGGATGCGCCGCCGAACCACCCGGGCGGGCGAACCCGGAGCGGCCGTTGCGCGCGGTTCCACACCGGTCCTGGCCGATCACCGCGGATCAACTCCGATCATCGGGATCACCGCGGATCCGGTCGACGCCCTACGAGCTGCCCGGACGCATCGCGTCCAGCGCCCGCCGCAGACCGGCGAGCTTGCGCTCCAGGTGCGCCGCCGTGGCGGCCACCCCGGCGTCCTGCGTCCCGTCCAGCTGCTTGCCCAGCGCCTCCGCCTGCTCCTCGACCGCCGCCAGCCGCGCGGACAGCTCGCCCAGCAGCACCCCGCCGAGCGCCGGCTCGCCGCCGCCCTCCTCCAGCTGCAGCCGCAGCAGCGCGGCCTGCTCCTTCAGCTGGCAGTTCTTGACGTACAGGTCGACGAAGACCGAGACCTTGGCCCGCAGCACCCACGGGTCGAAGGGCTTGGAGATGTAGTCCACGGCCCCGGCCGCGTAGCCGCGGAAGGTGTGGTGCGGGCCGTGGTTGATCGCGGTGAGGAAGATGATCGGGATGTCCCGGGTGCGCTCGCGGCGCTTGATGTGGGCGGCGGTCTCGAAGCCGTCCATCCCGGGCATCTGGACGTCCAGCAGGATCACCGCGAAGTCGTCGGTCAGCAGCGCCTTCAGCGCCTCCTCCCCGGAGGCCGCGCGCACCAGCGTCTGGTCCAGGGCGGAGAGGATCGCCTCCAGCGCCAGCAGGTTCTCCGGTCGGTCGTCGACCAGGAGGATCTTCGCCTTCTGCATGGGGGCCCGTCCTCCTGTCGCCTGCCTGCCGCCCGGTGAAGGCACCCGCGCACTGCCCACCGCTACTCCGGTCATGCTAGCCGCACCCCCTCGCCCGGCACATCGCTCCATCGGGACCCGATCCGGAGCGGCGCGCAGCCCGCGCTCCGGCGCACGCTCAGCAGGGTGTCGCCGTCCGGTCACTGTTCGCAACGATCGGTGACCCTACCGGGTTCCCGGGCCCGACCGCCAGCAAACAGTTCGACCGCCGGGCGCGAACCCCGGGGCCCGGCCCGGCGTTCGCGCCCGCCGCCGGGTCACGCGCGGTCGCCGTTCAACCACTCGTGCATCACCGACAGCAGGTGGTCGGTCTCCACCGGCTTGGTGATGTGGTCGGTGGCGCCCGCCTCCAGCGACTTCTCGCGGTCGCCCTTCATCGCCTTCGCGGTCAGCGCGATGATCGGCAGCCCGGCGAACTGGGGCATCCGGCGGATCGCCTCGGTGGTCGCGTAGCCGTCCATCTCCGGCATCATGATGTCCATCAGGACCAGCGCCACGTTCTCGTGCTGCTCCAGCATCTCGATGCCCTCGCGGCCGTTCTCGGCGTACAGGACGGTCAGGCCGTGCTGCTCCAGCACGCTGGTCAGGGCGAACACGTTGCGCACGTCGTCGTCGACGATCAGCACCTGCTGGCCGTCGAAGCGGGTGTCGCCGCGGGCGGGCCGAGGCTGCTGCGCGGGCTCCGTCGTCCGGGGCGCCGCGGCGCTCTCCAGCGCGGCGGTGCGCCGGCGCTCCACCGCCCCGCGGCGGCGCTCCTCCGCCATCTCCCGGACCTCCTGGGCCCAGTGGTCGGCCGGGTTCTCGCCGACCGGCACCGGCAGGCCCACCGGGGTCACCCCGACCGAGGCGCGCGGCGCGGGCGCGGACGGCCGCTCCGCCTGCCGCTCGGCGGGCGCGGCGTCCGGGGCCTCGGTGCGCAGCGGCAGGTACAGGGTGAACGTCGAACCGCGGCCGAGCTCGCTCTCGGCGTGGATCTCACCGCCGAGCAGCCGGGCGATCTCCCGGCTGATCGACAGGCCGAGGCCGGTGCCGCCGTACTTGCGACTGGTGGTGCCGTCCGCCTGCTTGAACGCCTCGAAGATCTCGCGCAGCTTGTTGTCGGGGATGCCGATGCCGGTGTCGGAGACCGAGAAGGCGATCAGCTCGTCGTCCGGGCCCTGGATCGAGCCGGACTCCAGCAGCCGCTCCCGCACGTGCTGGGGGACGTCCTGGCCGGCCGGGCTGATCGAGAAGTCGACCCCGCCGGTGTCGGTGAACTTCACCGCGTTGGAGATCAGGTTGCGCAGCACCTGCTGGAGCCGCTGCTCGTCGGTGTGCAGGGTGACCGGCAGGGCGGGCGAGACCCGCACCTCGAAGTCCAGGTTCTTGTCCAGCGCGACGGGCTGGAAGGTGGCTTCGACGTAGTCGACCAGCTGCACCAGGGCGATCCGGGTCGGGCGGACGTCCATCTTGCCGGCCTCGACCTTGGACAGGTCGAGGATGTCGTTGATCAGCTGGAGCAGGTCGGAGCCGGCGCCGTGGATGGTGTCGGCGAACTCGACCTGCTTGGGCGAGAGGTTGCCCTCGTTGTTGTCGGAGAGCAGCTTGGCCAGGATCAGCAGCGAGTTGAGCGGGGTGCGCAGCTCGTGCGACATGTTGGCGAGGAACTCGCTCTTGTAGCGGGAGGCCAGGGCGAGCTGTTCGGCGCGCTCCTCCAGGACCTGCCGGGCCTCCTCGATCTCGCTGTTCTTGATCTCGATGTCCCGGTTCTGCTGCGCGAGTTGCTCGGCCTTCTCCTGCAACTCCTCGTTGGTGCGCTCCAGTTCCTCCTGGCGCGCCTCCAACTCGGCGGATCGCATCGAGAGTTCGGCGGTGAGCCGCTGGGACTCCAGCAGCAGGCCCTCGGTCTTGGTGTTGACGCTGATGGTGTTGACGGTGACGCCGATCAGGTCGGCGATCTGGTTGAGGAAGTCCAGTGCGACGGTGGTGAAGGAGCTGAAGGTGGCCAGCTCGATCACGCCGAGCAGCCGGCCCTCGAACTGCACCGGCAGCACCACGATGTGGGCCGGGGAGGCCTCGCCGAGGCCGGAGGCGACCTTGAGGTATCCGGGCGGCGCCTCCTTGACGATGATCGGCCGCTTCTCCACCGCGGCCTGGCCGATCAGCGACTCGCCGGGCCGGAAGGTGGTCGGCATCGCCCGCCGCTGGTACCCGTAGCTGCCGATCAGCCGCAGCACGGTGTCGTTCTCGTCGTCGTCCTCGGTGATCAGCTCGGCGGTGCGGCCGGCGGGCTGGGCCAGGAAGAAGGCACCGTGCTGGGCGGAGACCACGGGGGTTAGCTCGGTCATGATCAGCGAGGCGACCGCCTCCAGGTCCCGGCGGCCCTGCAGCAGGCCGGAGATCCGGGCCAGATTGGTCTTGAGCCAGTCCTGCTCCTGGTTGGTGCGGGTGGTCTCGCGCAGGTTGGCGATCATCTGGTTGATGTTGTCCTTGAGCTCGTCGAGCTCCCCCGCGGCGTCCACGTCGATCCGCAGGCTCAGGTCGCCCCTGGTCACCGCGGTGGCGACCTGGGCGATCGCGCGCACCTGCCGGGTCAGGTTGTTGGCGAGTTCGTTCACCGACTCGGTGAGGTCCTGCCAGGTGCCGTCCACGCCGGGCACCCGGGCCTGGCCGCCGAGGCGCCCGTCGGTGCCCACCTCGCGGGCGACCCGGGTGACCTCGTCGGCGAAGGCCGAGAGCTGGTCGACCATGGTGTTGATGTTGGTCTTGAGCTGGAGGATCTCGCCCCGCGCGTCGACGTCGATCTTCTGCGAGAGGTCGCCGCGGGCGACCGCCGTGATCACCAGCGCGATGTTGCGGACCTGGCCGGTGAGGTTGTTGGCCATCTGGTTGACGTTGTCGGTCAGGTCCTTCCAGATCCCGGCCACGCCCGGCACGCTCGCCTGACCGCCCAGGGTGCCGTCGGTGCCCACCTCGCGGGCGACCCGGGTGACCTCCACCGCGAACGCGGACAGCTGGTCGACCATGGTGTTCAGGGTCCCGGCGAGCATCGCGATCTCGCCCTGCGCCTCGATGGTGATCTTCTTGGAGAGGTCGCCGCGGGCCACCGCGGAGGCGACCTCGGCGATGTTGCGCACCTGCCCGGTCAGATTCGACGCCATGAAGTTGACGTTGTCGGTCAGGTCCTTCCAGATGCCCGACACCCCGCGCACCCGCGCCTGGCCGCCCAGGATGCCCTCGGTGCCCACCTCGCGGGCGACCCGCGTCACCTCGTCGGCGAAGGCCGACAGCTGATCGACCATGGTGTTGACGGTGGTCACCAGCTCCAGGATCTCGCCCCGGGCGTCGACGGTGATCTTCTTCGACACGTCGCCGCGCGCCACCGCGGTGGTCACCTCGGCGATGTTGCGGACCTGGCTGGTCAGGTTGTTGGCCATCAGGTTGACGCTGTTGGTCAGGTCCTTCCACGTCCCGGACACCCCGGGCACGCTCGCCTGGCCGCCGAGGATGCCCTCGGTGCCGACGTCCCGGGCCACCCGGGTCACCTCGTCGGCGAACGAGGAGAGCTGGTCGACCATCGTGTTGATGGTGTTCTTCAGCTCCAGGATCTCCCCGCGCGCGTCCACCTGGATCTTCTGCGACAGGTCGCCCTTGGCGACCGCGGTCGTCACCTGGGCGATGTTGCGCACCTGATCGGTGAGGTTGTTCGCCATGAAGTTGACGTTGTCGGTCAGATCCCGCCACACCCCGGCCGCCCAGGGGACCTGCGCCTGACCGCCGAGCCGCCCTTCGGTGCCCACCTGCCGGGCCACCCGGGTCACCTGTTCCGCGAAGCCGGAGAGCTGGTCGACCATCGTGTTGATGGTGTTCTTCAGCTCCAGCATCTCGCCGCGCGCGTCCACCTCGATCTTCTGCGAGAGGTCCCCGCGCGCCACCGCCGTCGTCACCTGGGCGATGTTGCGCACCTGGCCGGTCAGGTTGTCGGCCATGAAGTTCACCGAGTCGGTCAGCTCGCGCCAGACCCCGGCCACCCCCGGCACCTGCGCCTGACCGCCGAGCCGGCCCTCGGTACCGACGTCCCGTGCCACCGTGGTGACCTGGGCGGCGAAGCTGTTCAGCTGGTCCACCATCGTGTTGACGGTGTTCTTCAGCTCCAGCATCTCGCCCGCCACGTCCACCGTGACCTTGCGGGACAGGTCGCCCTTGGCCACCGCCGTGGTCACCTGGGCGATGTTGCGCACCTGCGCGGTCAGCCGGCCCGCCATGGTGTTGACCGAGTCCGCCAGGTCCTTCCAACTGCCGGACACACTGCGGACCTTGGCCTGACCGCCGAGCTTGCCCTCGGTGCCCACCTCGCGGGCCACCCGGGTCACCTCGTCGGTGAACTCCGAGAGCTGGTCCACCAGTCCGTTGACGGTCCGCCCGATCTTCAGGTACTCGCCGCGCAGCGGGTGGCTCACCCCGTTGCTGTGCAGCGAGCGCAGCTCCATCTTCTGGTCCAGGTCGCCCTCCGCGATCGAGGTCAGCACCCGGCCCACCTCGGCCATCGGACGGGCCAGGTCGTCGATCAGCGCGTTGCAGTTGTCGACGGCCGCCATCCAGGCGCCCTCACCCGCACCGGTCTCCAGCCGCTCGTTCAGCCGGCCCTCGCGGCCGACCGCCCGCCGCACCCGGGCCAGCTCACCGGTCAGGTGCTGGTTGCGCTCGGCGACCTCGTTGAACACCGCGGCGATCTCCGCCAGCGGCCCGTCGCCGGGCACCGTCAGCCGGCGGCGGAAGTTGCCGTCGCGCATCGCGGTCAGCGCGGACAGCAGCTTGCGCAGGTCGGCCGGCTCGGCACTGCGGTTGTGGCCCGATCGCCGGCCGGCCACGTTCCGCGGCGCCGTCCCGGACCGTCCGCCGCGCTGGGCGGGCGGCGTCGTGCCGGATGCGTCCTTGGTTGCGTCCTTGGTGGCCGAACTCAACGGGCCCCTCCCACGTAGTGAACTGTCCGGTGACCGCCGCGCCGTTTCCGGCACGCACCGGGCACCGGCCCGGCTGGGCTGCGCACCGGCGGACCCACTCGGCACACCGGCACCCACACGACCGTACTGCTCCCACCGGCCGTCGCGGACCCCCCAGTCTGGCAGCACTGGCGCCGCGTGTACGGCCGGTTGCGCTCGGTTGGTACCGCACCGTCCGAAACAGGTGGGCAGAATCACCCTCCAGTGCCTGTTTCACCGCCCCGCCCCCACGGGGAACCAAGCGGAAAGTAGGGTGGAGCGCTGCACCGGGCCACGACCCGACCCAGCGCCGCCGCACACCCCGACGGCGCGCACGGGGAGTCGGCGCCGCACCGGACAGCCAGGGCAAGAGCAGCAGAGGAGAAGTGGCAACGTGGTCACCGCGCGCGCAGCCGCGACCTTCGACCCCGACGGCCGGTCCGCGGCCGCCGCCCGGGGCTTCGTCCGGGACGCGCTGCTCGGCTGGGGCCTGCCGGAAGTCGTGGACGACGCCGTCGTCCTGGTCAGCGAACTGGTCACCAACGCCGTCGTGCACGCCGGCACCGCCGCCGAGGTCTGCTGCCTGCGCGAGGAGGAGACCGTCCGGATCGAGGTCACCGACCACCACCCCGAGCGCGGCCTGCCGTCCCTCGGCGACGGCCCCGTCTCCGCCTCCGACCGCTACGCCGACCCCGACGGTGAGGGCGGCCGCGGCCTGCTGATGTGCTCCGCCCTCGCCGAGCGCTGGGGCGTCGAGTACGCGGCCGGGCAGAAGACCGTCTGGTTCCGGCTCAGCCTGCCCGCCCACGTGGTCGGCACCGCCTACGCCGTCCCCGCCACCCCCGGCAGCGACCTGCCCAGCAGCGCCGGCCCCCTGCACGTCGCCGTCGTCCAGCTCGACGAGGACGGCCGTGTCCTGGCCTGGAACCACGACGCCGAGGCCCTCTTCCAGCACCCCGCCACCGCCGTCCTCGGCCGCCCCTGGGCCGACCTCGCGGTGTGGCCGCAGTCCCCCGGCCGCGGCCTCGGCCTCACCGACACCCTGCAGCTGGCCCGCTGGGAGGGCGGCTACGGCGTCCGCCGCGCCGACGGCGAGGAGATCGAGGTGTACGGCGTCCAGGTCCGGGTGCGCGACACCGAGGGCGTGCCCTCCACCCTCTGCCTGCTCGTCCTCGAACCCGACCGGGCCGTGCTGCGCTCCCCCGCCCGCGCCCTGCCCGGCGAGCGCCCCGACTCCGCCGGCCCCCGGCTCGACCTGCTGGCCGGCCCGGTCACCACCGACGACCTCGACTCGCTGCTCCAGCGCACCGTCGAACGCGCCCGCGACCTGCTCGACGCCGACGCCGCCTACCTGCTCCTCACCACCGACGACGAGAACGAGTTCGAGCTCCGCGCCGCCACCGGCCTCAACGTCGCGCTCCGCCGGCACGCCCGGTTCCCAGTCGAGACCGGCAACCGCTACGACTCCGCCCGGCTGCCCACCGTCCACGAGGACCTCGCCACCCGCCCCACCGGCCTGCCACTGCTCGCCGACAGCGGCATGCGCTCCCTGATCACCGTCCCGCTCAAGGTCGAGGGCCGCCTGATCGGCTCGCTCGGCATCGCCACCACCGTGCCCGGCCGCTACGACAACGAGGACGCGCTGCGCCTCCAGTTCGCCGCGGACCGGGTCGCGCTGGCCGTCGAGAGCACCCGACTGACCGAGCTCGAACGGCTGCGCCGCGGCTCGCTCTCCTTCCTCGTCGAGGCCTCCGACCTGCTGGCCGGCACCCTCGAACACGAGCAGACCCTCGCCCTGATGGCCCAGATGGCCGTCCCCACCCTCTCGTCCTGGTGCGCCGTCTACACCAACGGCGACCACGGCTCCTCGGGCGGCCCGGCCTTCGTCCTGCACGAGGACGAGGACCGGATCGACCCGTTGCGCGACCTGCTCGACAAGACCCCCGCCCCCGAGGCCGGCCCCACCCACGGCGTCCGCTTCTGGACGGCACCCACCGAAACCGCCGCCGCCCGCGGGCTCTCCGACAGCCCCGAACTCGCCGGCCTGCTCGGCGAGACCGTGGTCCTGCCGCTGACCGCCCGCAACCGGGTCATCGGCCTGCTCGCGCTCGGCGTCCCGGCCGGCATCCGGTTCCGTCAGGAGATGCTGGAACTCGCCGAGGACCTCTCCCGCCGGGCCGCCCTCGCCCTCGACAACTCCCGGCTCTACTCCGAGCGCACCGCCACCAGCCAGGCCCTCCAGCGCAGCCTGCTGCCGCCGGACCTGCCCGAGATCCCGGGCGTCGAGGTGGACGTCTTCTACCAGGCCGCCGGCGAGGGCAACGAGGTCGGCGGCGACTTCTACGACCTGTTCACCATCCGCGAGGGCACCTACGGCTTCGCCATCGGCGACGTCTGCGGCACCGGACCCGAGGCCGCCTCCGTCACCGGCCTGGCCCGGCACTCGCTGCGCCTGCTGGCCCGCGAGGGCCTGGACGCCCCGCAGGTGCTGCGCCGCCTCAACGCGGCCATCCTGGACGAGGGTTCGCGCAGCCGCTTCCTCACCCTGATCTACGGCGAGCTCACGCCCCGCCCGGACGGCAGCACCGAACTGTCCATGGTCTGCGCCGGCCACCCGCTGCCGCTGCGGCTGCGCACCGACGGCCGGGTCGACCGGGCGGCCACCCCCCAGCCGCTGCTCGGCGTCATGGACGACCTCGACCTCACCGCCGAGCACCTGGTGCTCTCCCCCGGCGAAGTCCTGCTCTGCGTCACCGACGGCGTCACCGAACGCCGCGAGGGCCGGCGGATGCTGGGCGACGACGGCCTGGCCGAAGTGCTCACCGGCTGCACCGGCCTGACCGCCGGAGCGGTCGCGATGCGGGTGCAGCGCGCGGTCGAGCGGTTCGCCGCTGAGCCGCCGTCCGACGACATGGCGATCCTGACGCTACGGGTCCCGAACCAGCGCCAGCCCTGAGCGTCCCGCGCGTTCAGCAGCTGACGCAGTCACAAATTGTTATATTCACAAGGGTACAAGGATCCCGTGTCGGGTACACCGATCACACCGGGGAATCCCCCGGAGGGGACGTGACCAGCGGCTCTCCGCTGGCCCATCACTTCTGACCTCACTTCTGACCGCTGCCCGCGCACGCCTTCGCCGTGCGCCCCCGGCGCGGTCGCGCGCATCCATTCCTCGACACCACACCACGCGTCACTGCGCCCTGCGCGCGCCCAGAGTGAAAGGAGCCTCCGGTGAGCAACGAAGCTACCGGGGCATCGAACGCCCGCTCCACCGGAGCCGACGCGGGGAGCCTCGGCTACCTCGCCCTCGGCCTGACACTACTCGCCTACGGTCTGCTCTCCACCGGCGTCCTGCACGGCGCCGGTGTCGGGGACGCGGGCCACCTCGCCCACCTGCTCGGCGGCGTCACCCTCTTCATCGCGGGCCTGTGGCAGCTCCGCCGCGGCGAGGGCTTCACCGGCACCGCCTTCACCAGCCTCGGCGCCTTCTGGGCGACCTGGTCGGTGGCGGGCGGGGCGGGCAAGAACGCCGCCGGACTGTTCCTGCTGCTGTGGGCCCTGCTCGCCCTCAGCCTCACGGCGGCGAGCTGGGGTGCCGGACTGGTCAGCCGCGCCGTCTACGGTCTGCTGACGCTCTCCCTGGTGCTGTCCGCCATCGCCACCTTCGGCGGGTACGGCGGCCTCGCCAAGGCGGCCGGCTGGATCGCGGCCGTCGCCGGACTCGCCTCCTGGTACTGGGCCACCTCCGCACTCAGCAACGGCTCCTGGGGGAGGGTCGCCCTGCCGGTCAAGTGACCTGCTTCGGCCGCTCCTGCGCACCACTGCGGGGCCGGGCCTCCGTCTCGACGGGGGTCCGGCCCCGTCGGCGTGCCGCCAGCGCCAGGACGCCGTAGGCGAGGAGCAGGATCGCGACCGCGACGATGCCGTCGGCCCAGAAGTGATTGGCCGTCACCACGACCACGGCCACGGTCAGCACCGGGTGCAGCAGCATGACCCACCGGAACGGGCTCGGCGACACCCGCACGACCGCGACCGCCGCCAGCACGCACCAGGCGACGTGCACCGACGGCATCGCCGACAGCTGGTCGGCCACCACCACACCGCCGACCGCGCCCCCGTACACCGACTGCCCGTACTCGGCCGCCACGTCGACGAACCCGCTCTGCGGGAGCATCCGCGGCGGCGCCACCGGAATGAACTGCACCAGCAGGCAGACCGCCGTGGTGATGACCACCGTGTTGCGCACCCACGCGTAGCGCTCCCGGTGCCGCAGGTACACCCAGAACAGCACCGCCAGCATCATCGCGAAGTGCATCACTGCGTAGTAGTAGTTGGCCAGCCTCACCAGCACCGGGTACGGCGTGACCGCCGCCTGCCAGGACGCCTCGTCCGGCAAGCCGATCGCCCGCTCGGTGCGGTGGATCCAGCTCGCCCGGTCCACCGCGTGGTCGGCACTCATCACCGACAGGTGCCCCACCAACTGCCAGAGCGCGAACAGCGCCAGCAGGGTGCCGGCCTCCCGCAACAGCGCCGCGACCCCCGGTTTCCGGACCCGCGCGGCGACGTACGCACCTCCGTAGAGGCCGACGGCGGCACCCCCGGCGGACTGCCAGGTCAGGGTCAGGTTCTGCATTGGCAGAGGGTAACGCAAAAAGACCCCCTCCCGAATGGAAGGGGGTCTTTTCGGAATGATTGTTCGGCGGCGTCCTACTCTCCCACAGGGTCCCCCCTGCAGTACCATCGGCGCTATGAGGCTTAGCTTCCGGGTTCGGAATGTAACCGGGCG
>NZ_JBVHXY010000057.1:0-43368 GCF_055569215.1 Kitasatospora sp. NPDC029312 | reverse complement strand
TCACCTCCCGAGACGCATTCACCCCACAACAAACGACCCGCTCCCCCCCCCCCCCCCCCCCCCCCCCGCTCCCCTCCCCCCCCCCCCCCCCCCCCCCCCCCCGCCGGTCCACCGCGCATGATCGGAACTCCCATGCCCCGCATCACCCGCACCCACCGCACCCACCGCTCCGGCGGCACCGCCCGGCTGGCCGGCGCCGCCGCCCTCGCGCTGGCGGCCGCCCTGACCCTCTCGGCCTGCGGCTCCTCCGGCGGCGACTCCTCGGCCGCCAAGGTCACCCAGCAGAAGGACGACAGCCCGTACCAGGGCACCAAGCTGGCGAAGAACTTCGAGAAGCCCGACCTCCAGCTGTCCGACACCTCCGGGCAGCCGTACGACCTGCGGCAGCGGACCAACGGCAGGACGACCCTGCTGTTCTTCGGCTACACCAGCTGTCCGGACGTCTGCCCGACCACCATGGGCGACATCGGCGTCGCGATGAAGTCCCTCTCCGTGGAGGACCGGAAGAAGATCGACGTCGTCTTCGTCTCCACCGACCCCCAGCGCGACACGCCCAAGGTGCTGCGGACCTGGCTGGACTCGATGGGCAGCGACTTCATAGGCCTCACCGGCGACCTGGGCAAGGTCAAGACCGCCGCCCGGTCGCTCGGCATCATGATCGAGGACCCGGTCGTCAACCCGGACGGCACGGTCACCTCCACCCACGGCGCCCAGGTGCTGGCCTTCCTCCCCTCGGACGACAAGGCGCACGTGCTCTACATGAGCGGCACCGAGGAGAAGACCTACGAGCACGACCTGCCGCTGCTCGCCAAGGGGGTCGCGGCGTGACCACGGCGGCGACGGGCACCCGACGGTTCCGCCGGTCCGCCCTGCTGGGCGCCGTGGTCGCCACCGCCCTCGGCGGCGGCGCCATCCTGGCCGCCTGCGGCACGGGCGGCCAGGACGGCGCCGGCGGCGCGGGCCCGGCGAAGCTGAGCGTGGCCGATCCGTACATCCCGCTGCCCCCGGCCGGCGGGATGGGCGCCGGCTACCTGACCGTCCGCAACGACGGCGGGCCGGACCAGTTGGTGAAGGTGACCAGCCCGGCCGCCGAGTCCGTCACCATGCACCGCTCGACCACCTCGACCATGGAGCAGGTGGACAGCCTGGACGTGCCCGCGCACGGCACGCTGGAGCTCGCCCGCGGCGGGACCCATCTGATGATCATGGGGTGGCAGAAGGCCCCCGCCGTGGGGGACGAGCTGGAGCTCGACCTCACCTTCGCCAAGTCCGGCACGATCGCGGTCAAGGTGCCGGTCAAGGAGCTCACCTACCGGCCCGGCCGGAGTTAGGGGAATCCCCAGCATGCAGCAGGCCTCGCACCGCCGGGACGCCGCCTCCAGGACCGCCCCCTCCAGGACCGCCCGCCGGCGCATCGCCGGAGTGCTCGCGATGCTCGGCGCGCTGTTCGCCCTGGTGCTCGCCGGCGCCGGCCCGGCCTCCGCCCACGCCACCCTGGAGTCCACCGACCCGCGGCAGAACTCGGTGGTCGCCACCGCCCCGCAGGCGGTCACGCTGACCTTCAGCGAGACGGTGTCGCTGTCCGGCGACTCCGTACGGGTGCTGGACCCGGCCGGCAAGGCCGTGGACACCGGGAACCCGGAGCACGCCGACGGCCGGGGCGACACCGCCCGGGTGGGGCTGAACAGCGGGCTGGCCAACGGCACCTACACGGTGGCCTGGCGGGCCGTCTCGGCGGACTCGCACCCGGTCGGCGGGGCGTTCACCTTCTCCATCGGCGCGCCCTCGGACACCTCCGTCTCCGCCACCGCGCTGCAGGGCGCCAAGGCGGACGGCCTGGTCGCCGCCCTGTACGGCACCGGGCGCACCGTGGCCTACGGGGCGTTCGCGCTGCTCGCCGGGGTGGCCGGGTTCGTGCTGGTCTGCTGGCCCGCCGGGGCGACCAGGCGTCCGGTGCAGCGGCTGCTGATGACCGGCTGGACGGCCCTGCTGGCCTCCACCGTCGCGGTGCTGATGCTGCGCGGCCCGTACGAGCGCGGCTCCGGCATCGGGAAGGCGCTGGACCTGTCGCTGGTGCGCGCCACGCTGGACGAGCGGATCGGCACCGCGCTGGCCGCCCGGCTGCTGCTGCTCGCCGCGGGCGGGATCTTCCTGTCGCTGCTGGTCGGGCAGCTGGGCCAGCCGCAGCGGACCGTCCCCGCGCAGGCCGCGGACCAGGCCGCGGACGAGGACGACGACGAGGCCGCCGAGTTGCGCGAGCTGGAGCAGCGGGCCGCCGAACGGCCGGAGCGCGACACCCGGTTGGGCCTGGGCGTGGCCGGGCTGGTGCTGTCGGTCGCCCTCGCGGCGACCTGGGTCGGCGCCGACCACGCCTCGGTGGGCATCCAGGTCTGGCTGGCGCTGCCGTTCGGCATCCTCCACCTGATCGCGATGGCGCTCTGGCTGGGCGGCCTGGCCGCACTGCTGGTCGCGCTCCGCGAAGGGATCGGCGCCGAGGTGGTGGACCGCTTCTCGAAGGTCGCCTTCGGTTCGGTGGTCGCGCTGGTCGTCACCGGGGTCTACCAGTCGTGGCGGGGTCTGGGCAGCTGGGGCGCGCTGACCGGCACCGAGTACGGGCGGCTGCTGCTGGTGAAGACCGGCTGCGTGGTCGCCATGCTCGGCGTCGCGTGGGTGTCCCGCAGCCGGCTGGCCCGACTGCGCTCGGCGCCGGCCGAGGCGGCGGAGGTCGAGCGGGCCGAGGTGCCCGAGCCGGTCGGCGCCCCGGCGCACAGCGAGGACCCGGTCCGGCAGGCGCAGCTGGACCGGCAGCGGGCCGCCCGGGCGAGTGCCGGGCGCGACCGCGCACTGACCCCGACCCGGGCGGGGCTGCGCCGTTCGGTTCTGGTCGAGGCGGTCGTCGCGGTGGCGGTGCTGGTGGTCACCACGATGCTCACCAACTCCCCGCCCGGGCGGGTGGCGGGCGCGGTCACGGCGGCCGGGAGCGCCGCCCCGGCGGCGGGCGGGTCCGCGGCGGCGCCGCAGACCGAGCCGGGCCGCACGGTGGAGCTCAAGCTGCCGTACGACACCAAGGGCCGGACGCCGAACGCCAAGGGCACCGCGACGGTCAGCGTCAACCCGGCCGGGCCGGGCCCCAACGAGGTGAAGCTCGCGCTGGACGGCGCGGACGGCAAGCCGGTGCAGGTCCCCGAGGTGCAGCTCGCCTTCACCCTCCCGGACCGCGACCTGGGCCCGCTGCCGGTGACGCTCACCCCGGAGGGGACCGGCCGCTGGCGCGGCACCGCGCAGCTGCCGCTGGCCGGCACCTGGGTGGTCTCGGTGCAGATCCGCTCCTCGGACATCGACCAGACCACCCCGACCCAGCAGTTCAAGGTCGGGTGAGCGCGGTGGACGGGAACGGGACGGGACAGGCCGGGGTCACCCGCCGGACGCTGCTCGGCACGGCCGGCGCCGGGCTGCTGGTCGGCGCCGGGGCCGGAGCGGCCGGGGCGGTCGCCTACGACCGTCCGGCCGACGGCGGGGCGAACGGCGGCGGGGCGAACGGCCGGGGCTCGCTCGGCGCGGGCCGGGTGCCGTTCCGCGGCGAGCACCAGGCGGGCATCCTCGAACCGCAGCAGGCGGAGGTGCGGCTGGCCGCCTTCGACCTCGCCGACGGGGCCGGCCGGGACGGGCTGCGGACCCTGCTGCGGCGCTGGACCGGGGCGGTGGACCGGCTGACCGCCGGGGAGCCGGCCGAGGAGTTCGACAACCAGGTCGCGCTGGACGCCGGGCCGTGCTCGCTCACCGTCACGGTCGGCTTCGGCGGCACGCTGTTCGACAAGGCCGGACTGGCCGACCGCCGGCCGGCGGCCCTCGAACCGCTGCCCGCCTTCCCCGGCGACGCACTGGACCCGGCGCGCGGCGACGGCGACCTGTTCGTCCAGGTCGGCGCCGACGACGCCCTGGTGGCCGTGCACGCGCTGCGGACGCTGCAGAAGCTGGCCGCCGGGACGGCGGCGCCGCGCTGGCAGTCGGCCGGCTTCGCCCGGACCCCGGGCGCGACGGCGCGGCCGGTGACCGGACGCAACCTGATGGGCCAGATCGACGGCACCAACAACCCCAAGCCGGGCGAGGACGGCTTCGCCGCCAAGGTGTTCTGCGCGGGCGGCGGTGACCAGCCGGCCTGGCTGGCCGGCGGCTCGTACCTGGTGTTCCGGCGGATCCGGATGCTGCTGGACCACTGGGAGGAACTGCCGGTGGACCGGCAGGAGCGGGTGATCGGACGGCGCAAGGCGGACGGTTCGCCGCTGAGCGCACCGGCCGGCTCGGGCGAGGGCACCCCGGTGGACCTGGCCGCGCAGGGCCCGGACGGCGGCCTGGCGATCCCCTCCGACGCGCACGTGCGGGTCGCGGCCCCGGCGGCCAACGGCGGTGCGGCGATGCTGCGGCGCGGCTTCTCGTACCACGACGGCCTGCTGCCGGACGGTTCGCCGGACGCGGGGCTGCTGTTCCTCGCCTTCCAGGCCGACCCGCGCAAGGGCTTCACCCCGGTGCAGCGCAAGCTCTCCCGGGGCGACGGCCTCTCCCGCTTCCTACGGCACGAGGCGAGCGGGCTGTACGCGGTGCCGCCCGGCGTGCCGACCGGGGGCTACCTCGGGCAGCAGCTGCTGGAGGGGTAGGGCGGGCCCGTCTCCAAGGTCCCTGCCCCGGTCCTCGCCCAGCACTTGCCCGGCCCTCGCCCCGCACGTGCCCGGCCCGCGGCCCCGGCGAGCACCCTGGAGACGGGCCCGCGTCCGCGAGCGCGGTCCGGTCACCGAAACGCTTTCCTGCCGGGGCCGCGGAATCGTTATGGTGACTGCTTCGGCACCATCGGACCCAGGCGGCACCCATTCCCCACGGAGGCGTCATGTCGGCCACCCGCTACACCTACCTCGGCCCGGCCGGCACCTTCACCGAGGCGGCGCTGCACACCCTGCCCGAGGCGGCGACCCGGGAGCTGGTGCCGCTGTCCTCGGTCGCGCTGGCCCTGGACGCAGTGCGCGGCGGGGAGGCCGCCGGGGCGTTCGTGCCGATCGAGAACTCGGTGGAGGGTGCGGTCACCGCGACCAATGACGAACTGGCCGCCGGCACGCCGCTGATGATCTACCGCGAGGTGCTGCTGCCGATCTCCTTCGCGCTGCTGGTGCGGCCGGGCACCGAGCTGTCCGGGATCAAGACGGTGACCAGCCACCCGGTGGCCCAGCCGCAGGTGCGCCGCTGGCTGGCGGCCAACCTGCCGAACGCCACCTGGGAGTCGGCCGCCTCCAACGCGGACGGCGCCCGACTGGTCGCCGAGGGCCGGTTCGACGGGGCGTTCGCGGGCGAGTTCGCTGCGCCGATCTACGGGCTGGACCCGCTGGTCAAGGACATCGCGGACGCGCAGAGCGCGACCACCCGGTTCGTGCTGGTCGGCCGCCCGGGGCGGGTCTCCTCGGCGACCGGCGCGGACAAGACCTCGATGGTGGTCTGGCTGCCGGACGACCACCCGGGTGCGCTGCTGGAGCTGCTGCAGGAGTTCGCGGTGCGCGGGGTCAACCTGATGCGGATCGAGTCCCGGCCGACCGGTGAGGGGCTGGGCAGCTACTGCTTCCTGATCGACTGCGAGGGGCACCTGTCCGAGCGGCGGGTGGCCGAGGCGATGATGGGGCTCAAGCGGATCTGTCCGCAGGTGCGGTTCCTCGGCTCCTATCCGCGCGCCGACCGTCAGGTGTCCAAGCACCGGCGACCGGGGACCTCGGACGAGGATTTCGCCGCCGCGGCGGACTGGTTCTCCCGGGCGCTCGACGGGCGCGGGGACGTCTGAACCGGCCTTCCGGGCCTTCCTGGCTTTCCGGCGCTCCCCGTCGGGACCGATCCGCGCCGACCCGCGGGCGGCTGTCCTCGACCGTTGCCGACCGTTGTCGACCGGGCTGATCGAGCGGGGCGGGTGACCGTTCCGTCGTCCACAGGGCCGCCCGGGGCCTGAGGCCGCTGTCCACAGGCCTTCCCGCTGTCCACAGCCGAAAGTTATCCACAGGCCTGGGGATGAGTCGACAAACCGGTATAGCCATTGCACAGAACTGGTCGGATCATCGGTTTGCGCCGCAGAGATGACCAATCGGACCAGAGTCACCCCCTTCCCGGCAAATCACCCGTCCGAGTGCTTCAATTCCCTCACCCGAGAAGGTCGAATGAGGTTTGAAACCTCAATTCGTCGGTTCCGGTGAGCGGAGGGCGATCCTCCCCATCGATCCACAGCCCCGGCCCCGGGCCTGTGGATAACTCGCCGCCGACGAGTTCCCCACAGCGGTTATCCACAGGTACCGCGGAGTTATCCCCAGGGGAAAACCGGTACCGGTGGAGGAACGACCGCCCGGTACGCTTGGCCCTGTGATTGACCTTCGCCTGCTCCGTGAGGACCCTGACCGAGTGCGCGCCTCGCAGCGCGTCCGTGGCGAGGACGTCGACCTGGTCGACGCCCTCCTCTCCGCCGACGAGCGACGCCGGTCCTCGGGCACCCGCTTCGACGAACTGCGCAACGAGCAGCGGGTGCTCGGCAAGCAGGTCGCCCAGGCCAAGGGTGAGGAGAAGACCGCCCTGCTGCAGCGCACCAAGGACCTCGCCGCCGAGGTCAAGGCCGCGGACGCCGAGCAGAGCGCGGCCAAGGAGGAGGCGGACCGCCTGCTCCGCTCCCTGGCGAACCTCATCGACCCGGCCGCCCCGGTCGGCGGCGAGGAGGACTTCGTCACCCTGGAGGAGATCGGCACCCCGCGCGACTTCGCCGCCGAGGGCTTCGAGCCCCGCGACCACGTCGAGCTGGGCCAGCTGCTCGGCGCGATCGACACCGAGCGCGGCGCCAAGGTCGCCGGTGCCCGCTCCTACTACCTGACCGGCGTCGGCGCGCTGCTGGAGCTCGCCCTGGTCAACATGGCGATCGCCCAGGCCACCGCGGCCGGCTTCATCCCGATGATCACCCCGGCCCTGGTCCGCCCGGCGGCCATGGACGGCACCGGCTTCCTCGGCCAGGCCGCCGAGAACGTGTACCACCTCGGCGACGAGGACAAGTACCTGGTCGGCACCAGCGAGGTCCCGCTGGCGGCGTACCACATGGACGAGATCATCGACGCCGACAAGCTGCCGCTGCGCTACGCCGGCTACTCGTCCTGCTTCCGCCGCGAGGCCGGCACCTACGGCAAGGACACCCGCGGCATCATCCGCGTCCACCAGTTCGAGAAGGTGGAGATGTTCGTCTTCACCACGCCCGAGGACGCGGAGAACGAGCACCGCCGCCTGCTCCAGTGGGAGAAGGACTTCCTCAACGCGCTGGAGCTGCCGTACCGGGTGATCGACGTCGCCTCCGGTGACCTCGGGGCCTCGGCCGCGCGCAAGTTCGACATCGAGGCCTGGATCCCCACCCAGGGCAAGTACCGCGAGGTCACCTCGACCTCCAACACCACCGAGTACCAGGCCCGCCGCCTGTCGATCCGGATGCGCGAGGAGGGCAGGACCCGCCCGCTCGCCACCCTGAACGGCACCCTGGTCGCCGTGCCGCGCACCATCGTGGCGATCCTGGAGAACCACCAGCAGGCCGACGGCTCGGTCGTCGTGCCGGAGGCGCTGCGGCCGTACCTCGGCGGACGCGCCGTCATCGAGCCGGTCAAGTGACCTCGACCGCACACCCCGGCGGTGGCGACCTGCCCTACCGGCTGGTCGCCACCGACCTCGACGGCACCCTGCTGACCAGCGGGGAGACCGTCTCCGAGCGCACCCGCGCCGCGCTGGCCGCGGCCGTCGGCGCGGGCGCGCTGCACATCGTGGTGACCGGGCGCTCGGCCGTCTGGGCCCGCCCGGTGTTCGACGAGATCGGCTACACCGGCATAGCGGTCTGCGGCCAGGGCGCCCAGGTCTACGACGCGGGCGCGCACAAGCTGCTCACCTCGCTCACCCTGGACCGCCGGCTCGCCGCCGTCGCGATCGAGAAGATCGAGGCCGAGACCGGCCCGCTGGCCGTCGCCGCCAACCAGGACGGTCTGGACGGCCAGGTGCTGGCCGGCCCCGGCTACGAGCTGCTGATCGGCTCCGACCTGCCGGTCGTCCGGGTCGGGCGCGACGAATTGCTCGCCTCCCCGGTCAGCAAGCTGTACATCCAGCACCCGGGCCTGACCGACGACGCCCTCGCCGAGGCCGCCCGCCGCGCCGCCGGCGACCTGGTCGGCGTGGTGATGGCCGGGGCCGGCGTGGTCGAGCTGCTGCCGCTGGGCCTGTCCAAGGCCACCGGTCTGGCCGTCGCCGCCCGTCGCCTGGGCGTGCGCGCCGCCGACACCATCGCCTTCGGCGACATGCCCAACGACGTCCCGATGTTCGGCTGGGCCGCGCACGGCGTCGCGATGGCCAACGCGCACGCGGAACTGCTCGCCGTCGCCGACGAGGTGACCTCGGGCAACGACGAGGACGGCGTGGCCGTCGTCCTGGAGCGCCTCTACCCGCTCGGCTGAGCGGGCGTCGGCCGGACACCCTGATCTCCACGGCGCGAGGACCCCGCCAGTTGTAGGATGACCGGGCAAGTGATTGTAGGATGACCCGTGTCCGATCGACGGTGTGCGAAGGGAGGCCCGGAATGAGCGGCGACGGCAACGGTCTGCAGGCGGCCGGGCGGCGTTCCCTGGTGGACACCGCGATCGACCAGCTGCGCGAGCAGCTCGCCGGCGGCGCCTGGCCGGTGGGTTCGCAGATCCCCACCGAGCACGAACTCGCCGAGCGGCTGCAGGTCGGGCGGAACACCGTGCGCGAGGCGATCCGGGTGCTGGCGCACGCCGGGATGCTCGTCTCGCGGCAGGGCGAGGGCACTTTCGTCCGGTCCACCAGCGACCCGGCGGCGGTGCTGCGCGGCGTCCAGCGCTCGGGCATCCGGGACGTCCTGGAGGTCCGCGCGGCGCTGGAGGCCGAGGGCGCCCGACTGGCCGCGCTGCGGCATACCCCCGAGGACATCCGGCGGATGCGGGCCGCCCTCGCCCGCGAGGCCGAGGTGATCGCGGCACACCCCGACCGGGCCGGCCGCGAGGCCACCGTCGAACACGACCTGGAGTTCCACACCGCCGTCGTCGAGGCCGCGCACAACCCGGCGCTGGCCGAGGTGTACCGCTACTTCGGCGCGTCCGTACGCGAGTCGATGACCTCCGCGTTCGGTGACCACGAGATGCCCGAGGTGGTCGTGGCCACCCACGCGGCCCTGGTCGACGCGATCGAGAGCGGTGACCCGGACCGGGCCGAGGCGGCCTGTCGCGCGCTGCTCGCAGGGCCGACCGCGGCCGTCGAGCAGCTGCTCGCGGCCATCGCGGCCCGGAAGTAGGGCGGCGCGGGCCCCTGCTCGGCCCGTCCGCGCGCTCCGTCCGTCCGCCCGTCCGCGTTCCCCGCCTGTCCGCGCCCTCCGCCGGACTCCCAGAACCCCGCGTCACGAAAGAACAGCACACCCATGGCCGTCACCCGCGCCCCGCAGCCGGTCGCCACCACCTCCGCCCCGCTCCCCCTGCACTCCCGGCTGGCCCACCCCGCCCTGCTGCTGACCGGCATCGTGCTGGTCGCGCTGAACATGCGCGCCTGCCTGGCGGCGGTCTCCCCGATGGTCGGCGAGATCCAGCGGACCTTCGGCCTGTCCGCCACCGCGAGCGGGCTGATCACCACCGTGCCGGTGCTCTTCCAGGGCGTCGGCGCCCCGCTCACCCCCCGGCTGACCCGCCGGTTCGGCGCCGAGCGGGTCGTGCTGGGCGCGGTGCTGGTGCTGGGCGCGGGCGTGCTGCTGCGGGTGCTGCCGTCGGTGTTCGCGCTGTACGCGGGCTGCGTGGTGATCGGCGTGGCCATCGCGGTGCTGAACGTGTCGATGCCCGGCCTGGTCAAGCGGGAGTTCCCGGACCGCGCGGCGACCATGACCGGCGTCTACTCGACCACCATGCTCGTCGGCGCGACCCTCGCCGCCGGCACCTCCGTCCCGCTGGAGCACGCGCTCGGCGGCGGCTGGCGGGCCTCGCTCGGCGCCTGGTCACTGCTGGCCCTGGTCGCGGCGGCGGCCTGGCTGCCGCAGGTGCTGCGCTCCCGTCAGGAGAAGGCGGCGGTGGCCGCGGCAGCCCAGCCGGGCAAGCCGATCGAGGGCATCTGGAAGTCCCCGCTGGCCTGGCAGATCAGCCTGTTCATGGGCATCTCCTCGCTGCTCGTCTACACCCTGGTCGCCTGGATGCCGACCATCCTCGCTGACCACGGCATGGACCGCGGCCAGGCCGGCCTGGTCTTCGCCTTCTCCAACCTGGTGCAGGTGGCCGGCGCCTTCCTGGTGCCGCTGATGGCCGGGCGGATGACCAGCCAGCGCGCCCTCGCGGTGACCATGGCGGCGCTGAACGGGCTCGGCATCGCCATGCTGCTGGTCGCGCCGGTCTCCGCCGCCTGGGCGTCGGCGGCCGTCCTCGGAGTCGCCCAGGGCGGTTCACTCGGCCTGGGCCTGGCGTTCATCGTGCTGCGCACCGGCACCGCGGCCGGCGCCGCCCAGCTGGGCGGCATGTCCCAGGCGATCGGTTACCTGGTCGCGGCCGCCGGCCCGGTCGGCGCCGGGGCGCTGCACCAGCTCACCGGCGGCTGGGAGGCCACCCTGGTGCTGATGCTGGTGCTGGTCGCCGTGGTCGGCACGGCCGGCTGGGGTGCCGGGCGCAACCGGACGCTCTGAAAGAACGGCGCGGCAGGGGCGTTCGCCACCGTGGGCGGGACACGGGAGCGAGCGCATAGCGCCGTTCCCGCTCGGTTCGTCCGACTACTCCTCGGCTGTTTCTCGGCTACTTCTCGGCTCCTCCTCGGCTACTCCTCGGCGGCGAGGGTCAGCCCGGCGAGTTTCACCGAGGCCAGGACCGTCGTCGCGACGGTGACCACCAACAGCAGCGGGACGGCCGCGCCGAGCGAGACGTCGGCGCCGATCGCCACGTCCCCGGCCACCGCCTCGGCGACCGCCCGGCTCCACTGCTGGATGCTCAGCGTCCGGGCGCCCTCGACGAAGTTGCCGAACAGCGACTCCCAGACGAGCGCGTACGCCAGTCCGGCCACCACCGCGTGCCGGGTGACCACGCCGAGCAGCACGAACAGCGCGCTGTACGCGACCCCGGCGACCAGCACCGCGACGGTGTAGCCGAGCGCCAGGCCGTCCTTGGTGCCGTAGAGCAGCAGGCCGGAGACCAGGGTCGGGACGGCGGCGAGCACCCAGACGGTGCCGATCGCGACGGTCAGCTTGGTGGTGACGATCTGCCAGCGCGGCAGCGGCTTGGCCAGCAGGTAGACGATCGAGCCGTCGTCGATCTCGGTGGCGATCACGCCCGTCCCGACCACCAGGCCGAGGAGCGGGACGAGGGTGCCGAGGTCGAGCTGGGCGAGGATCTTGACGGTCAGGCCGTGCGCGTCGCCGCTCGACCCGGCGGCGATCGCCGAGACGACCAGCAGCAAGGCCGGGGCCACCAGCAGCAGGGCGCCGCGGCGGCGGCCGAGCAGGCCGCGCAGGGTCAGCCTGGCGACGGTCGGGTTCATGGGCGGTCGGCCCCTTCCTGGGTCCGGTGGGTGTCGTGGATCGGGCGGTGGATCGGGCGGTGGATCGGGGGGTGCATCGGGCGGCGGCTCAGGCCGCGCCTCAGGCGGTGACTCAGCCGGTGACTCAGCCGGTGACTCGGTCCGCGGCTCAGGCGGAGACCAGGTAGGAGAAGACGCTCTCCAGCGACTCGTCCGCCGGGGAGACGGTGTACAGCCGGATGCCCGCCTCCCGGGCGACCCGGGGCAGCAGGGTGGTGAAGCCCTGGAAGTTGACCGCCTCGATCCGCAGCGCCCGCTCCCGTTCGTCCACCTCGATGCCGCTGGTGGAGCCGTCCGCGATCAGTGCGGCGGCGAGCCGGCGGTCGTCGCTGGAGCGGACCAGGTAGCGGTGCGGGCGGTCGGTCATCAGCCGCCGGATCCGGCGGAAGTCACCCGAGGCGGCGTGTCGTCCGGCCACCACGACCTCGATGTGCCGGGCCAGTTGCTCGACTTCCTCCAGGATGTGGGAGGAGAACAGCACCGTCCGGCCGTCCGCGCCGAAGCGGCGCAGCAGCTCCATCAGCTGGAGCCGCTGGCGCGGGTCCATGCCGTTGAAGGGCTCGTCCAGCAGCAGTACGGCCGGGTCGTGCACCAGGGCCGAGGCCATCTTGACCCGCTGCTTCATGCCCTTGGAGTACGTCCCGGTGCGGCGGTCCTTGGCGTACGCCATCTCGACCAGGTCCAGGGCGCGCCGGGCGGCGGCGCCGGGCTGGGGCAGGCCGTGCAGTTCGGCGTTGGCGAGGACGAACTCCCAGCCGGTCAGGTAGTCGTACATCGACTCCCGCTCCGGCACCAGGCCGATCTGCCGGTACACCTGCTGGTTGCGCCAGATCGGCGCGCCGTCCAGGGTGACCGCGCCGCTGGAGGGGGCGAGGAAGCCGCTCATCATGTGGATGAGGGTGGACTTGCCCGCGCCGTTGGGCCCGAGCAGGCCGGTGATGCCGGGGCCGATCGACATGGTGATGTCGTTGACCGCGACCACGTTCCCGAACCAGCGGGAGACCTTGTCGATGCTGATGGTGGCCATGCCGCCCCTCCCAGACCTTCCTGCTCAGACGCTCTTGTAGCGGCGCAGCAGGAGGCGGTACGAACCGACCACCATCGCCGCGGCGACGCATGCGAACACCACCAGACCCAGCCCGCCCGGGGCGTGCCGGCGGTCGAAGCCGTCGCCCAGGTCGAACGCCTCGTTGACCAGCGCCTCCACCAGGCCGTTCGGCGAGATCAGCGCGGTCCACTGGGCGGCGTCGGAGCCACCGGGGCCCGGGTTGCTGATCCCCACCGCGACCGCCGCCAGCGCCGAACTGACCGCCAGGTAGCCCATGATGGCCGCCACCCCGAAGCCCCGGCGCGGGGTGCTCGCCGCGATCACCAGCGCCACCGAGGTCGGCACCAGGGCGTACAGCACCGCCGCCGCCAGGCCGTACAGGAAGTGGCCCGTGTTGTGGGCGAAGCCCATCCCGCCGAGCAGCGCGCCGGCGTACAGCACCAGCAGCGGGGCCGCCGTCACCAGGAACTGGGCGCAGGCCATGGCGGCGAACTTGGCCCGGACGTAGTCGGTGCGGGTGATCGGGCGGGAGAAGTACAGCGGGACGGTGTGGTACCGCAGGTCCCGGGAGAGCAGCACCGGCGCCTGGGACGCCAGGAAGATCGAGACCACCAGGCTGAGGTCGGCGAGGTAGCCCGCGTACTCGACCGGGAGCTCGGTCCGGTTCAGCGAGATCGCGACCGCGACGAAGATCACCGCGGGGACGGTGACCATGCCGAGCATCAGCATCGGCAGCACCTTGGACTTGCCCGAGCGGCCCAGGCCGAAGGCGGCGCGCAGGCTCTGGGTGAAGAGCGAGCGGGTGGCGTAGCCGCGGCCGAGGCGGGGCCCGGTGTAGCCGCGGTAGCCGATGTCGTGGATGACACCGGCGTTGGCGGCCCTGGTGTCAGGAGGCTGCGGCACCGTCCGTCCCTCCCTTGCTGTCATGGTCCTGGTCGTGGTGGGTGTCGGCGAAGAGTTCGGCGACCCGGTGCCGGCGCTGTTCCAACCGGACCAGCCCGAGGCCCAGTTCGGCGACGGTGTCGCGGATCGTGTCGTAGGTGTCCTCGCCGGCCAGCCGGACGAGCAGCAGGTGCGAGCCCTCGGACTGGACGGCGAGGCCGGCGGCGGCCAGCCGCTCCCGGACGGCGGCGCCGGGCTCGGTGCCGGGCCGGCTGCCGGGCTCGGTGCCGGGCTGGGCCCCGGTGTCCTCCGGGTGGTCGGTGACCTCGACCGCCAGGACGGCCGTCGCCTCGGTGAAGGAGGCGGTGGAGGAGGAGCGCAGCAGCTTGCCGCCGTCGATGACGACCAGGTGGTCGCAGGTGCGCTCGAGTTCGCCGAGCAGGTGGGTGGTGACCAGCACCGAGATGCCGAAGTCGGTGTGCACCCGGCGGATCAGCCCCAGCATCTCGTCGCGGCCCGCCGGGTCGAGGCCGTTGGTCGGCTCGTCCAGCAGCACCAGCTTCGGGTCGTGCACCAGGGCCTGGGCGAGCTTGACCCGCTGCTTCATGCCGGTCGAGTAGCCGCCCATCGGACGGTACCGCTCCTCGTACAGGCCCACGTGCCGCAGGATGTCGGCGGTGCGCTCCCGGGCGGCGGTGGCGGGCAGACCCGCCATCCTGGCCATGTGCACCACGAACTCGGTCGCGGAGACGTCCGGCGGCAGGCAGTCGTGCTCCGGCATGTAGCCGACCCGCTCGCGGATGGCGGAGCCCTCGGTGGCGACGTCCAGGCCGAGCACCTCGCCGCGGCCGGAGGTCGCCGGGGCGAGCCCGAGCAGGATCTTGATCAGGGTGGACTTGCCCGCCCCGTTGGCCCCGACCAGCCCGACGACCCCGGGCCGCACCTCGACGGTCAGCTGGTCGAGGGCGGTGACCCGGGGGAACCTCTTGGTCAGACCCTCGGTCTTGATGACAGCAGTGGTGGACACACCCACAACGTAACGGGCTTGCGCGGCACCGGTCATGAGCTGGAATGAGGACGCCGTCTGCTGCTGCGGTATGACCCAGGGCCCGCTCTCCCCTAGGGGGCCGAGCCGGGTGGGCGAGCGCGGAGCCCGGGGGGCGGGTGCGGCTCAGCCGAGCTGGGCGAGGCCCTCGGTGGCGATCCGCTCGAAGACGGCGAGGTCGTTCTCGAAGACCGAGTCCGGGACCGGCCAGTGGATCACCAACTCGGTGATGCCCAGCTCCCGGTACGTGCCCGCCCAGTCGACGAAGGCGTCCACCGACTGCAGCGGCCTCTCCGCCGTTGAGCCTTGGAGCAGCACCTTCTCCAGCGTCGCGGCGTCCCGGCCGCGCGCCTCGCAGGCCGCCGTCAGCTTCCCGATCTGCTGGGCGATCACCTCGGGCGCCTGCTCCACCGGCACGTCCGCCGGGCCGCGCGGGTCGCCGTACGTCACCCAGCCCTGGCCGTACTCGGCGGCCAGCCTCAGGCCGCGCGGCCCGGTCGCGGCGACGTAGAACGGCACCCGCGGGGTCTGCACGCAGCCGGGGATGTTCCGGGCCTCGACCGCCGAGTAGTACGTGCCCTCGCGCGTCGTGGCGTCCTTGCGCAGCAGCTCATCCAGCAGCGGCAGGAACTCGCCGAAGCGGTCCGCCCGCTCCTTCGGCGACCACGCCTCCTGGCCCATCGCGGTGGCGTCGAAGCCGGTCCCACCGGCCCCGATGCCGAGCGTCACCCGCCCGCCGGACACGTCGTCCAGCGTGACCAGCTCCTTCGCCAGCGTCACCGGGTGGCGGAAGTTCGGCGAGGTCACCAGCGTGCCGAGGCGCAGGCGCTCGGTGGCGCACGCCGCCGCCGTCAGCGTCGGGATCGAGCCGAACCACGGCTCGTCGCGGAAGGACCGCCAGGACAGGTGGTCGTAGGTGTAGGCGGCGTGGAAGCCGAGTTCCTCGGCCCGCTGCCAGATCTTCTGTCCCTCGCTCCACCGGTGGGTGGGGAGGATCACCGTGCTCAGTCGCATACCGCCGACCTTACGGGCGAAAGTCGTCGGATTCGCGCATACTCACGGTATGCTTGCCTCATGGCGGCTACCACGCGCATCACGGTCACCTTGCCGACTGAGCAGGTGGCCGAGCTGAAGAAGCTCACGGACAACATCTCCGGCTACGTCGCCGAGGCAGTGGCCCGGCAGATCAGGCACCAGTTGCTCGGCGAGGAACTTCGCCAGTACGAGGAAGAACACGGCGCGTTCACCGAAGAGGAACTCGCTGCCGCGCACGCGAGGATCTTCGGTTCGTCCGAGCCGAGCGGCGGACCGGCCGCCGCGTGAGCGAGCGCATCGAGACCGTCGTGCTGGACTCCCAGGGAATGTCCGCCTGGATCTCGCAGGACCGTGACCTGCTCGCGATGATCAGGTCTTTCCACTCGATGGCGGCCGGTTTGGTGATCGGCGCCAACACCATCGTCGAGATCTCGCATGCCAGGGTGAACACCGCCCGCCTGAATTGGGTGCTCTCGCAAGTCAGGGTCGAGCCCGTGACCGAGCACGTCGCCAGAGCCTCCGCCGCGTTGCTCAAACAGGCCGGTCTGCACGGTCACAAGTACGCCATTGATGCCACCGTCGCCGAGATGGCGCTCCGCCAGCCAGGGCCGGTGGCCATGCTGACCTCGGACGTCGACGACATGGCCAAGCTCTGCGGTGACCGGGTCCGGCTCATCGCGATCTGAGCCGACGGCGGGCCTGGGCATTCATGACCTGTGTTTTCGCAGGTCAGTGCGTGATGCATGGACGAGGCTTGGTCGAGGTCACCAGTGCGCCGAGGCGCAGGCGCTCGGTGGTGCACGCCGCCGCGGTCAGAGTCGGGATCGTGGTTCGGCTCGTCGTAGGTGTAGGCGGTGCGGAAGCCGGGTTCCTCGGGCCGCTGCCGGATCCGCTGTCCCCCCGTTTCACCGGTGGATGCGGTGGTGGCGCTCGCGCTGCCGCCCTTCTCACTCGGCCGCGGGCGTCCATGACGGAGGCGCCGGGACGTCCGGGCCGGGCGTACGGGCGGCGGGGGACGGCGTGCCGAGCAGGTGGGCCATGGTCTCGGCGGCGCGGACGGCCGCATCGCCGCAGCAGTTGTTGAACAGGACGTGGACCTCGCGGGCGCGGTCGGCCATGGCGCGGACGGCCGGGGTCCAGGAGGAGAGTTCCTCGGGCGTGTAGCGGTGGCGGAACCGCTCCTCCTTCGAGCCCGTCCCCCAGGCGTGGTTGCGGCCGTGGAAGCGCACCACCGCGAGCCGGGTGGAGGTGACCGGCGTGACCGGCGGGATGGACGTGGGGAGTGACTGCACCGTGTCCACGGCCACGGCGGTCAGGTCGAGTTCCGCCAGCAGGCCGAGGGTGGAGGCGTGGTGCTCGGGCCGCCACCAGTCGGGATGCCGGAACTCCACCGCCACCGGCCAGCCCTGGGTGCGCTCCCGGCACTGGCGCAGCGTCGACGTCGCCGCCGGGCCCGGAGCCAGCCACGGCGGGAACTGGAAGAGGACCGTGCCCAGGCGGTCCGCCCGGCGCAGCGGCTCGAGGGCCCCGCTGAAGCGGCGCCACACCTCGTCGAGCACCTCCGGGCTGGCCCCCGTTCGGCCGTGCCGCCCGGCGGGAGCCGGCCGCAGGTCAGCCGGCAGCGCGCCGGGTCGGGTCGGATGCCCGGTCAGCAGCGAGAACGCCTTCACGTCGAACCGGAAGCCGGCCGGCGAACGCTCGACCCACAGGGCGCTGTTGCGGGTGCTGGGCAACGCGTAGTAGGTGGCGTCCACTTCGACCACCGGGAACTTCGTGGTGTAGTACCGCAGTCTGGCCTCCGCGGTGCGGTGGCCAGCCGGGTACCAGCCGCTGGACAGCAGCTCACGGTCCGTCCAGGAACACGCGCCGACGAGTATGTCTCCCATGGGCGCCGTGTGCCCGGCCCGGGGCCGTCGACACCGCCCGGGCGCTCGCGACTCCCTCGGCGGCGCGGGGCGGGGGCCGGAGCGGGCTACGGGTGCGGGCGGGTGCGCTGGGCGGGGAGGGCGGCGGCCGGGGCCGGGGTACGGCGGCCGAGGTCGGCGAGGGTGTGGAAGAGGACCTCGCCGAGCAGGACCGGCTCGCGGGAGGTGGCGGGTGGCGGCGGCTCGTCCGGGTGGGTGGCGGCGGGGCGGCGGGTCTGGGGCGGCTCGTCTCGGAGCTGGCTTGTGGGCATGGCTCTTCCTGCCGACGGGGTGACCGGTACCAGTCCTGCCCGTTCGCCCCGCACCGACACTCCGTGCGGGGGCGGATCGGCCGGAAACGGTGCGTGGTGGGCCGGAACCCGTCCGTACGGTCACCATGGTCGGCGCCCGCCCTGGCTGGTCACGGGGCGGTGACCGGGCCGGTGACCCGGCGGCGGCGATGGGCGAAGATGGACCGGTGACCGAACCCCGTACCACTCCCCGCCTCGTCGCCACCGACCTGGACGGCACCCTGCTCTGCGCCGGCGGAACCGTCAGCGAACGCACCGCCGCGGCCCTCGCGGCGGCCGAGGCGGCCGGAATCCAGGTGGTGTTCGTGACCGGGCGGCCGCCGCGCTGGATGCAGCAGCTGCGCGCGCACGTCGGCGGACACGGGGTGGCGATCTGCTCGAACGGCGGGGCGGTCCTGGACGTCCGGCGCGGCGAGCTGGTGGAGTACTTCCCGATGTCGGCGGAGTCGGCGCTGGCGGTCGTCGAGGCGCTGCGGGCCGAGCTGCCCGGCACCGCCTTCGCCTTCGAGCACGCGGACGGGTGGGCCCGCGAGCCCGGCTACGAGGTGCTGATGTGGGGCGACGACATGGTCTGCGCGGTCGACCCGGCCGAGGACCTGCTGGCGCAGGGCGGCCCGGTGCGCGGCCTGTTCAAACTGCTGGCCAAGCACCCGGACCTCGACCCGGACACCTTCCTCGCCGAGGCCCGGACGGCCGCCGGGCACCTGGCCGAGATCACCCGTTCCTCGCCGATCCCGCTGCTGGAGATCAGCGCGCCCGGCGTCACCAAGGCGAGCACGCTGGCCCGTTGGTGCGCCGAGCACGGGATCGACCGCAGTGAGGTGGTGGCCTTCGGCGACATGCCGAACGACCTGGAGATGCTGGCCTGGGCCGGCACCGCGTACGCCGTCGCGAACGCGCACCCGCAGGTGCTGGCGGCCGTGCCGCTGCACACCGTGAGCAACGAGCAGGACGGCGTCGCGGCCGTGCTGGAGCGGTTCCTGCCCGGCGTCTGCCTGTAACCGCCTTGCCCGAACAGTAACCGCCTTACCCGAAGCGGCCGTTGACGTAGTCGGCGGTCCGCTGGACGCGCGGGCTGCCGAAGATCCGCTCGGTCGGCCCGGTCTCCACGATCCGGCCCGGGGTGTCGTGGGTGGCCAGGAAGAACGCGCAGTCTGGGAGACCCGCTGGGCCTGCTGCATGTTGTGGGTGACGATCACGATGGTGAGCCCCCCGCGCAGTCGCGCCGCAGGTATCCGCGCGCGCTCCGGGCGACCGGCAGGGTGCCGGCGGCCCTGGGGCGGGTGGTGCGCACCGGCAGGTAGGCGGACCACACCCACTGCCGCCCCGCGGACTGCGCGACGGAGCAGCGGAGGGCGGCCCGCTCGATGATCAACTCCCGTACCGCCTCGGCAAGTTCTCCCTCGCTCCGGTAGGTGCGCACGCCGATCCCGAGCGGCCGCCCGTCGGCAGCGCGCAGCGTCCAGCCGACACAGCAACTTGCGCCGTTGGTCGGGAAGTTCTCCCTCGTTCAGATTTCACCTAACGCTTGTTGCGCGCCTACAGCCGGGCCGTCCAGCGCACCAGCGTCCCCTTCCGGTACGGTCCGCGCTCGTGCCAGGCGGCCCCGCCGAGCGCCTCCGCGCGCCGGGTCAGGTTGAGCAGTCCGCTGCGCCGGCCGCCCTCCGGGATGCCCACCCCGTCGTCGGTCACGGTGAGCAGCACGCCGGGCCGTCCGGGCCGGTCCAGCGACTCCCGGTCGCCGCCGACCGGCCGGCCGCCGTCGTCCAGGTGGACGGTCGCGTCGACCTCCACGCCGACCCGGGAGGCCCGCGCGTGCCGGGCCGTGTTGGAGAGCATTTCCCTGAGCGCTGCCAGGAGTTGACGCCCGGTCGCCTCGCCGACCAGGCTCTCCACCGGTCCGACGAAGCTCACCGAGGGCTTGAAACCGAGCGCCGCGGCGGCCTGGCTGGCCTCCCGCAGCACGCGGGTGCGCAGGGTGTCGGGGGCGTCCCCGTGGTTGTCGTGCTGGAGGGCGTAGATGGTGGTGCGGACCTCCTGGATGGTGGCGTCCAGCTCGTCCACGGCGTTGCCGATGCCGGTCTTCACCTCGGGGACGACGGCCCGCCGGGCGGCGCTCTCCAGCATCATCCCGGTGGCGAACAGCCGCTGGATCACCAGGTCGTGGAGGTCGCGGGCGATCCGGTCGCGGTCCTGGAAGACGGCGAGGCGCTGCTGGTCGCGCTGGCCCTCGGCGAGGCGCAGGGCGAGCGCGGCCTGCGAGGCGAAGGTCTCGGCGAGCTGCTTCTCGGAGTCGGTGAAGGGCAGGGCGCCGCGCGGGCGCCAGACGCAGAGGCCGCCGAGCACCCGCCCGGCGGCGACCATCGGGACGGCCATGGACGGGCCGAAGCTGCGGGCGAGCCGGATCACCACGGTCGGGTCGCTGGACATGTCGTCCAGGTAGACGCTCTCCCCCGCGAGCAGCCGGGCCGCGAAACTCTCCTTGGGCAGCAGTTCGCCGCGGACGAACTCGGCGGCCTCGCCGGAGGCGTGGGCGACCCGCATCTGCCCGTCGTCGTCCTCGGTCGCGGCCCCGCCGGTGCTCGTGGGCAGCAGGATCATGCCGAGCGCGGCGTCCGCCAACTCCCGCACCTGCTCGGCGGCCACGGTCAGCGCGCCCTCGGCCTGCTCGGTGGAGAGCAGCGCGGTGGTGACGGCGGCGGCGCCGGCGATCCAGCGCTCCCGGCGGCGGCCCTCCTCGTACAGCCGGGAGTTCTCGATCGCCACGCCGGCGGCCGCGGCGAGCGCGTGCACCACTTGTTCGTCCTCCGGGGTGAAGGCTCCGCCGCCCGTCTTCTCGGTGAGGTAGAGGTTGCCGAAGACCTCGTCGCGGACCCGGATCGGTACGCCCAGGAAGGTCCTCATTTGCGGGTGGTCCGGCGGGAAGCCGGAGGAGCGCGGGTCGGCGCCGAGGTCGGCCAGCCGCAGCGGCTCGGGGCGGTCGATGAGTGCGCCGAGGATGCCGCGGCCGTCGGGCAGTTCGCCGATCTCGGCGGCGGTGTCGTCATCGATGCCGACGTGGATGAAGTCGGCCAGGCCGTTTCCGCCGGGAGCGATCACCCCGAGCGCGGCGTAGCGGGCGTCGACGAGCTCGGCGGCGCCGAGGGCGATCCGGTGCAGGGTGGCGTGCAGGTCGAGCCCCGCGCCGATGGCGACCACCGCCTCCAGCAGCCGCTGCATCCGGTCGGTGACCGCGGCGGCCGACTGCAGGCGCTCCGCGACCTCGGTGACCAGGGTGTCCAGCCCGAGCGAGGCGATCTCGGGCACCCGGTGGGGTGTCGGCTCGGGGGCGGCCTCGGGGAGGTCCGGCGTGGGGTCCATGGAGAAAGCCTAGTTTGTACGGTTTTCAGCCGAAGACGGATGCCGCCGTCCGGGATGCCGTCGTCCGGAACGCAGCCGTCCGGGAGCCCGCCGGCTCCAGGAGGCCGTCCGCCTCCCGCTCCCGGCGCCACATCGCGTGCAACCGCCCGTCCGGGTCGGCGACCAGCTCGGACCAGCGGCCGCGCTCGGCGACCCGGCCGCCGTCCAGCACCAGCACCTCGTCCACGCTGCCGTCGTCCAGCCCGGCGAGCCGGTGGGTGATCAGCACGGTGGTGCGGCCCTCGGTGGCGGCCAGCAGGTCGGCGGTGAGGGCGTCGGCCGTGGGCAGGTCGAGGTGTTCGGCGGGCTCGTCCAGGACCAGCACCGGGAAGTCCGCGAGCAGTGCCCGGGCGAGCGCGAGCCGCTGGCGCTGGCCGCCGGAGAGGCGGGCGCCGTGCTCGCCGACCATGGTGTCCAGGCCGTCCGGAAGCCCGTCCGTCCAGTGCAGCAGCCGGGCGGCGGCGAGCGCGGCGCGCAGGTCGGCGTCGTCGGCGCCGGGCCGGGCCAGCCGCAGGTTCTCCCGCAGCGAGCTGTCGAAGACGTGGGCGTCCTGGGCGCAGAGGCCGATCACCCGGCGGACGTCCTCACCCGCGAGTGCCCGGCTGTCCACAGCCTGTGGACGACCGGTGGCGAAGGTGACGGATCCGGCGTCGGGCTCCAGGAAGCGCAGCAGCGCCTGGGCGAGGGTGGTCTTGCCGGAGCCGGACGGGCCGACCACGGCGATCCGGCGGCCGGGGGTGAGGTCGAGGTCCACTCCGGCGAGGGCGTCCACGGCCTGCCCGGGGTGCCGTACGGTCAGTCCGCGCACGGCGACGGGCAGCGGCTGCCGGGGCAGTTCCACGGGCGAGGACGGTTCGATGACGGGCGCGGGGGCGTTCAGCACCTCGTCCAGCCGGGCCTGCGCGGCCCGGCCGCGCTGGCGGGCCTGCACGGCGAGCGGCATCCCGGTGACGGCCTCGAAGGCGGCCAGCGGAGTGAGCAGCACCAGTGCCAGGCAGACGGGCGCGAGCGCTCCGTCGCGCACTCCCTGGATGCCGACGGCCGCCGAGCCCACCACCGTCAGCCCGGTGAGCAGCGCGATCAGCCCGGTACCGAGCGCGGTGGTGGCGGCCGAGCGGGCGGCCAGGCCGGTCAGCGCGGTGTCGGCGGTGCGGACGGCGGCCAGTCGGCCGGGGAGCGCGCCGGCGACGGTGAGCTCGGCGGTGCCGGTGAGGGCGTCCACCACGGCGGTGGCCAGGTGGCCGCGGGCCGGGGCCTGGCGACGCTCGGCGCCGGCCGACCAGCGGGCGGCCAGCGCGGGCACCAGCACCCCGGCGAGCAGCAGCCCGAGGCCGAGCACCAGCCCGGCGGCGGGCAGGAAGGCGCCCATGACCAGCGTCGAGACCAGCCCGACCACGCCGGCGACGGCGGCGGGCAGCCGCCAGCGCAGGTAGCGGTCCTGGATCGCGTCGACGTCGGCGACCAGCCGGGAGAGCAGGTCGCCGCGCCGGAAGGCGGGCAGTCCGGCCGGGGCGAGCACGGTCAGCCGACGGTAGACGGCGGCCCGCAGGGTGCCGAGGGTGCGCAGCACCGCGTCGTGCGAGACCAGCCGCTCGGTGTAGCGGAAGAAGCTGCGGCCGATGCCGAAGGCGCGGACGGCGGTGACGGCCATCATCAGGTAGAGCACCGGGGGCATCTGGGAGGCCCGGGAGATGAGGTAGCCGGAGGTGGCCATCAGGGCGACGGCGCAGCCGAGGGCGAGCGAGCCGAGCAGCACGGCCAGCGCCAGCCGGGACGCGGCGGGCTCCGGCGCGGGCTCCGGCTGCTCGGGCACGGCGGGGGCGGCGGTCGGCCGCCCGCTGTGGGTCAGCGGGGCGACGGCCCGCGCGGGTGCCTCCACCACCGGCCCGGCGAGCCGGATCCGCTTCTCGGCGACGGCCAGCAGCGCCGGCCGGTGGGCGACGACCAGCACGGTGCGCGCCGGATCCTCGGCGAGCGTCCGGACGGCGTCCACGACGGCGGCCTCGGAGGCGCCGTCCAGGTTGGCGGTGGGTTCGTCCAGCAGCACCAGTGGCCGGTCGTCGGCGAGCAGCACCCGGGCGAGCGCGAGGCGCTGGCGCTGTCCGGCGGAGAGCCCGGCGCCGTCCTCCCCCAGTTCGGCGTGCAGGTCGGTGACGAAGTCGAGCGCGTGGGCGGCCCGCAGCGCCGTCCACAGCTGCTCGTCGTCCGCCTCCGGGCGGTAGAGCCGCAGGTTCTCGGCGACCGTCCCGGCGAACAGGTGGGGGTGCTGCGGCACCCAGGCGATCTGCCGGCGCCAGCTCTCCGGTTCGAGTTCGGCGAGGTCGTGGCTGCGTCCGTCGGCGGCGGTGATCCGCACGCTGCCGGCTTGGGGAGTGGTGAGGCCGAGCAGTACGGACAGGAGGGTGGACTTGCCGGCCCCGCTCGGGCCGGTGAGGGCGGTGCTGGAGCCCGGACGCAGGGTCAGCGCGGCGCCGTCCAGCGCGGGCACGGCCCGCCCGGGGTGCCGTACGGTCAGGCCTTCGGTGGTGATCACGGCGCCGGTGAGCGCGGGGGCGGGGCGGGTGCCGGCGGCGGGCAGCGGGGTCTCCAGCACCCGGAAGATCTCGTCGGCGGCGGTCAGCCCCTCGACGCTGGAGTGGTAGAGCGCGCCGACCTGGCGGATCGGGACGTACACCTCGGGGGCGAGGACGAGGATCAGCAGCCCGGTCTCCAGGTCGAGCGAGCCGTCCACCAGCCGGAAGCCGACGGTGACCGCGACCAGCGCGACGGACAGGGTGGAGAGCAGTTCCAGCGCGAAGGAGGAGATGAAGGCGATGCGCAGGGTGCGCAGGGTGGCCCGGCGGTAGTCGGCGGTGATCCGGGCGATGGTGGCGGCCTGGGCGCGGGCGCGGTTGAACACCTTGAGGGTGGGCAGGCCGGCGACGACGTCGAGGAAGTGGTGGGAGAGCCGGGCGAGGGTGTCCCACTGCCGGTCCATCCGGGACTGGGTGGCCATCCCGATCAGCACCATGAACAGCGGGATCAGCGGCAGCGTCCCGGCGATGATCGCGGCCGAGGTGAGGTCGGCGCCGACGATCCGCAACAGCACGATCACGGGGACGACCACGGCCAGCGCCAACTGCGGGAGGTAGCGGGCGAAGTAGTCGTCCAGCGCGTCGACGCCGCGGGTGGCTAGGGTGGTGAGTTCGCCGGTGCGCCGGCCCGCCAGGTAGGACGGGCCGAGCGCGGTGGCGTGGTCGAGCAGCCGGCGCCGCAGAGTGGACTTCACCCGGGCCACCGAGCGGTGCGCGGTGAGCTCGGTGAGCCAGCCGACCAGCCCGCGCCCGACGGCGGTCAGGGCCAGCAGCACCAGGGGCGTGGTCAGTTCGCCAAGGTCGGCGCCGCGCTGGAAGCCGCGGACGGTGATCTCGGCGACCAGGCTCGCCTGGGCGACCACCAGGGCCGCGCCCGCCGCGCCGAGGAGCACGGATCCGGCGAGGAAGGCCCGGGTGGTGCGGGCGTGTTCGAGGAGTCGGGGGTCGACCGGCTTCATCACGTCAGACCCGGTCGACCGAGGCGGCCGGCGCCGCGGGGGCGGTCTGCGCGACCGGAGCGGCCGGAACGGCCGGAGCCGCGGGAGCAGCCGGGGCGTGGTGGCCGGGGATGTGCTGGACGCCGATCCGCTTGCGGAACACCCAGTACGTCCAGCCCTGGTAGAGCAGCACCAGCGGGGTGAACACGGCCGCGACGACGGTCATCAGCTTGAGCGTGTACGGCGAGGAGGCCGCGTTGCCGACGGTCAGGCTCCAGCCGGGGTTCAGGGCCGACGGCATGACGTTCGGGAAGAGCGCCAGGAAGAGCATCGCGACGGCGGCCACGACGGTCGCCCCGGAGAGCGCGAACGCCCAGCCCTCGCGGCTGCGCCGGTTGGCCGCCAGCGCGCCGAGCAGCGCCGCCACGGCGACCGCCATCGCGACCAGGCTCCGGGGGTTGCCGCTGTGTGCCTGGGTCCAGGTCAGGAAGCCGAGGGCGAGCACGGCGGTCGCCAGACCCGCCCGCAGGGCGGCCCTGCGGGCCCGCTCGCGGATCTCCCCGACCGTCTTGAGCGCCGCGAACACCGCGCCGTGGAAGGTGAACAGGGCGAGCGTGACCAGCCCGCCGAGCAGGGCGTACGGGTTGAGCAGGTCCCCGAGGCCGCCGACGTAGTCCTTGTGGGCGTCGATGTCCACGCCGCGCACGATGTTCGCGAAGACCAGGCCCCACAGGAAGGCCGGGATGAGGGAGGACCAGAAGATGGCCTCCTCCCAGTTGCGCTGCCAGCGGGCACCCTCGCGCTTGGCCCGGTACTCGAAGGCCACGCCGCGGACGATCAGGCAGACCAGGATGACCAGCAGCGGGACGTAGAAGCCGCTGAACAGGGTCGCGTACCAGTCCGGGAAGGCGGCGAAGGTACCACCGGCCGCGGTGAGCAGCCACACCTCGTTGCCGTCCCAGACCGGGCCGATGGTGTTGATCAGCACCCGGCGCTCGGCGGTGTCGCGGGCGAGCGGCTTGGTGAGGACGCCGATGCCGAAGTCAAAGCCCTCGAGGAAGAAGTAGCCGATCCACAGGACCGCGATCAGCACGAACCAGACGTCGTGGAGTTGCATGTCAGATCCTCAGTTCCACGTGGAGCGCGTCAGTAGGCGAAGGCGAGCGGCTTGTCGGCGTCCTCGTCCGCAGCCGGACCGCGCAGGGACGGGTCCTCGGCGGGGGGCCGCTCGGTCACCACCGGGCCGGCCTTGGCGTACTTGACCAGCAGCCGGACCTCGATCACGGCGAGGACCGCGTACAGCAGGGTGAAGGTGGCCAGTGCGCCGATCTGGGTGCCGATGCCGACGTTGGGGGAGACGGCGCTGGCCGTGGTCATCAGGCCGAACACGGCCCAGGGCTGCCGGCCCATCTCGGTGAAGATCCAGCCGAAGCTGTTGGCGATCAGCGGGAAGCCCATGGTCAGGATGCCGATCCGCCAGCTCCACCGGGTGAGCACTGGCCCGAGTTCGCGCTTCGGGGTGAGCATCAACCGGGGCACTTCGGTCTCGCCGGTGCGGAACTCGGGGTGCAGGAGGAACTTCCTGCGGGTGGTCCACAGGCCGATGAGGCCGGCCGTGAAGGAGGTCATCCCGAATCCGATCATGAACCGGAAGCCCCAGTAGGTCATGAAGACGTTCGGGATGTAGTCCTTGGGGTTGCCGCCGTGCGCGGCGGCCTCGGCGGCGGCGGTGTCGTTGATGCCGGGGACGGCGGAGCTGAAGTCGTCCTTGGCGAGGAAGGACAGGACCCCGGGGACCTCCAGCTCGACCGAGTTGTGGCCCTTGCCGACGTCGCCGACCGCGAAGATCGAGAACGGCGCGGGTGCCTGGGTGTCCCAGAGCGCCTCGGCGGCGGCCATCTTCATCGGCTGCTGCTCGAACATGACCTTGCCGAGGGTGTCGCCGCTGAGCGCGGTGCCGGCGCCGAAGACGACGGCGATGACCAGGCCGAGCCGCAGCGAGGTGCGCATCACTGCGGTCTTCTTCGGGTCGGCGGTCTCGGGCCTGCGCTTGGCGCGCCAGAGGTGGAAGGAGGCGATGCCGACCATGAAGGCGGCGCCGGTGAGGAAGGCCGCGGTCAGGGTGTGGAAGACGACGGTGAGGGTGGTGTTCTGGAACAGCACCTCGGTGATGTCGGTGAGCCGCGCCTTGCCGCTGGCCGGGTCGATCGCGTAACCGACGGGGTGCTGCATCCAGCTGTTGGCCGCCAGGATGAAGTAGGAGGAGAGCACGGTGCCCAGTGAGACCATCCACATGCAGGCGCAGTGGATCCGCTTCGGCAGCTTGTCCCAGCCGAAGATCCACAGGCCGATGAAGGTGGACTCGAAGAAGAAGGCGATCAGCGCCTCCATCGCGAGCGGGGCGCCGAAGACGTCACCGACGAAGCGGGAGTAGTCGGACCAGTTCATGCCGAACTGGAATTCCTGCACGATTCCGGTGACGACGCCCATCGCGATGTTGATGAGGAAGAGCTTTCCCCAGAACTTCGTCGCGTGGAAGTACTTCTCCTTGTTCGTGCGCACCCAGGCGGTCTCCAGCCCGGCCACGATGGCGGCGAGGCTGATGGTGAGCGGCACGAAGAGGAAGTGGTAGACGGTGGTGATGCCGAATTGCCATCGCGCGATGGTCTCGTGAGCGATTGCCAGGTCCACGTCGCCCTCTCTCCAGCCGGCCCGTTCGGGCGTTTCAGGACAAACTTCATCGACAGCCACAGACCGCAGCCCAACGACACAAGCTTGTCCGCTTGTGAACGTGAACACGTTCACAAGCACCAGTATCCATCATCCTTACGGCGGAAGTGCAGGTGGGGTGGGGTTGACAGGCATGTGCCATGCGTCACGGTTTGCGCTGCGGTCCGCACAGTCTGCGGACCCGGCGGGGGTCGCGGCAACGAACGACCGGGCGGAGGGCGCGCCCGTCTTGGCCGAACCGGCGCTTGACAGCACGACGCCCCGCTCGCACCGGCGAACGGGGCGTGCTACGCGGCACAGCTGCCGACGCGGCGGCGCGCTACGGGCGGCCGAGGAGCTGGGCCCCCGCGGTGGAGTCGGCGCGCGCGGTGAAGAACTCGGCGAAACCCCGCAAAAACTCCTCCTCGGTGATCCGCCCGTCCCCGTCACCGTCCAACTGGCGGAACCCGTGCGACAGCTCCGCGGGGTGGACCCGCGGCCCACCGAACACCGCGCGGTACTCGTCGAACTCCAGGAAGCCGCTGCCATCGGTGTCGGCCGCGACGAAGACCGCCCGCAGCGCGGGCAGCAACCCGCGCTCCAGGTAGTCCGCGTCCCGGTCGCAGGCCGCCAAGGTGGCCGCCGTGAACTCCTCCCGGCTGACCCTGCCGTCCCCGTCCGCGTCCATCGCCGCGCGCAGCTGCTCCCACCAGCCCTCGAAGGCCCGGTACACCCGCGCCTCGGCGTCATCGTCCAACTCCAGCTGCCAGCACACGTTGTGCGCCATCGCCTGGAGGTCGTGCACGGTGATCCAGCCGTCGCCGGTCTGGTCGAGCACCTCGCTGAAGAACCGGTCCACCCGCGGCCCGCGCCCGTCCCGGGACGGCCGGAACCGGCGCGGCGGGCGCTGCACCTCCTCCGCGGAGCGGTAGCGCAGCCCGTCCGGCAGCAGCGGGACGACGGCCCCGGCACCCCGGTGCAGCACCGCGGACAGCACCGCGGCCCGCCGGGAGGACACCAGCCCCAACCGCTCCCGCACCACCGGCGGCAGGTCCGCCACCGTCAGCTCCCGGATCACCCGGGCCACGGCCCCCCGCACCAGCCGCCACCCGGTGTCCCCGAGGAACCACAGCCGCCGGGGGCGCGGCGCCTCGCGCAGGATGTTGTCCAACAGGTAGCGGGCCGCCTCGGTGAACTCCAGCTTCTCGCGGGCGTACCGGGCGAAGTACCCGGGCAACTCCGCGGCGTCCTGCGGAAGTTCCTCCTCCGGCAGCCCGAAGGCGGCGATCGCCTCCCGGAACTCCCGGTAGGCCGCCTCCAGTTGCGCCGCGTCGTACGGATCGCCGCCCAGCCGCCGCATGGCGACCACGCACTCGAACAGTGTCAGCAGCACCCACACCCTGGTCGCCGCGTCCCGTGCGTCGTACGGCCGCCCGTCCGGCAGCGTCCCCCGGATCCGCTTGTGCGACCGGTTCAGCCGCTCGACCTCCCGCCGCAGCGCCTCCGCGTCCTGGTAGAACAGCCGCCGGCCGCTCCCCAGGGTGTGCTCGACCCGCCGCCACGGGTGCGCCCGGTAGGTGGAGTGCTCCGCCATCCCGGCCCCGACGACCGGGTCGGCGGCCTGGAGCACCAGGAGGCGCCAGGCGACGAGGCCGATCCGCCACTCGGACAGGTCGCGCTTGAACGACACATCGGCCACCTCAGCAACGAGCGCGCTCATGAGACACCTTTTCCCGTCCAGTGATCAGCCCGTGCGAACTCGCACGAGCAACGGCTGCACGGTCGCACGCGATCGAGCGGCGGACCGGGTGAACGGTGGCGGTTCACTCGATCGAGGCGAGGACTCAGGAAGCCCTGTCGCCGTTCGCGGGCAGTTCGACCCGGAAGGTGGCGCCGGCGCCCGGGGCGGTGTCCAGGGTGAGGGTGCCGCCGTGGGCGCGGGTGAGGGCGGTGGCGATGGCGAGGCCGAGTCCGCCGCCGCCGCCGTTGTCCCGGCTGCGGGAGGCGTCGACCCGGTAGAAGCGGTCGAAGACCCGCTGGGCTTGTTCCTCGGTGAGGCCGGGGCCGGAGTCGGCGACCTCCAGGAGACAGGTGCCGTCGGCTCCGCCGCCGACGCCGATCCGCACCGGGGTGCCGGGCGGGGTGTGCTTGACGGCGTTGCCGACGAGGTTGGTGACCACCTGCCGCAGCCGCGCCTCGTCGCCGAGGACGGGCGCCGCGCCGGGTGCGCCGGTGCCCGCGGGGCCGGTGAGCGCGACGGGCCGGCTCGGGTCGAGGGCGGTGACGTCGTGGAGCGCGTCGGCGGCGAGGGTACGCAGGTCCATCGGGGCGAGGTCGAGCGGGCGTTCCTCGTCGAGCCGGGCGAGCACCAGCAGGTCCTCGACCAGGGTGCCCATCCGCACCGCCTCGCTCTCGATCCGGGTCATGGTCCGCTTGACGTCGGCTTCGGTGGGCAGTGCGCCCATCCGGTACAGCTCGGCGAAGCCGCGGATGCCGGCCAGCGGGGTGCGCAGCTCGTGCGAGGCGTCCGCGACGAAGCGCCGCATCCGGGCCTCGGATTCGGCGCGGGCGGCGAAGGCCGCCTCGATCTGGGTGAGCATGCCGTTGAGCGCGATCGACAGCCGGCCGACCTCGGTGCCCGCGGAGAGTTCGGGCATGCGGTGCGACAGTTCGCCGGCGGCGATCCGGGCCGCGCCCTCCTCGATCCGGCGCAGTGGCCGCAGCCCGGCCCGGACCGCGAAGAAGCCGAGTGCGGCGATCAGCACGAAGACGGCGCCGCCGATCGCCAGGAAGGAGGTGCGCAGCTTGTCGGTGGTGGCGTCGATGTCCTCGCGGGAGACGGCCACCATGACATAGGTCGGGCTGGTGGCCGGTGCGGCGTAGGCCCCGGGGCCGGGGGTGGGCGCGGGCGTGGACGTGGGCGTGGACGTGGGCGTGGACGTGGGCGTGGGCGTGGACGTGGGCGTCGAGGTGGGCCCCGGGTTGGGGGCGGCGGTGCGGGGGGTCTGGAGCGGCAGGACCAGCACCCGCCAGCTGTGGTCGCCGCGCTGGTCGGGCAGGTTGAAGGGGACGTCGGGGGCGGTGCGGCTGGGGTCGAGCCCGGCCAGTTGCGGCGCCGGGTCGCTGTCCGAGACGGGCTGGCGCATGACGGCCTGGACCTTGCCGTCCGAGGACAGGTACTGCACCAGGTACTGGCTGGGCAGGCTGATCCGCCGCCCGGTGACGGCCGGCTTGACGCTGTCCGGCGTGGTGGGGCGGCCGGGGGGCTTGCGGGACAGCGGCAGCCCGTACCGCTGGAGCTGCTCGTCCAGTTGCTCGACCAGCTGGGCCCGTACGGTGCCGAGCACGAAGGTGTCACTGACCGCGAGCCCGGTGGTGACCAGCGCGAGCGCGAGGACCAGCAGTCGGGCGCGCAGCGACAACCTGGAGGAGAACCGGGCGAGCACGGGCGGGTCCGGTCAGCCCTGCGGGGGGCGGCGCAGCGCGTAGCCGATGCCGCGCACGGTGTGGATCAGCTTGGGGCCGTGCGCCGGACCGGAGTCGAGCTTGCGGCGCAGGTAGGAGATGTAGGACTCGACGATGGAGAGGTCGCCGCCGAAGTCGTAGGCCCAGACGTGGTCGAGGATCTGCGCCTTGGAGACCACCCGGCCGACGTTGGCCATCAGGTAGTGCAGCAGCTTGAACTCGGTCGGGGAGAGCGAGACGGGGGTGCCGGCGCGGGTGACCTCGTGGGCGATCGGGTCGAGGCTGAGGTCGGCGACGACCAGCCGGCCGTCCTCGGCGGGTCCGCCGGCCCGGCGCAGGATCGCGCGGATGCGGGCGATCAGCTCCTCCAGGCTGAAGGGCTTGGTGACGTAGTCGTCCGCGCCCGCGGCCAGGCCCTGCACCTTGTCGCCGACGCCGTCCTTGGCGGTGAGGAAGAGCACCGGCAGGTGGTCGCCGGGGTGCCCGTGGGCTGGTCCGGCGATCTGGCCGCGGCTGGTGCGCTCGCGCAGCTTCTCGACGACGGTGAAGCCGTCGAGGTCGGGCAGCATGACGTCGAGGACCACGAGGTCGGGGCGCTCGGCGGTGATCAGCTCCAGTGCCTCCGTCCCGCTCGCGGCGGACGCGACCCGGAATCCGGAGAAGCGCAGCGACGCGGCGAGCAGCTCGCGGATGTTCGGCTCGTCGTCCACGACGAGGAGGAAGGCCTCGCCCTGGCCCCCGGCCACGGCGGGGCCGCCCGGTGTGGTGACAGTGCCTTGCACGGGGGTTTTGCCTCCCGGTCGGACGATGACGTTCAGCATGAGGCTAGCTCTAGGAGGCTATGCGGCATGGATGAATGTTGGATTAACACCTTATCGGTCGGTTTTTGGGTGACAAGCCCCACGGGGACGGGCTCGGTGGTGTGCGGAGGGGGCGCGAGCGTACCCGGATGCGCCGGTGGCCGGGGAGTGGACTTCCCGGCCGCCGGCGTCCGGTGCCTCAGTGCTGGGCGAACTGACCGGGCCGGTAGCCGCCGGCGGGCTGGCGGATCATGACGTTGGCGCGGTTGAAGGCGTTGATCAGGGCGATGATGCAGACCAGCGCCGCGAGTTGCTCCTCGTCGTAGTGCTTCGCCGCGTTCTCCCACACCTCGTCGCTCACCCCGTCGCCGTCGGCCAGCCGGCTGCCCTGTTCCGCCAGCTCCAGGGCGGCCCGCTCGGCGTCGGTGAAGACGGTGGCCTCGCGCCAGGCCGCGACCAGGTTCAGCCTGGTCGCCTCCTCCCCGGCGTGCACGGCGTCCTTGAAGTGCATGTCGACGCAGAAGCCGCAGCCGTTGATCTGGCTGGCCCGCAGCCGGACCAGCTCCTGGGTGGCGTACGGCACGGTCGAGTCGGCGATCGACTTGTTGGCGGTGATGAGGTGCTTGAAGACCTTGCCGATGATCGGGCTGGCGGCGGCGTCCAGTCGGGCTTCCATGGCGTGCTCCCTCGGAGTCGTGTGTCGTTGCTGCCATGGAGACAGGACAGCCGGGCGGCTTGTGACCGGCCCGCGATGTGTCCTGCGTCACTCCGTCCTCGCGTCGCGCCGTCCCCCTCCACCGGGCCTCGCAGGCCGCCTTTCAGTCCCGGCCGTTGACCTGGACGACGGCATGGCGCCCGCTGGTGCGCCATGCCCCGTCCGTACGGTCGAGGGCGGCGACGAGGGCCGCGTCGACGCCGACGACCACGTCCGACTTCAGGGTGCGCAGGGCGGCGACGGGGGACGGGAAGTGGCTCGTGGTCCCGGCGAAGGGGGTGGTGGGCGGCCAGAGCCGGTCGCCCACCAGGCGCCGGTAGTTGAGGTCACCTTTGAGGACGGTCAGCGACGCCCCGGCCAGCTCCGCCCGCAGGTCGGCGGGCAGGTCGTGGTACGGCAGCGGCGCGCAGAAGAACGGGTGGGTGCGGACGGTGAGTCCGCCGCCGTGCAGGGCCTGCCACAGCCGTCGGCCGATCAGCTGTGCGCGGCCCGGCGCGGCGCGCAGTCGCCGCAGCACGGCCAGGACGTCGGCCATGGTGGCGTCCGAGACGAAGTACGGCTGGGGCTTGACGTACAGGACGACCTCGGCGGCCCGGCCGTCGGTGAGCAGGTGGTCGATCAGCACCAGGTCCGGGAGCAGCTCGCGGCCGGCGTTGTCCGCGATCACGGCGACGCGCCCGCCCGGGGCGGCGTCCAACGCGGCCCAGAGCGCGGCGCTGTCGTCCACCAGCAGGTCGGGGACCTCGGCGGCTGGGGTGGTCTCCGTCCCTGCCGTGATGCGGAAGCTGAGGTCCGCCCGGTTGCCCCACAGCGCGGAGGACAGCAGCGCCTCGCCGTACTGCCGCTCCGGCAGACCGGCCAGCCCGTCCAGGGCGGCCAGTTCCCCGTCCACCGCCGTGCCGGCCAGCTCGGCGTCCTTGAACGGCGCGAACGGGTCGACGCCCTGCCAGGCGCCGGGCCCGAAGTACCCGGTGGCGTCCAGCAGTCGGCGGTAGAAGTAGCTCTCCGCCCACAGGAACGGCGCCTCACCCCACGGCCGCCCCCACAGCCCTTCGCCCCAGGCGAGCCAGCGGTCGCGGTCGTGGGCGCCCTCCGGCAGCGGTTCGAGGACGCCGGTGGTGCTCTCCGTCGCCAGCCGCTCCACCGTCGCCCGCTCGGACGGTCCGTACGGCAGCGTGTCGAGGACCTGACGGAGGAGCTTCGGGTGGCGCTCGTGGAACACGCCCCAGGCGAAGGAGCCGGGGACGTCACTGCGGATCACGGGTGCGGTCGGCACGTCGGGGCTCGTCTCCTGCGGGGGCGGGTGCGGTCAGTCGGTGGTGTCCGAGGGGGTCGCGGGCTTGCTGTGGAGGATCTCCCGGGCCTGCTCGGCGGCGCGGGCGATGCTCTCCGCCACGAAGTCCATGAAGCGGGCGACGTTCTCCAGCCGGACACCCGCCGGGGTGGCGGGGCCGAGGACGCCGGCGCCCTGCCGTGCGATCTCGACGAAGCGGGCGTTGGAGCGGGCGGTGGCCATCATCGACTGGTACCAGACGTCGTCGTCGACGACGTAGCGCTCCCGGCGGCGTTCGTCCCGTTCCCGGCGGACGAGGCTCTGGCCGTCCAGGAACGCGATCGCCTTGGAGACGGACGCGGGGCTGATCTGGAGGCGCTGGGCCAGCTCGGACGCGGTGAGGGCGCCCGAGTCGGCGGTGAAGAAGCAGGCCAGCACCCGGGCCGTCATCTTGGGCAGGCCCGACTGGATGAAGACGGCGGCGAACAGCTCCTCGTACTCGCGCACCGCGTCGACGTCACGCCCGTCGTCGGTCGCCGGCGCGCCCGCGCTCCGGGGCGCAGGCTGCCGGCGGCGCTGGGCACGGCGTTCGGTGGCCCGGTGGGCGAGTTCGGCCCGGTAGGCGGTGGGACCGCCGTTGCGCATCACCTCGCGCGTGACGGTCGAGGTCGGCCGCTCCAGGCGCCGGGCGATCTCCGCGTACGCGAGGCCGTCGGCCAGGCCCAGCGCGATCTGCTGGCGTTCCTGCTGGGTGAGCCTGCCTCCCGGCATCGCGGTCTCCTCCGTGGGCGTCCCGTGGGTCCGGCCAGGGTAGCGCCGCCCTCGGTTCATTGCAACGAGCCGTGGGCTGGTCCGTTGCGTTCGGCGGGATCGAGGCGCCCCGGCATGCGGATGTCCACCAGAACCAAGGCGTTCCGCCGCCGCGAACTCGTTGCCCGCCGGAAAAATGCAACGGAGCTTTTCCCCGGCTGGAAACAGCCACCGGACGGGCCGCCGGTCCGGCGCCGCGCGGGACGCGCACGGGCACCTGCCCTGGCGCGGCCCGGAGGCGGCCGGTCGTCCCTGACCTCTTCAGAGGCTGCGGGCGGTGATGTCGCCGTGGTTGGTGGTGGCACGGATGTCGAGGTCGACGGTGCCGTCGTTGCGCAGCGAGTTGGTGACCCGGCCGTGGGCGGTGCCGGCGTCGAGGGCGGCGGAGCTGCCCGCCGCGGCGCCGACGGTGATGCTGCCGGACTCGGTGCGCAGGGTGACGGTGCCGCGCACGGCCTCGGTGACGCGGATGTCGCCGCGGGCGGTGCTGATGGTGGCCGGCCCGGTGAGGCGGCCGACCTCGACATCGCCGTCCACCGCGGTCAGGCGCAGGCTCGCGGCCTCGTCGACCTTGATCTGCCGGTAGGCGCCCTCGACGTCCACGTCGCCCAGGCGCCCCACGCCGCGCAGTTCGGCGCCGGCGGTGCGGGCCTCGATACGGGAGCCGACGGGCAGTTGGACGGTGACCTCGACGGCGCCGGGGCCGACCAGGGCGTTCTTGGCCTCGGTGGTGTGGATCCGCAGGACGCCGTCGGCGTAGCTGACGGTGGTCTGCTCGGCGGTCCGCACGTCGCGGCTCTTGCCGGGGTTGGCCGGGCGGACCTCGACGGTGGTGTCGGTGCGGTCGGCGGCGATGAACTGGAGGCGGCCGGCGGGGATCTCCAGGATGGCGGCGATCGGGGCGGCGGTGGCGAAGGTCTGCATCGTTCTCTCTCCCTCATCGTTCGGCGGGTCCCTGTCGGCCCGTCGTTTCTGACAACGGAAAAGCTACGTTGCGTTCATTGACTTGGCAACACGTTCGTTGCGTCAGATCGCCATTCACACAGGCAGACGCAGCCAAATCGTTGCATCAAGCGTAATGAGAACGCAACGTTACCCGTGCCGAGCGTTGCAACGACTGAAAAATGAACGCCACGCGGGGCCATCCGGCCGGGATCCCCCGGCCAGGGTGGCGGGCAACGCACTCACCGATGAGCCGATGAGACGTCAAAATGACTTACTTCAGCGGCAGTTGATGTCCATCCACACCGTCATCCGAAGACGGAGCCTCTGGCATGATTGATCACCCGATCCCCGCTCGACACCGGGTGTCGGTCCGCGCCGGCTTGACTCCTTGATCGCCTCGACGGGCGGAAGGTGAGGATGATCGTGACAGCCACCGGCACCCCATCCAGCGAGGCCCCCGCCTTTCCGATGGCGCGCAGCTGCCCCTTCCGGATGCCCGACGGCTACGAACGCCTGCGCGCGGACGGGCCGTTGTCGCGGGTGACCCTGTACGACGGCCGGGAGGTCTGGCTGGTCTCCGGCAGCGCGGAGGGCCGCGCCCTGCTGCTCGACCCCAGGGTCTCCGTCGACGTCCGGCATCCGGCCTTCCCCGCCCTGACCCCGCAGTCCGCCGAGCAGGCCGAGGCCGGGTTCTCACCGCCGCTCAGCGGCGTGGACGATCCCGAACACGGCCACCAGCGGCGGATGGTGATCCCGGCCTTCGGCGTCCGGCGGATCGCCGCCCTGCGCCCGAGGATCGAGCGGATCGCCGAGGAGCTGGTCACCGCGATGCTGGCCGGGGGCGTCCACGCCGACCTGGTCACCGCGTACACCCTGCCGCTCGCCTGCGCGGCCAACTTCGCGCTGCTGGGCGTCCCCGACGAGGACGGCCGCTACATCGCCGAGCGCACCCGCCAGGTGCTCGCGCCGTCCGGCGGGAACGCCCCCGGCGAGGCCGTGAAGCTCTTCGACCAGATCCTCGACCGCCTGCGCGAGCTCATCGCCCGCAAGGAGCAGGAACCGGGCACCGGGCTGATCGACGACCTCCTGGCGGCCCGGCCGGACGAGGGCGGCATGGACGGCGACCAGCTGGTGGCGCTCTGCGCGATCCTGCTGACCGGCGGCGACGACACCACCTCCAGCACCATCGCGGCCGCCGTCCTCGCCCTACTCGAACACCCCGAGCAGCTCGAACGGTTCCGCGCCGACCCCGAGTTGACCACCGGCGCGGTCGACGAACTGACCCGGCTCACCTCGGTCGCCGACGTACTGCCGCGCGTCGCCACGGCGGACATCGAGTTGGCCGGTCAGACCATCCGGGCGGGGGACGGCGTCCTGGTCTCACTGATGCTGATGAACCGGGACCACGAGGCCTGGCAGGAGCCCGACGCCCTGGACATCGACCGCAAGGCCGGCCGCCACGTCGCCTTCGGGTACGGCATCCACCAGTGCGTCGGCCAGAACCTCGCCCGGGCCGTCATCGAGACGGCGCTGACCGTCCTGCTCCGCCGCGTCCCGACCCTGCGCCTGGCCGTCCCCGCCGACCAGGTGCGGGCCAATCCCCCGTACGTGCTGCAAGGCAGCGTGCCCACGCTGCCGGTCACCTGGTAGGAGCCCCCGTGGGTATCGACATCGACACGGCCCGCTGCATCGGCGCGGCCATGTGCACCCGGCACGCGCCCGGGGTGTTCACCCAGGACGACGACGGGGTCGTGGAACTCCTCCCGAGCGGCACGGACCGGGCGGACGACCCGATGGTCCGCGAGGCCGCCGAAGCCTGCCCGGTCCAGGCCATCACCGTGGCCGCCGGATGACCGCCCCTGTCTAGCTAGCGCTGCGCAGGAAGTCGGCTCGGCCGACTTACGGCGCGGGGCCGCCCGGGTCACTGCTTGGGGAAGGCGGCCTTGAGGGCGGCGCTGCGGATCAGGAAGGCGACCGGCAGCACGGCGAGGGCGGAGAGGCCCTGCATGCCGGCGTACCAGGGCGGGCAGATGCCGGGGATGAGGTCGACGCCGAGGACGGCGATCGGCATGACCGTGGAGATGGTCCGGATCCGGTCGAAGGCCTGGTAGGAGCCGACCTCGGCGCGGGCGGCCATGCGGAGGAACAGCGGGGCCAGCGCGGGGAGGATGACGGCGCGGATCCACATGAAGGGCGTGCCCCCCTGCCCCACGAAGGCCGTCACGGAGACGGTCCCGAGGACGATGACGCCGATCACGCCGAAGAGGGCGAGGCACTTCCTCATGGTCGTGAAGGCTTCCCGGGTACGGGAGTTGTCGAGGTTCGAGCTCGCGGTCATCGCTATGGTCCTGTCCTCCGTGTCGTGGTGGCGACGACGTTACGGAGGCGCCGAGCGGTCGGACACGGGCCTGGACCCACACCTGGGGTGGGTCCAGGCCCACCCCAGGTGCCGCCGGTGCGACCGCCGTCAGTGCTGCGGGTCGGCCGGGGTGCCGGCCGGGGCGTCCGGGCCGGTCACGGCGCCGGTAGCCGTGCCCGTCGCGGCGCCCGTCGCGGTGCTGTTCGGGTCGGGCTTGGGTGCCGGGTCGGGGATGTCGGCCATCGCCAGGGACTGCTTGGGCGTGCCCCGCAGCGCCTGGTTCATGGCGTCCCGCCAGATCGGGCCGGGACCGTCGGCGCCGAACACCTCGGTGTGGAACTTCCCGTTGATGGTGATGTTGCGCATCTCGACGCCCCCGGCGGGGCCGCCGAGCCAGACGGCGGTGGCCAGCGACGGCGTGTAGCCGTCGAACCAGGCGGCCTTCTTGTGGTCCGAGGTGCCGGTCTTGCCGGCGATCTGCCGATTGCCCTCCAGGCTGAGCGCGGCACCGGTGCCGTTGTTCTCGGTCACGCCGTTCAGGACGGTGTTCATCGCCCGGGCCGTCGTCTCGGAGAAGACCTGCTCGCAGCGGCCGGCCGGGACGGGGACGTCCTTGCCGTCGACGGTGGCGATCCTGTTGATGGCGATCGGGGCGCAGTGCTTGCCCTCGGCGGCGAAGGTCGCGTACACGTTGGCCATGGTCAGCGGGCTCATCTCCTCGACGCCCAGGCCCATCGCGGGGACCTCCTCCAGCGGTTTGCCGCTGGCCCTGGTGGTGACGCCGAACTTGTTGGCCATCTGCTTGACCGCGCAGAGGCCGATCTCCTGCTCCATCTGCACGAAGTAGGTGTTGACCGAGAGCGCCATGGCCATCTTCAGCTGGTAGGGGCCCTTCTCGTTCGCGGACTCGTTGGGCACCACGGTCTTGGGGCGGGTGTCGTTCTTCCAGGTCCCTTCGCAGGTCTTCATCGTCGGGTACTCGAGCTTGTTCGGGGACGAGTACTCCTGGGTCGCCGGCAGGCCCGCCTCCAGCGCCGCCGCCGCGACGATCGGCTTGAACGTCGAGCCGGGCTGGAAGCCGTTGCCGCCGCCCATCGCCGAGTCGACGTTGAGGTTGACGACGGTCTGGTTCTTCTCCTCCACCAGACCGTAGGGGCGGGTCTGGGCCATGGCGAGGATCTTGCCGGTGCCGGGTTCGACCATGGTGGCGGCGGCGGAGACGCTGTCGGTGACCCGCACGTTGCTGCTCACCGCGTTCTGGGCGGCGGCCTGCTTGTCCGGGTCCAGGGTGGTGTAGATGTTCAGGCCGCCGGTGTCCCAGAGCTTCTTGCGGTCCTCGGCGGACTTGCCGAAGGCCGGGTCCTGCTTGACGACGTGGCGCACGTAGTCGCAGAAGAAGCCCATCCCGGCCTTGGCCGTGATGCAACCGTTCTGCGGCTCCTTGTAGTTGAGCCCGAGCGGCGCGGCCTTCGCCTCCTTCGCCTGGTCGGCGGTGAGGTGCTTGTTCTCCACCATCTTGTCGATGACGGTGTCCCGCCGCTTCTGGGCGGCCTGCGGGTGCAGCTTCGGGTCGTACTGGGACGGGTTCTGCACCAGGCCGGCGAGGGTGGCGGCCTCGGCGATGGTGAGATCCTTGTTGCTCTTGCTGAAGTAACGCTGGGACGCGGCCTCCACGCCGTAGGCGCCGTTCCCGTAGAAGGTGATGTTGAGGTAGTTGGTGAGGATCTGGTCCTTGGACAGTTCCTCCTCCAGCTTGATCGCGACCTTCAGTTCCTGGATCTTGCGGCCCAGGGTCTTGCGCTGGGCCTCCAGGACGGCGTCCTTGTTGTCCCCGGCCTTCTCCACGTTGACGTTCTTCACGTACTGCTGGGTGAGCGTGGAGGCGCCCTGGGAGGCGGTGCCGCTCTCCGCGTTCTTGCTGAGCGCGCGCAGCACGCCCTTGAGGTCGACGGCACCGTGCTCGTAGAAGCGGGCGTCCTCGATGTCGACCTGCGCCTGCCGCATGTACGGGGACATCTGATCGGCGTTCAGGACGGTGCGGTCCCGCTCGTAGACCTTGGCGATCAGGCCGCCCTTGGCGTCGAAGATCTGGGTGGCCTGGGTGAGCGGCGGGGTCCTGAAATCGTCGGAGATGTTGTCGAAGCTCTCCGCCGTGTCTTTGGCGGTCAGCCCGATCGCGCCGACGGCGGGCAGGACGAGGCCTGCCAGCAGGACTCCGGAGAGCCCGCTGACGCCCACGAAGGTCGCGCCGAGGCGGGCCAGCCGCAGTGGCCCGTTGCGTGACGGGCGGGGGTCCGCACCGTCGGAGGAATTCCCTATCGGCGTGGTATTCGATTCCATTCCGGCATGCTAACGCCAGATGTTCACTGTTCGAACAGTTTTTCTCACATACCCGCCACGACCTCGCACCATACGCCCCAAATCGACACGGCTGGGACAATCGTGTACGAACTAAGAGAATGTGCAGGGAATTCATTCGTCCGAATCCGACCGGTGATCCCTCCCGCGCGGCCGCCCTCCCCTGCTCCGCTCCTCCATCATCTTGATGCCTCGACCGGCGCGAAACGTTGCATGCGTCCTCGGCGGCGCGGGCGTCCCCGGGCGTCCGCGGCGGCTTCGCTCGAGACGCGGGGCCTCCGGCGTCAGCCGGACTTGGCGGTGGCGCGGACGCCGAAGTGGACGTAGCGGGTGCCGTCGGGCAGGGCGTAGAAGACGACGGGGATCCAGGCGTCCTTGTCGTTGCGGCGGCCCGCGAAAACGGTCTTGGCAGGTGTGTCGGACACGGGCGTGAGGTGCCAGACGAGCGGGTCGAAGGTGCCGGCGAGGCCTTCGACGCCTTCGTAGCGCAGGTCCAGCAGGCCTTCGCCCGTGCCGGGGGCGGTGATGGTCATGAGGAAGCCCTCGCGCTTGTAACTGCCGGTGAACGGCGCGGGGTCGACGGTCGGGGGGTTCTCGGCCGGCCCGAAGGCCGGCATGGTGACGCCGGCGAGTTCGGCGCTCAGTTCGCGGCAGAGGGCCTCGTGGACCTTCGGCGCGGCCCCGCCGCCGTTGGTCAACAGGGCGATGGCGAGGCCCTTCTCGGGGATGGCTCGCAGATAGGCGAGTTGGCCGAAGGTGCTGCCGTCATGGCCGAACCCGCGGGCGCCGTCCCATTCGAACAGCCCCCAGCCGAGGCCCCAGTGGGCCCCGAGGAACCACTGGTCGGGCATCTCCACCTCACGGGCGAGCATGGCCTCCACGGCCTGGGCGGACAGCACCCGGGTGCCGTCCGGCGCCGTCCCACCGTCGATGAACAACCGGGCGAAACGGACCACGTCGGCCGCGGTGGCGCAGATCCCGCCGTACGGTCCGGCGGAGCGGGGCAGCATGTTCCACATCGGGGTGGGCGTCGGATCCTCGCCGGGCTCGCCCATGTGCCCCATCGCGGCGCGGAAGCGCAGCACCTCCTCGGGCAGGGTCATGGTGTGCCGCAGGCCCAGCGGCTCGCAGATGAATTCCTTCAGCGCCTCGTCCCAGGTGCGGCCGGTGACCACCTCGACGATCCGGCCGAGGACGTTGTACGCGGTGCTGGAGTAGGACATGGTGGCGCCGGGCGGGTTGGTGAGGCCCACGTCGCGCGCACCGGCGACATAGCGGGCCAGGCAGTCGTCGCCTCGACCGGTGTCGTTGACGTAGTCGCCCTCGATACCGCTGGTGTGGTTGAGCAGCTGACGAGAAGTGATGGTGCGGGCGGCCTCGGCGTCGGCGAGTGCGAAGTCCGGCAGAACGGTGACGACCGGCGCGTCCAGGTCGATCTTGCCCGCGTCGGCGAGGGCCAGGACGAGGGCGGCCGTGTAGCCCTTGCTGACCGAACCGATCTGGAACACCGAGTCCGTAGTGGTCTCGACACCCGTACCGGTGTGGAGGATTCCCGCCGCGACCTCGTGGATCTCCCCGCCGAGCAGCACCGCCAGTGCGGCACCCGGGATGCGGTGGGTGGCGAGAAGTTCCTCAAGCCGACGCTGCCAGTGCGCCGTGTCGAACGCCCCCACGGGGGCCGTCCTGCCCAGTGCGCGGTCGACGGCCTGCGCGGCCTCCTGGTTGGCGCGGTCCACGAGCTTCGCGACCTCGCGGTCCACGGTGGCCGAGAACTCCTTGTACCTGTCCTTCGACACGGTTCCCCCTCCCGGTGACGGGCGGAGCAGAGCGCCCCACCCATTCGAACGTCGTTTGAAACGATGTTGCAGAGGGTGGGGTTCCCGGGCGCAGAGACTCGACCGCCGGAGCAGTTGCTAGGCGTCAGCGATCAAGTGGTCGAACTCGCCCGCCTTCGCACCCCGGAGGAACGCCGCGAACTTGAGCGGTGAGGTGCGCACGGTGATGTCACTCTCGTCGGATTCACGAAGTTCGATCACCCCGTTGACCGTACGAACTTCGACGCATTCGGAGTTGGCCGCCGAGTAACTTGACTTCTGCCAGGTAGAGTCAGACATGTTTGCTTTCCATATCCTTCTTGAGGGATCGAATAAACTCCCGGGACTCCTCCTCCGAGAGCGCCGCCGAGCCGATCCGGTTGAGCAAGGAACGGAACTGGGCGGTATGAGCCGGCGCATCGTAGAGCACGCTGTCGACGCCTGAATCCATCTGCGCTGTATCGAGCTCAGGGATCGGGCCTTCGACGTACGTGAAGTTCTCGTGGTTGACCGGAAGAGTATCCACGTCGAACAAGACGATCCGGATCGAGATGGTTGGCCGTTCGGAGTCCTCGATAAGGCTGGCAAGCTGCTCGGCCTGGACTTTAGGCCCGCCGAACTGCATGCGCAGCGCCGCCTCGTGAATGTAGGCAGAATACGGGGTTCCACCGGACCGGACCACGTTCTGGCGCTTCATACGGAAGGTGGTTCTCAGGTCGACCTCATGCTGCGGCAGAAGCGGGAATCCCCGGGCGAAGACTGCAGAAGCGTAAGCAGCGGTCTGCAGCAACCCCGGGATAAAGGCCATGGTGTAGGTCGAGAGTCCATGGGCCCGGCCCTCCATCTCAGCCATCTCTAGGAAGTGCTGCGAGAGGCGCCCTCGGTACTCCTCCCACCAACCGCCCTTGTCCCGATCCGTAATGATGTCCGCCAGGGCATCGATCAGGGGCTCGTTGACACACATGCACAACGCAGCGATCGTGCGCAGGCGTTCGACGCTGATGCCGGTCTTCCCACTCTCCATCTGCGTCACGTGGGCCGGATTGATGCCCAGCGCGCGGGCGAGCTGACTGCCACCGAGGCCGGCTTGTTCCCGCATCCTGCGCAGCTCGGCACCCAGCCGCCGCTGGCGGAGAGTTGGGTTCGATCGAAGCGCCATGGCGTCCTCTCTGCAGGTCGTGAGACCAGTGTGCCTCAGAGCCGCTGCCACGTTAGAGGTAACTTTTCGCAGCCCGCCACAAATCTGTGGCGGGCTGCGCTATCGTCATTCACAGCTCGATCCGACGGGCCGTCAGAAATGTCTAAGAAGACATCTCATTTGGATCGCTGGGTAGGCTTCGCGGGTGATGATCGTGGAGCGGCTGGTGCCGGACGAGTTGTGGGAGCTGTTCCAGTT
>NZ_JBVHXY010000056.1:0-43481 GCF_055569215.1 Kitasatospora sp. NPDC029312 | reverse complement strand
GCTAAGCCTCACAGCGCCGATGGTACTGCAGGGGGGACCCTGTGGGAGAGTAGGACGCCGCCGAACAATTCTTCTGAAAAGGCCCTGCCCGGGTTGCCGGGCAGGGCCTTTTCGCGTTTACGGACGTCACGGGAAACGGGTCGAGAAGAGTCGTCGCGAAGGATCGACCGATGGGTTGACCGAGGCGCGGAAGGGCTCGGAAGGGCTCGGACGGGGCTCGGACGGGGCTCGACGAGGGCCGTCGCCCCGCTTCCCGTGACCCCCGCCGAGTGGCTGGTCTTCCGTCAATATGCCGCTAAAACCGCATGATCAGTGCACTGATCAGCGGAAAATCGCCTCTCACGCCGTAGTCTCGAAGGGACGGGAACAGGTGTCCGGGGGTGGCTGCCGGACAGAGCCGGATCAAGAATGGTGCTCATGGGACGCGGCAGGCTGCGCATCTACCTCGGGGCGGCCCCCGGGGTCGGCAAGACGTGCGCCATGCTCGCGGAGGCGCACCGGCGGCAGGAGCGCGGCACGGACGTCGTGGTGGCGTTCGTCGAGGACCACGGCCGCCGGCGCACCGCGGACCTCGTCGCCGGGCTGGAGGTCGTGCTGCGCCAGCAGGTGGTGCACCGGGGTGCCAGGTTCTCCGAGATGGACCTGGACGCCGTCCTGGCCCGCCGTCCGCAGGTGGCGTTGGTGGACGAGCTCGCCCACACCAACGTCGGCTGCCGCAACGAAAAGCGTTGGCAGGACGTCGAGGAGCTGCTGGCGGCCGGGATCGACGTGATCTCCACGGTCAACGTCCAGCACCTGGAGTCGCTCGGTGACGCCGTCCTGGGCATCACCGGAGTGCGTCAGCGCGAGACCGTCCCGGACGAGGTGGTCCGCCGGGCGGACCAGATCGAGCTGGTGGACATGTCCCCGCAGGCGCTGCGGCGGCGGCTGGCGCACGGCAACGTGTACGCGCCGGAGAAGATCGACGCCGCGCTCGCCAACTACTTCCGTCCTGGCAATCTGACGGCGCTGCGCGAGCTGGCGTTGCTGTGGACCGCTGACCGGGTGGACGAGTACCTCCAGAAGTACCGGGCCGAGCAGGGCATCGTGGGCACCTGGCAGGCCCGGGAGCGGATCGTGGTCGGCCTGACCGGCGGCCCCGAGGGGGCGACGCTGATCCGCCGGGCGGCCCGGATCGCGGCCCGCGTCTCCGGCGGTGAGCTGCTCGCGGTCCACATCTCCCGCTCGGACGGCCTGGCGGGCTCGGGCTCGCCGCAGACCCTGATCGAGCAGCGCGCGCTGGTGGAGAGCCTCGGCGGCTCCTTCCACAACGTCCTGGGCGACGACCCCGCGGCCGGGCTGCTGGACTTCGCGCGCGGCGTGAACGCGACCCAGATCGTACTCGGCACGAGCCGCCGACCCGGCTGGCAGTTCCTGTACGGGCCGGGCGTCGGTACCACGGTCACCCAGAAGGCCGGGGACATCGACGTCCACATGGTCACCCACGAGCACGCCGGGCACGGGCGGCGCGGCACGGTACCGGTCCGCCGGATCACCGATCTGGGCCGGACCAGGACGGTCGCCGGCTGGCTGATCGGGCTGGCGGGGCCGCCGGTGCTGGCGCTGGTGCTGGCCGCGGTCGGCGGGCTGGGCCTGTCCACGGACATGCTGCTGTTCCTGTCGCTGACGGTGTGCGCGGCGCTGGTCGGCGGGCTGCTGCCGTCGATCGGCTCGGCGCTGGTCGGCTCCACGGTGCTGAACTACTACTTCACCCCTCCGCTGCACACCTTCACCATCAACGAGCCGCAGAACATCATGGCGGTGGCGATATTCACCGTCGTCGGCTGCTCGGTCGCCTCCGTGGTGGACTTGGCGGCTCGGCGCACCCACCAGGCGGCCCGCGCCCGGGCCGAGGCGCAGACGCTCAGCGCGCTGGCCGGCACGGTGTTGCGCGGTGCGCCGAACGGTGACGGGGTGCTGACGGCGCTGATGGAGCAGGTGCGGGAGACGTTCGGGCAGGAGAGCGCCGCGCTGCTGGAGCGCCCCGAGCAGCTGGCCGCCTGGGCGCCGGTCGCCGCGGCCGGCCCGCGCCCGCCGCAGCGGCCCGAGGAGGCCGACGTGGACGTGCCGGTCGGGGAGGGCCTGGCGCTGGTGCTGCGGGGCCGGGTGCTGCCCGGGGAGGACCGGCGTCTGCTGGGGGCCTTCGCCGCCCAGGCCGCCGTGGTGCTGGAGCGCCGCCGGCTGGCCCGGGAGGCCGCCGCGGCCCGCCGGGAGGCCGAGGGCAACCGGATCCGCACTGCGCTGCTGGCCGCCGTCTCGCACGACCTGCGCACCCCGCTGGCCGGCATCAAGGCCTCGGTGAGTTCACTGCGCTCGGCCGACGTGGAGTGGGATCCGGAGGACGAGGCCGAGCTGCTGGCGGGCATCGAGGCCGGGGCCGACCGGCTGGACCACCTGATCAACAATCTGCTGGACATGAGCCGGCTGCAGACCGGCACCGTCACCCCGCTGATCCAGGAGACCGACCTGGACGAGGTCGTGCCGTACGCGTTGGGCGGTGTGGCGCCGGAGTCCGTCCGGTTGGAGGTCCCGGAGACGCTGCCGATGGTGCGGGCCGACGGCGGGCTGTTGGAGCGTTCGCTGGCCAACCTGGTCGAGAACGCCGTGAAGTACAGCCCGGAGGGCGTCAGGGTGCTGGTCAAGGCGGACGCGCTGGAGCAGCCGGGCGGGCCGGGCCGGGTCGAGCTGCGGATCGTGGACCGTGGGCCGGGGGTGCCCGAGGACGCGAAGGAGCGGATCTTCGCGCCGTTCCAGCGGTACGGGGACGCGCCGCGCGGCGCCGGCGTGGGCCTGGGACTGGCGGTGGCGCGCGGCTTCGTCGAGGCGATGGCCGGCACCGTCACCGCCGAGGACACCCCGGGTGGCGGTCTGACCATGGTCGTCAGCCTGCCCGCCGTCGAGCGGCCGCCCGAACCGGGGGAGCCGGTCGGGGACGACGACGGATCGCTGTCGCAGCTGATCACCTGAGGCCCCGCGGCGCACCGCCCGCTCCCCGCCCGTTGCCCCCGTCGCGCATGGGCCGCCCCCGCCGGTCCGGTATGCGGGTCGCGGCTCCAGCCGAGTCACACAGTCCGAAAGATCCGACAGCCCTGAAAGGCGGAGCCCGCACATGACCCGGGTCCTCGTCGTGGACGACGAACCGCAGATCGTCCGCGCGCTGGTGATCAACCTCAAGGCCCGCAAGTACGAGGTGGACGCGGCCCACGACGGCGCGAGCGCGCTGGAGCTGGCCGCCGCCCGTCATCCGGACGTGGTCGTCCTCGACCTGGGCCTACCCGACATGGACGGCGTCGAGGTGATCCGCGGTCTGCGCGGCTGGACCCGGGTGCCGATCATCGTGCTGTCGGCCCGGCACGCCTCCGACGAGAAGGTCGAGGCCCTGGACGCCGGCGCCGACGACTACGTCACCAAGCCCTTCGGCATGGACGAGCTGCTCGCCCGGATGCGGGCCGCGGTGCGCCGGGCCGAGCCGGTGGCGGGCGAGGACGACTCGCTGGTCGTCACCGAGAGCTTCACCGTCGACCTCGCTGCCAAGAAGGTCAACCGGGACGGCACCGACGTACGCCTCACGCCCACCGAATGGCACCTGCTGGAAGTGCTGGTCCGCAACGCCGGCCGGCTGGTCAGCCAGACCCAGCTGCTCCAGGAGGTGTGGGGCCCGGCCTACCGCACTGAGACCAACTACCTGCGGGTCTACCTCGCCCAGCTGCGCCGGAAGCTGGAGCGGGACCCTTCGCATCCGCGCCACTTCATCACCGAACCGGGCATGGGATACCGCTTCGAGGGCTGACCGGGGGCGCCCCCGGCGGTCGTGCGGCCTGCCGCCGGGGGCCCGGAAACCGGTACCCTGCCGACATGAGTGGTGACAACAGCAGTGGCCAGCCGCCGGGGCGATTCCGCCGCATGCTCAGCCGGCTGACCTCCTCGGCCGAGGAACTGGACGCCGAGGACCTGCGCCAGGAGATCGCCGCGGAGTCCGGCTGCCGGCCGATCGCCGGCTGCGCGGACCGTGAGCTGGTCACCGTCGCGGGCACGCTGCGCACGGTGACGCTCCGTCCCCGGGCCGGGGTGCCGGCGCTGGAGGCCGAACTCTTCGACGGCACCGAGGCGCTGGAGGTCGTCTGGCTCGGCCGCCGCTCGATCGCGGGCATAGAGCCGGGCCGCCGGCTGGTCGCCAGCGGCCGGATCAGCCACGCACGCGGGCGCCGCGTGCTGTTCAACCCCCGCTATGAGCTGCGTCCGGTCGGACACGGGAGCGAAGCGTGAGCAACCACCCCGGCGGCGAAGCCGTCGCACCGGCCGCCGAGCCGACCGTCGAGCCGCCGCTCGACCCGGCGGCCGCCGAGGCCGCCCGTCAGGCCGCCTCCAAGGAGGCCGCCGACACCGTGCTGCAGGCCTTCGGCGGCGTACGCGGCATGATCGACATGACGCTGCCCGGCCTGGTCTTCATCGTCACGTACAACATCACCCACCAGGTGAGCGCCGCCGCCTGGGCCGCGCTCGGCCTGAGCGGCCTGCTCGTGGTGGTGCGGCTGGCGAAGCGGGAGACCATCCAGCACGCCTTCAGCGGTGTGTTCGGTGTGGCCCTGGGCGCCTGGATCGCGATGAAGAGCGGCAAGGCCGAGGACTTCTACCTGCCCGGGCTGCTCTGGAACGTCGGCTACTGCATCGCCCTGGCGGCCTCCGCGCTGGCGCGCTGGCCGATGATCGGGGTGATGCTCGGCCCGATCACCGGCGAGATGTTCACCTGGCGCAAGGAGAACCCGGGGCGTCTGGCCGCCTACACCAAGGCGACCTGGGCCTGGGTGGTGATCATGGGCCTCAAGCCGGTGATCCTCTTCCCGCTGTACTTCACCCACAACGTGAACCTGCTCGGCTGGCTGAAGGTCGCCCTCGGCATTCCGCCGCTGTTGCTGGCGATGTACGTCACCTGGCAGATCCTGCTGAAGGCGCCGCCGCCGATCAAGGCGCAGCTGGACGACGACGAGGACGAGCCGGCGAAATAGCCGCCCCCACGAGGCCGCCACGGGCGCCGAGCACGGACGCCGGGCACGGGCGCCGGGCACGGGCGCCGATTACGGCCCGAGGACGGTCCCGAGGACGGTCCCGAGGACGGCGCAGGGCCCGCACCCGACCCGGGTGCGGGCCCTGCGCCGTGTTCCGGTGCTTCCTACTGGGCGCCGGAGGTGGCCGAGAGCAGCTGCTCCAGCTCCTCCTCGCGTTCCTGCGCGGCGACGAAGAGCAGCTCGTCGCCGCCCTCCAGGGTGTCGTCCTTGCCGGGCACCAGCACCCGGCCCTCGCGGATGATCGTCACCAGTGCGGTGTCCTGCGGCCAGGCCACGTCGCCGACCCGGGTGCCGACCAGTTCGGTGTCGGCGGCAAGGGTCAGCTCGACCAGGTTGGCGTTGCCCTGGCTGAAGCGCATCAGGCGGACCAGGTCGCCGACGCTGACCGCCTCCTCGACCAGGGCGGACATCAGGCGCGGGGTGGAGACGGCCACGTCCACGCCCCAGGACTCGTTGAAGAGCCACTCGTTCTTGGGGTTGTTCACCCGGGCGACCACCCGCGGCACCGCGTACTCGGTCTTGGCGAGCAGCGAGACGACCAGGTTGACCTTGTCGTCACCGGTGGCGGCGATCACCACGTGGCAGCGCTGCAGGGCGGCCTCGTCCAGCGAGGTGATCTCGCAGGCGTCGGCCAGCAGCCACTCCGCCATCGGCACCCGCTCCACCGAGATGGAGTTCGGGTTCTTGTCTATCAGCAGGACCTCGTGCCCGTTCTCCAGCAGCTCGCCCGCGATCGAGCGGCCCACGGCACCGGCCCCGGCAATGGCGACGCGCATCAGTGACCCTCCTCCTTCGGACCCTGCGCGAACGCGGCCTCGACGGCCGTCAGGTCCGTCCGGCGCACCATCACGTGCACCAGGTCGCCCTCCTGCACCACCATCTGCGGCGAGGGCAGCACGCCCTCGCCGAGCCGGGTGACGAAGGCCACCCGGGCGCCGGAGGACTCCTCCAGCCGGCTGACCCGCTGGCCGACCCAGTCCGGGTGGTAGGCGACCTCGGCCAGCTGCACGCTGCCGCTCGGGTCCTGCCACAGCGGCTCGGCGCCGCTCGGCAGCAGCCGGCGCAGCATCTGGTCGGCGGTCCAGCGGACCGTCGCCACGGTCGGGATGCCCAGGCGCTGGTACACCTCGGCGCGGCGGGGGTCGTAGATCCGGGCCGCGACGTTCTCGACGCCGAAGGTCTCCCGGGCCACGCGGGCGGCGATGATGTTGGAGTTGTCACCGCTGGAGACGGCGGCGAAGGCGCCGGCCTCCTCGATGCCCGCCTCGCGCAGGGTGTCCTGGTCGAAGCCGACTCCGGTGACCCGGCGCCCCTTGAACCCGGCGCCCAGCCGGCGGAAGGCGGTCGGATCCTGATCGACCACGGCCACCGAGTGGCCCTGTTTCTCGAGCGCTCTGGCGAGGGCCGAGCCCACGCGGCCGCAGCCCATGATGACGATGTGCACCGGCGCTACCTCACCCGTCCCGTAGGGCTCTTGACCTGCGCAAACACCGCTCATCTCCCTTTCCCGCCCGGCGTGCCGGGACGAGCTTCCTCGTGGGGGCATCGGCTGGAAACCGCTCGACAATCCGAGTGTTGCCCGTCGACTCGTATCCGACACGCTAGCCGGTCCACAGAACGCAGTCGCGACGAAGGGGGGGACAAACGGCAGAGCCCCGCCCGGGAAGCCCCTACGATTCCTTACCGTGCCTATGCCGAAAGACCTTCCGAAACGCATCCTGATCGGGCGTGCGCTCCGCAGCGACAAGCTGGGGGAAACGCTTCTCCCCAAGCGGATCGCGCTGCCCGTTTTCGCCTCGGACGCGCTCTCCTCGGTCGCGTACGCCCCCGAGGAGATCCTGCTCACCCTGTCCGTCGCGGGGGCGTCGGCGATCCACTTCTCCTGGCTGATCGGCCTCGTGGTGGCGGTCGTGATGCTCGCCGTGGTCGCCTCGTACCGGCAGAACGTGCACGCCTACCCGAGTGGGGGCGGCGACTACGAGGTCGCGACCGTCAACCACGGGCCGGCGGCCGGTCTGGTGGTCGCGGCCGCCCTCATGGTCGACTACGTGCTGACCGTGGCCGTGTCCACCACCTCCGGCGTCGCCAACGTGGTCTCCGCCGTCCCGGCGCTGCGCGGACACGAGATGATCGTGTCGGTCATCGTGGTGGTGCTCCTGATGGGCATGAACCTGCGCGGAGTGCGCGAGTCCGGCAGCGCCTTCGCGGTGCCCACCTACGCCTTCATGATCGGCGTGATCGGAATGGTCGGCTACGGCGTGCTCCGGCACTTCGCGCTCGGCCAGTCCATGCCCGCCGAGAGCTCCGGCTTCCACCTCGCCGCCACCCCGGGCAACGACTCGCTGGCCGGATTCGCGATGGTGTTCCTGCTGCTGAAATCCTTCTCCTCCGGCTGCGCCGCGCTCACCGGTGTGGAGGCGATCTCCAACGGCGTGCCGGCCTTCCGCAAGCCGAAGAGCAAGAACGCGGCCACCACCCTGCTGTTGATGGCGTCCATCGCCGTGGTGATGTTCATGGGCATCATCTGGCTGGCCCGGCTGACCGGCGTGCAGATGGCCGAGAACCCGGCCGAGCAGCTCGTCGGCGCCGCGCCCGACTACCACCAGAAGACCGCGCTGGCCCAGATCAGCGAGGCCGTCTTCAACAACTTCACGCCCGGCTTCTACTTCGTCGCCGCCGTCACCGGCCTGATCCTGGTGCTGGCCGCCAACACCGCCTTCAACGGGTTCCCGGTGCTCGGCTCGATCCTGGCCCAGGACCGCTACCTGCCGCGCCAGCTGCACACCCGCGGCGACCGGCTGGCCTTCTCCAACGGCATCATCCTGCTGGCGATCGCCGCGATCCTGCTGATCATCGCGTTCGACGCGGACCCCAACCGGCTGATCCAGCTCTACATCGTCGGCGTCTTCGTCTCCTTCAACATGAGCCAGTCCGGCATGATCCGGCACTGGACCCGCCTGCTGCGCACCGAGACCGACCCCGCCAAGCGCCGCCACATGCAGCGCAGCCGGGCGATCAACGGCTTCGGCCTGGTGATGACCATGGCGGTGCTCATCGTCGTGCTGGTCACCAAGATCGGCCACGCCTGGATCGCGATCGCCGCGATGGCCGTGCTGTTCGTGATGATGAAGGGCATCCGCCGCCACTACGACCGGGTCTCCGAGGAGCTCACCGCCGCCGTCGAGCCGGACGACGTGGTGCCGCCCACCCGGGTGCACGCGATCGTGCTGGTCTCCAAGCTGCACAAGCCGGCGCTGCGCGCCCTCGCGTACGCCAGGCTGGCCCACGCCCACACCCTGGAGGCGGTCAGCGTCAACGTCGACCCGGCGGACACGGCGGCGCTGCGGCAGGAGTGGGACGAGCGCGGCATCGAGGTGCCGCTCAAGGTGCTGGACTCCCCCTACCGCGAGATCACCGGGCCGATCCTGGACTACGTGAAGAACCTGCGGCGCAGCAGTCCGCGCGACGTGGTCGCGGTCTACATCCCCGAGTACGTGGTCGGCCACTGGTACGAGCACCTGCTGCACAACCAAAGCGCGCTGCGGCTCAAGGGGCGGCTGCTGTTCAAGCCCGGAGTGATGGTGACGTCGGTGCCCTGGCAGCTGGAATCGTCGGAGCGGCGCAAGGCGCTGAAGGCCTGGTCGCCGCCGGGTGCCGTCCGGCGTGGCGACCCTCGGGCGCCGAAGGCCGTAAAGTCGAAGGATTCCGACCGTGCCGGTGCGACCGCCGGTGGCACCTCCGACCGCAGCAAGGACTCCTCCCAGTGACGCGCAACACTCCGCCCCGCTCCTCGGGCTCCTCCGGCGCCTCCGGCAAGGGCGGCGCCCGTCGGGGCGGCTCCCAGCCCGGGCAGGTCTCCCGGCCGCGCTGGGGCCGGCCGCACCGTCCGGAGGCCACCGACCGGGACGGCCTGACGGCGCGCACCGCGCCGGTCGTGCCGGGGGAGCCCCGCCCGGACGCCCCGGCCGGGCGGCCCGCCCGCGCCGAGAAGGGCGCCGGTGCGCAGAAGCCCGCCCGCGCGGACAAGGGTGCCGGTGCGGAGAAGGGCGCCCGGGCGGCCGGCGACGACGGCGGCGGGGCGGGCCGCAAGGCGCCGCGCAAGCAGGCGGTGCGGCCGCCGAAGGCGCTGCGCGCGGCCGGCCCGCGGGCGCCGCGCCAGGAGAAGCCGTCCGGGGATCCGCTGGTCGGGCAGCGCTACGAGGTCGAGGTCGGCCCGGTCGCGCACGGCGGCGGGCACTGCGTGGCCCGGTACGAGGGGCGGGTGCTGTTCGTCCGGCACGCGCTGCCCGGCGAGAAGGTGGTCGCGCTGGTGACCGAGGGCACCACCACCTCCCGGTTCCTGCGGGCCGACGCGGTGGAGGTGCTGGAGCCCGCCAAGGAGCGGATCGAGGCGCCCTGCCCGTTCGCCGGGCCGGGCAAGTGCGGCGGCTGCGACTGGCAGCACGTGACCCCGGGCGGGCAGCGCAAGCTCAAGGCGGCGGTGCTGACCGAGCAGCTGGCGAAGCTGGCCGGGCTCACCCCGGCCGAGGCGGGCTGGGACGGCAGCGTCGAGCCGGTCGGCGGCAAGCTGCCGGCCGGACAGGTGCCGGCCTGGCGCACCCGGGTGCAGTACGCGGTGGACGCGCAGACCGACAAGGTCGGTCTGCGCAAGCACCGCTCGCACGAGGTGCAGCCGGTGGACCGCTGCCTGATCGCTGCGGAGGGCGTCACCGAGCTGGGCATCGAGTCCCGCGACTGGCCGGGTGTGGCCGCGGTGGAGGTGGTCGCCGCGAGCGGTTCCTCGGACCGCCAGGTGGTGCTGACCCCGCGCCCCGGGGCCCAGCTGCCGCTGGTCGAGCTGGACAAGCCGGTGTCGATCGCCCGGATCGACGACCAGGGCGACGTGCACCGGGTGCACGGGCGCGGCTTCGTGCGCGAGCGGGCCGCCGGGCGCACCTGGCGGGTCAGCAACGGCGGGTTCTGGCAGATCCACCCGGAGGCGCCGGAGACGCTGGTCGACGCGGTGCTGGACGGGCTGGACCCGCAGTGGGGCGAGAACGCGCTCGACCTGTACTGCGGCGTCGGCCTGTTCGCGGGCGCGCTGGCCGACCGGGTCGGCGAGGACGGCGCGGTGCTCGGCATCGAGTCCGCCAAGCAGGCCGTGGCCGACGCCCGGCACAACCTGGCCGCGCTGGACAACGTGCGGATCGAGTGCGACCGGGTCGAGACGCTGCTGCCGCGCACCGGCATCACCGCCACCGACCTGATCGTCCTCGACCCGCCGCGCTCGGGCGCCGGCCGTGAGACGGTCGCGCACCTGGTGGGCCTGGAGGCGCGCCGGATCGCGTACGTGGCCTGCGACCCGGCGGCGCTCGCCCGGGACCTCGGGTTCTTCCGCGAGGGCGGCTACCGTCCGGTGTCGCTGCGGGCCTTCGACCTGTTCCCGATGACGCACCACTTCGAGTGCGTGGCGATCCTGGAGCCCATCGGGGAGTGACCCGACGCGCAGGAGGCGGCACCCGTTCGGTACGGGTGCCGCCTCCTCGGCGTTCCGGCGCGCGGTCAGCCGTTGTGCTCCTCCTCGTCGGCACTGTGCGGAAGGTCGATGCCGTGCTGGGCGGCGAGCCGCAGGAGCGCGGCGATCCGGCCCTGGTACGCCTGGACGCCGTCGGCGTCCCCTTCGGCCCGGGCCGCCGCGAGGTCCCGCCGGGCCTGGGCGAGCTGCTCACGCAGCTCCTGGTCGAACATGGCTGTCATTGCCGGCCTCCACACCGGTCGGTGCCGCTCGGGGAACGCTCAGGAGAGTTCAGAGTCCCGGATGGTGAAGGACTCTTCAAGTCTCGCTCGCCCTGGTGGGGTGGGGTGGCGGCGGGCAGGGTAGGGGAGCTGGGCGGCTCGGCGGCCGGTTCGGTGGGCTCCATGACGGCCGCGGTGACGGCTCTGATGGCGGTTCCGGTGACGGCTGCGGTGACGGCTCGGGGGACGGGAGGTTGCGCGGGGGCGTGCGGCGGGTGTGCGGGCGGTGGATGTGCGCCCTTGTTGTGCTAGCACTTCAGCGCTAGCTTGAGGGCATGGGTAAGAAGCAGCTGAACGTCCGAGTGGACGCCACGACCGCGGAGATGGCCCGGGAACGGGCGGAGCAACAGGGGATCAGCATGAACCAGTACATCGAACGCCTGGTCCAGCAGGACATGGGCGAGTCGGGGCGGGCCTTCGTCGACGCGGCCGCGCAGTTCATGAAGGAGTACGAGACGGCGTTCCTCGCCGAGTTCGGGGAGCCGGGCGAGATCCAGGACGTGCGCCGTTGAAACTGGAGGTCGACCTCTCGTGGCTGCTCATGACCGCCGAGCAGTACACGCCCGGTGACCCGCAGGTCACCGACTACGGATCGCTGCTCGCGGCCGTCACCCGGCACCAGGCCGAGATCTTCGACATCGCCGTCTACCCCGAACCGCAGGACCGCGCTGCCGCCCTGATGCACCAGCTGATCCGGGTGCCGGCCCTGGAGAAGACCAACGAGCTCTTCGCGACCGCCGTCGCCTACGCCTACCTCGTCGCCAGCGGCTGCACCGTCGCCACCACCGCCCGCGAGGTCCGCAGCCTCTCCCGCGCCATCCGGGAAGGGCGGCTCGGCGTGTCCGGGGTCGCGGAGCGGCTGGCGGCCTGGGTGGTGGACGAGGCCGCGGGGGAGGGCGTCAGCGGGGCGGACGACGAGGACGAGGACGACGACTGACGGCAGGGCCGGGCCGTCCCACAGGCCCGCCGGTCGCCGTCCCGTCGACCGGTCGCCGGCGCGCGGACCCGGTCGTCCGGCCGCCGTCCTCGCCGCCCGCCGGTCACCGCTCCGCGATGAGGGCCGTCGCGAACGGACGGAAGCCGGCCCGGCGGTAGATCCGGGCGACGTCCTCGTCCGAGGCGGACAGGAACACCGTCCGCACCCCGTGGGCGCGCGCGTGCGCCACCAGCGCCGCCGTGACCGCGAGGCCCAGGCCGCGACGACGCGCGGACGGCAGCGTGCCGACCCCGACCACCTCGGTGACCCGGCCCACCGGATTATGCTGGCCCGCGCACAGCACCTCGGCGCCGTCCAAGGCGGCGGCCTGCACGGTGACGCCGTCGGCGATCCGCCGCGCGACCCGCGCGACCCTGCCGTCGGCCGTCAACGCCGCGATGTGCTCGGCCAGTTCGGCCGCTCCCGCCTCACCGGCGGCAGTGCCCGGAGTGCCGAAGGCCACGTGCGGAACGGCCACCGCGGCCGCCAGCTCCGGCGCGTCCGCGCCCAGCACCCGCACCTCCACCCGCCCGGACAGCTCGGGCGCCGGGGCCTCCGCCTCCGAGGCGAGCACCAGCAGCGGATGCTCGTGCACCGTCAGCCCGGCCGCCTCCACGGCCGCACGCAGCTCGGGATTCCGCTCGGCGACCCACTCGAAGGCCTCCGGCGCGCCCAACTCCCGCTGCCGCGCCAGCACCGTGCGGACGTCCTCGGCGGTGGCGGCAGGGCCGTCGTGGCCGAGCGTCGGGCGGGCGTAGTACGGCCAGCCGGCGGCGTCCCTGCGGACGAACAGGGTCAGCGGGCCGAAGTCCTCGGCGTCCGCGGCACTGCGCGGAGCCGCGTCGTAGTAGCGCTCGATCTCGTCGAGCAGGGCACGGTCGTCGGCATGATCAGCGGAAGTCACGGCGTGCATACAAGCAGGGGCACTGACGGACCGCCACCGGTTTCGCCCCGGGGCGCCCGGCCGAGGCCGCGGATTGTTGCCGAACGCTTACCGGCTCGCGGTGATCTTGTGCGTGTACACCGGGCAAGCTGAACCCTTCACGGTTCTGCCGAGGGGGGACGGCGGACCTACGGATGCACTCGGCGAGGCAAGGGGGGAAGACAGGCCCATGAGGCTCTGCTTTCTGGTGGAGGAGCACTACCGGCGGGACGGCATGCCCCTGGACGTGGCACGCCAACTCACCGCGTGGGGACACCGGGTGGACGTGCTGCGCCCCGGGGACTCGCTGATGGTGATCTCCGAGTCGGTGCGGGCGGGCAGCCACGACGCCTGGGTGCTCAAGACCGTCTCCGGCGGGCCCGGGCTCACCCTGCTGGAGGCGGCCGCCGCCGTGGGCCTGACCACCGTCAACGACGTGCGCTCGATCCGCGGCGTCCGGGACAAGGCGCTCGCCTCCGTCATCGCCCGCACCCGCGGGCTGCCCGCCCCGGTCACCTACGCGGCCGCCCGCTGGGAGCGGCTCGCCGAGATCCCCGCGTCCGAGTACCCGCTGGTCGTCAAACCGGCCGACGGCAGCTCGGGGCGGGGCGTCCGCCTGGTCGCCGGACCCGACGACCTGCCCGGCCTCGGGCCCGAACTCGCGGGCGAGGGGCTGCTGATCGCGCAGCCGTACGTGCCCAACTCCGGGACGGACCTCAAGGTGTACTGCGTCGACGGCGAGCTCTTCGCAACGGAACGTTCATCCCTGCTGCACCCCGGGCAGGGCGTGCGCGAACGCCAGGTGCCGCTGCCGGCGAGCGTGGCGCGGATCGCCGCCCAGGTCGGCGAGGTGTTCGGGTTGGACCTCTACGGGATCGACGTGCTGCTCGGCCCGGACGGGCCGGTCGTGGTGGACGTCAACGACTTCCCCAGCTTCCGGCAGGTTCCCGACGCGGTGGCCCGGGTCGCCCGGGCGGTGCTGCGGCTCGCGCGCAGCGGGACGGCCGTGACAGCGCCCCCGCTGGTGCCGGTGGGCGGCGCCTCGTACGGCCCGCTGGACCTGGTGGACGGTGACCTGCGGTGAGGGCCGGACTGATCACGCGCGACCCGGGGCACCCGGTGCTCGCGGCCGCCGCCGAGGTGCTGGTGCGGCGTGGGTGCGCGGTGGAGGTCGTTCCGCCGGACGCTGCTGATCCCTTCGGCGCCGGGGCCGGGGTGCTCGCCGACGTCTATCTGCTCAAGGCCCGTACGCCGCAAGCCCTCGCCCTCGCGCGGGAGTTGGAACGGCGTGGCGCGACCGTCATCAACTCGGCGGCGGCGACGGAACTCTGCCAGGACCGGACGCGGATGGCGGAACTCGGCCGGAGCGCCGGACTGCCGTTCGCGGCGACCACCACCGTTCGGCGGCTCGGTGAACTGGCCTTCCCAGGGAAGCCGTTCGTGGTCAAGAGCCGGCACAGCCGACGGCACGACCTGGTCGCGAAGGTCGACGACGCGGTGCGGCTGCGCGAACTCGCCGAGCGCTGGCCCGACGAGGAAATCGTCACCCAGCCGTATCTGCCCGGCAACGGCTGGGACCAGAAGCTGTGGGTCGTCGACGGGCAGCTCTTCGCGGCCCGGCGGCGCTCCGAACTCTCCCCCGACAGCGGGGAGACGGGCCCGGTCGGCGCATGGGAGCCGCCCGCCGCACTGACCGCGCTCGCGCTGCGGGTGGGGGAGGTGTTCGGGCTCGACGTCTACGGGGTCGACCTCCTCGACGGAGCCGCGGAACCGGTCATCGTGGACGTCAACGCGTTCCCCGGGGTGCGCGGGCGGCCGGGCGCGCCGGAGGCCCTCGCCGCCTTGGCCCTGCGGGCGGCCGCGGAGCGGGGGCGGCCCCCGGCGGGCCCGGGTCGTTAGGCTGGCTGGCGCCCCGAACGGCCGGGGCGAACGGCGAGAGAAGACGGAACGTTGCTGCAGGACATCGAGCCCTACCTGGCCTGCCCCCACTGCGCGCAGGCCCTCACCCGGCACGAACGCAGCCTGCGCTGCGCCGCCGGGCACAGCTTCGACCTCGCCAAACAGGGGTACGTCAGCCTGCTCCCCGGCGACGCCCACACCGGCACCGGCGACACCGCCGAGATGGTCGCCGCGCGCGCCGACTTCCTCACCGCCGGCCACTACCGGCCGATCGCCGACGCCCTCGCCGAGGCCGCCACCGCGCTCACCGCGGCCGGGCCCTCCGACGCGCAGGCCGGTCCGCCTCTCGCGCAGGCCGGCCCGCCCCACGCGGAGGCCGGCCCTTCCCTCGCCCCCGAGGGATTGGTCGCCGACCTCGGGGCCGGCACCGGCCACTACCTGGCCCACGTCCTCGACGCCCTGCCCGGCCGGGTCGGCGCCGCGCTCGACATCTCCAAGTACGCGCTGCGCCGCGCCGCCAAGGCCCACCCCAGGATCGGGGCCGTCGTCTGCGACGCCTGGCGGCCCCTGCCGCTGCGGGACGCCTCCGCCGACCTGGTGCTCAACGTGTTCGCGCCGCGCAACGGCCCCGAGATCCGCCGGGTGCTGCGCCCCGGCGGCACCCTGCTGCTGGTCGCGCCCACCGCCCGCCACCTGCGCGAACTCGTGGCCGCACTCGGACTGCTGTCCGTGGACGAGGAGAAGCAGCGCCGGATCGACGAGAAGCTCGGCCCCCACCTGACACCGGTGGAGCAGCACGAGGTCGAGTTCACCCTGCGGCTCGGGCCGCAGGACGTCCGCACCGTCGTCGGCATGGGCCCCAGTGCCTGGCACACCGACCCGGCGCGGCTCGACGCCGCCCTCGCGGCCCTGCCGGACCCGGTCGAGGTGACCGCCTCCGTGACGGTGGCCGCCTACCGGCGGCCGTAGGTCATCGGGTCACAGGGTTGGCCGCACGTTGGGATGAATTTTGCTGAGCAGGCACGTTTCTCCCGATCGGCCTGCGGCTAACGTCCCACGGGTGAACCGCGACGCCGCCGCCCCCACCGGGCCGGCCCCTCTGCGCCCGAGCACCCCCATGCCCGACCGGCCGCCCGTGCCACGCCCCACCGTCGAAGAGCTCCGGCTCACCGCCTTCAAGTCGTACCGGCGGGCCGTCCTGCCGCTCGCCCCGCTCACCGTGCTGCACGGGCCCGCCGGCGTGGGCAAGTCCAACGCCCTCGACGCGCTCGCCGTACTGTCCCGGCTCGCCCTCGGCGAGGAGATCACCGACTCCCTGGACGGGCTCGCCGACCGCACCGGCCCGCTCGCCGCACCCGTACGCGGCGGCCTCGACGGGTGCGTGCCGCACGGACGCGACGCCGTCATCCTGGGCTGTACCGTCCGCTCACCGCGCGGCCGGATCCGGCTCGACCTGGTGATCCGCACCGACGGCCCGGTGCGGATCGCCCGCGAATCGATCACTCTCGACGGCCGGACGCTGGTGGACACCGGCGAACAGGACCTGCGCAACCGGCGCGTCAACGTCTGCTGGCACAACGACACCAGGCAGGGCGACATCCGGGCACCGCTGCCCAGCGGCACCATGATCACCGCGCAGCTGCCGCTACGCGTGGCCGGCTCCTCCCCCGGCGAACGACTCGTCCTCGCCGCCGTCGAGGACCTGCTCACCGCACTGCGCGAAGTCTTCCCGCTGCACCCCGTACCGGCCCTGATGCGCGGCTGGGCCAAGGCCGACCCACAAGCCCGGCTGCGCAGCAACGCCGCCAACATCTCGGCCGTCATCCACCGGCTCAGCAACGAGTGCCCACGCCGGTACGGCCAACTGCTGCGGGCCATCCAGGCGGCCGCGCCGCACCCGCTGCTCGGCCTCACCCTCGCCGAACGCGACAGCGGCGCGGCGCGGCGGGTGCTCACCGTCTTCGACGAGGGCGTGCTCGGACGCACCGGGGCCGACCAGGCCTCCGACGGCATGCTGCGCCACCTCGCCTTCGCGGCGGTGCTGCTCACCGGGGCCGGGGTGCTCGACCTCGATGTGGCCGCCGAGGTGCCCTGGGCGCACCGGCAGCTCACCGTCCTCGCCGAGGACCTCGGGAGCGGGCTCGCCACCGAGCAGGCCGCCTCGCTGCTGCGGCTGGCGCGGGACATGGCGGGACGCAACCAGCTACGGGTGGTGGCCGCGCTGCAGGAGCCGACGGCGGCGCGGGAGGCGTTCGGGACGGACGGAGAGCGTTCGGGGGCGGTGGCGCTGGTGGAGTGCCGGCGCGACCCGGGATCGGGGCTCACGGTGCTGCGGTCGGAGACGGCCCGGGTGCCGGTGCAGTGCGGGCGGGGGGATGGGACCGGGGGCGGGGAAGGGGCCGGGGACGTCGTCGGCGGCGTCGGGGGAGGCGCCCCGGGGGTGGTGGCGGCCCCGGATGCGGTAGACCTGGGGGCGTGAACGAGCGAGTGACGAGGCCGGGGGAGCCAGGGGAGCCGGACGGGCCCGAGGTGGCCGGGGAGCGCGCGGCGTCCGCGGGGAGCGGGCGGACGGCGGAGTCCGGGGAGCTGACCCTGGAGGCGCTGCGGCGTCGGCTGGTGGACTTCGCCGCGGCTCGGCGCTGGGAGCCGTACCACACGCCGAAGAACCTGGCGGCGGCGCTGAGCGTGGAGGCGGGGGAGCTGCTGGAGATCTTCCAGTGGCTCACGCCCGAGCAGGCGGCCGCGGTGATGTCCGACCCGGAACGGGCCCACCGGGTGCGCGACGAGGTCGCGGACGTGCTCGCCTACCTGGTGCAGTTCTGCACGACGGTCGGGGTGGACCCGCTGGAAGCTCTCGCGGCCAAGATCGACCGCAATGAACACCGCTTCCCGGCTCCGGGAGAGGCGGCCGATGTCAACCCCGACATGACCTGATCACCCTTGTGAGGGACGGAAGTTATCCACAACCCCCGGGTTTTCCACAGCTTCCGCATGGGGTGGATGCACTTTTCCCCGCCTCCCCGCACGCTCTCCCCGTGACCACTCGACCGCCCCACCGGCGGCCGGAGGCGACGGAGACAGCGAGCGGAAGGAGCGGGATCCATGGAGGCGCTGCGACTGATCAGGACGGCCCGGCACGCCCTGGCCGAGGCCAGGCACGTACCCGACGTACTGGCCGAGGCGAGGCAGGCCGCGCTGCTCACCGAGGCGGTGGGTGCCAGCCTGGCGGAGTCGGAGGACGAGGAGCTGACCGGGCTCGGCCAGCAGCTCTCGGAGGCGGGAGCGCACGCGGCGGTCTGTCTGGACCGGTCCGTCGCCAAGGGCTCTCTGGTGAGCGGCGGACGGGCCGGTCGGCTCACCGAACTTGGCGAACCCGCCGAGGCGTTGAGCGCGCTCGACGAACTGCTGCGGGACGTCGGGGAGACGCTGGTGGTGCTGGCCTGCGGGGCCGAGACCGAAAGCCTGTACTGGACGTGCATCGACGGCGTGGATGCGGTGTCGGAGTGCAAGGACGTGGCCGCGCGACTGCGCGAAGCGGTGGACCGTGGCGGGGCAGCGGAGCCCACGGCGCTCGGCGGGGCGGAGCCTGAACGGGCCGTCGGCGCTTCGCCGTTACTGGTGGTCCGGCTCGGCCCGCCGGGTGGCGACGGGCCGACCGCGCGGGAGCGGGCGCCGGACTACCGGGTGCCCGGTGTGGCCGGCGTGGCCGGTGCCTCGGAGGTGTCCGTGTCGGCGGGGTAGTCGGCGGTCGGCGCGGTGTTCCGGGTGCCGCTGCCGAACTGCAGCTCCGCGAGGTCCGCGGTCACCGAGGCGAGCAGTGCCTGCATCTGCTCCAGCAGGCTCTTGGGAGTCGCGGGCCCGGCCGAGTCGCCGACGGCCGAGCTCGTCGGGCTACTCGGGAGCTGCGGCGTGGCGGAGGGTTCGGACATGACGGGACCTCTTCGGATCGGTGGTGCGATGTGCCGCAGCGACCAACGAACCGTTCCGGCGGCCGGTCACCGCCTACCACCCGATGAGGTCCGACTCCGGTGCCCAGTAAGCCTCTCGGGTGAGCCCGGGTTGCCGCCGCGCCGCAGCCTCGGCTAGGGCCCGGGGTGCGCGCCGCCGGGAGGACCAGGGGTGCGGTGCGTGCCTCTGCAAGGGCCGGATCGCGCGAGGGCCAAGGGCGCGTGCGGAGAGGAGGCGAGTGCGCGGGCGGGCGGAGGAGGCGGGGGAGGGGGGGAGGGGGGAGGGCCCCCCTTGCCACTCCCAACCTATAGCGCACCGGGGGCCTTGCGGCAAGGCCCCCGGGGTGCCGCAGAATCGCTGGCCTCAGATCGGAGCTGATGCCATGAACCCCCTGATCACCAGCGCTTTCGACCTCCCCGAGCGCCTTTCCGGCAAGGCCGTCCCCACGTTGATCGCCGGCGACGAGCGGCACTTCGCGGCCATCGCCGAGAGCCTTGAGCAGACGATCGCCGAGCTGTCCGGCCAACTCGACGCGGTGCGCCGCGCACCGGGGGGTGCCGGGCAGGCGGCGATGGACCGGGACATCGAGGTCCACCGGCTGAGTGGCCGACTGCGCGCCCTGCGCCGCTACGGCCTGGACCTGTGCCTCGGGCGCATCGTCGCCGGGGACGATGAGCAGCCGGTGTACATCGGCCGGCTCGGGCTCACCGACGGTGACGGCCGCCGGCTGCTGGTCGACTGGCGCTCGCCCGCCGCCGAGCCGTTCTTCGCGGCCACCCACGTCGACCCGATGGGCCTGGTGAGCCGCCGCAGGTACCGCTGGACCCGAGGCCGGATCACCGACTACTGGGACGAGGTGTTCACCGCCGAGGGCCTGGAGGGGCATGCCGCGCTGGACGACCAGTCCGCCTTCATCGCCAGCCTGGGCGGCAACCGCTCGGCTCGGATGCGGGACGTGCTCGGCACCATCCAGGCCGACCAGGACGCCGTCATCCGGGCCGGCTCGCGCGGCGCCCTGGTGGTCGACGGCGGCCCCGGTACCGGCAAGACCGTCGTCGCGCTGCACCGCTCCGCCTACCTGCTGTACTCCGACCCCCGCCTCGGTCACCGGCGCGGCGGAGTGCTGTTCGTCGGCCCGCACCAGCCGTACCTGGCGTACGTCGCCGACGTGCTGCCCAGTCTCGGCGAGGAAGGGGTGCGGACCTGCACCGTGCGCGACCTCGTCCCCGAGGGCGCGGCCGCGGCGCCGGAGGCCGATCCGGAGGTGGCCCGGCTGAAGTCCTCCGTGGAGATGGTGAAGGCGATCGAGAAGGCCGTCCGGTTCTACGAGGAGCCGCCGAGCGAGGGGTTGGCGGTCACCACCCGCTGGTCCGACCTCTGGCTGAGCGCCCAGGACTGGGCGGACGCCTTCGACGCCCCGGACCCGGGCACCCCGCACAACGAGGCGCGCGAGCAGATCTGGGACGAGCTGGCCACGATCCTGATGGACAAGCTGGACCAGGACCGGGATCAGGACGAGGAGGAGGTCCCGCCCGAGCTGTTCCGGCGCTCGCTGCGGCAGGACCGGGAGCTGGTGGAGACCCTCAACCGCGCCTGGCCGCTGCTCGACGCGACCGACCTGGTCGGCGACCTCTGGTCGGTGCCCGCCTACCTGCGGATGTGCGCGCCGCACCTCACCCCCGAAGAGGTCCGCAAGCTCCAGCGCAAGCACGCCCCGCAGGCCTGGACGGTCTCCGACCTGCCGCTCCTGGACGCGGCCCGCCAGCGGCTCGGGGACCGCGAGGCCACGCTGCGCCGCAACCGCCACCGGGCCTCGGTGGCCGCCGAGCGGGCCAGGATGGCCGACGTGATCGGCGACCTGCTCCAGGCCGACGACGACGGCGAGGGCGCGGTGACCATGCTGCGGGGCCGGGACCTCCAGGACACCCTGGTCGACGAGGCGGCGCTGCCCGGTGCCGACGCGGAGCCGCTGGCCAGCCCGTTCGCCCACATCGTGGTGGACGAGGCCCAGGAACTCACCGACGCCGAGTGGCAGATGCTGCTGCTGCGCTGCCCGTCCCGGAGCTTCACCATCGTCGGGGACCGCGCCCAGGCCAGGCGCGGCTTCACCGAGTCCTGGCAGGAGCGGCTCGAGCGGGTGGGCCTGGACCGCACGACCCTGGCGTCCCTGGGCATCAACTACCGCACCCCGGAGGAGGTCATGGCGGAGGCCGAGCCCGCCATCCGGGCGGCCCTGCCGGACGCCAACGTGCCGACCTCGGTGCGCAGCAGCGGCATCCCGGTGCGGCACGGATCGGTGGCGGAACTGGAAGCGGTGCTGGACGCCTGGCTCGCCGAGCACCCGGAAGGGGTCGCCTGCGTCATCGGCGATGCGGGCTTCCGGGAGCGGCCGCGGGTCCGCTCGCTCACCCCCGAGCTGGCCAAGGGGCTCGAGTTCGACCTGGTGGTTCTGGTCGATCCGGAGGCGTTCGGCGAGGGCGTCGCGGGAGCGGTCGACCGTTACGTGGCGATGACCAGGGCGACCCAGCAACTCGTCGTCCTGAGCAGCCGCGGGACCGAAGACCGGCGGAGCCGCAGGAGTTGAGGGGCCACCCCTGGGGACCCGCTGACGGCGAACGCGGTCGTGATCGCGTAGCGGCGGGGCTGCCGGGGCCGGTGGGTCCCCCGGTCGGCTGCCGGGGCCGGTGGGTCCCCCGGTCGGGTGACGGGGGTGCCGATCAACGGGTTCAGCAGGCCAGACTGGGCCGATGGACGAGGACGAACCGCTGGCGTCGTGGGCCGCGCGGCGGGAGCAGCGGCTGCGCCCGGTCGGGCAGTTGAGGGCCGTCCGGCTCGGGGGCGACCAGCAGCGGGGCGCCCATCTGGAGCCGGGCGAGCCGCGACTGATCGTGCGCTGGGACGGCTACCAGTGGCTGGCGGAGACGGTGGCCGAGGACTACGCCGCCGCCCAGCGGATCCTGCACGGGATCGAGGGTGACGGCGTGCGTCGGCCCCCCTACTCGGAGCCCCGGCAGAGTCGCCAGCGCCGGGCGCCGGGTCGCCACCGCCGCACCTGAAGAGCACGGTGGGCGCCGGACGGCGGCCGGGGCGGACGCGGCACCGCCCCGCACCCCCGTGGCGCGCGAAGGGGCCCGGCGCACCCGGCGCCGGGCCCCGAACTTCTGCTGCCCAGTGGTCAGTTGTGGGCGTGCAGGTCGGCGTTCAGGCCGCCCCAGGAGCCGGAGCGGGCGATCACCTCGACCGCGCCGGTCTGCGAGTTGCGGCGGAACAGCAGGTTGTCCTGGCCGGACAGCTCGACGGCCTTGGCCACCGCGCCGTCCGGGGTGGTGACCCGGGTGCCGGCGGTGACGTACAGGCCGGCCTCGACGACGCAGTCGCTGCCGAGCGAGATGCCGATGCCCGCGTTGGCGCCGAGCAAGCAGCGCTCGCCGACCGAGACGACCTGCTTGCCGCCGCCGGACAGGGTGCCCATGATCGAGGCGCCGCCGCCGATGTCGCTGTGGTCGCCGACGACGACGCCCGCGCTGATCCGGCCCTCGACCATCGAGGTGCCGAGGGTGCCGGCGTTGAAGTTGACGAAGCCCTCGTGCATCACGGTGGTGCCGGGCGCCAGGTGGGCGCCGAGCCGGACGCGGTCGGCGTGGGCGATGCGCACGCCGGTCGGGGCGACGTAGTCCGTCATCCGCGGGAACTTGTCGATCCCGTAGACGGCCAGCTGACCGCCCTGGGCGCGGACGGCGAGGCGGGCCTGCTCGACCTTGTCGACCGGGACGGGGCCGATGCTGGTCCACGCGACGTTGGCGAGCAGACCGAAGATGCCGTCCAGGTTCTGGCCGTGCGGCTTGACCAGGCGGTGGCTGAGCAGGTGCAGGCGCAGGTACAGGTCGTGGGTGTCGAGCGGCTTCTCGTCCAGCGAGGCGATGGTGGTGCGCACGGCGACGACCTCGACGCCCCGGCGGGCGTCGGCGCGCAGGGCCTCGGCGGCGCCCGCGCCGAGCTCGGCCTCGGCCTGCTCGGCGGTCAGCCGGACGGTGCCGGCCGGGCCGGCCTCGGCGGCCAGCGCGGGCGCGGGGAACCAGGTGTCGAGGACGGTGCCGTCGGCGGCGATGGTGGCCAGACCGGCGGCCACGGCGCCGTTTGCCGGGAAGGTGGATTCGAGCGGGGTGGATTCAGCAGTCACACCGTGCACGTTAACCAATGCGGGGCCCCGCCGCCGAACACGCCCACCGTCCGGACGGGCCGGACCGAGCCGCGGGCAGGGCCCGGACCGAGTCGCCGGCGGGGGCCGTACCGAGTCGCGGGCGGGGCCCGGGCGGAGCCGCAGGTCGGCGCCCCGGGCGGAGGGAAAACCCGGTGCTCGGAGCCGGCGCGCTGGGCGATACTTCGGCGGGTGTTCATGTCGATCTCCACCACCGGCAGCGCCGCGGACCCGGCGACGGATCTCGGGTTCCTGCTGCACAAGCACCCCGGCAAGCTCCAGCGGTTCACGACGTCGCACGGCGAGGCCCACGTCTTCTACCCGGAGGCGGAGGACGCGGTCTGCACGGCGGCGCTGCTGCTGGACATCGACCCGATCGCGCTGGTCCGCAAGGGCAGGGGCGACGGCAGGGGGCGCGGCGGCTCGCCCGACTTCGCGCTCGCCCAGTACGTCAACGACCGCCCGTACGCCGCGTCCTCGCTGCTCGCGGTGGCGCTGCGGACGGTGTTCCGGTCCGCGATGAGGGGTGACTGCCCGGCCCGCCCCGAGCTGCCGGGGCGGGCCCGCCCGCTGCGGATCGAGCTGCCCGCCGTGCCCGCGAACGGCGCGGGCGAGGGTGGCGGCCCGGCGCTGGTGGCCCGGCTGTTCGAACCGCTGGGCTGGCGGGTCGAGGCGACGGCCGTCCCGCTGGACGAGGCGTTCCCGGAGTGGGGCGAGTCCCGGTACGTGCGGGTCGCGCTGGCCTCGGAGTCGGTACTGCTCGCCGACGCGCTCCAGCAGTTGTACGTGCTGCTGCCGGTGCTGGACGGTGCCAAGCACTACTGGGTCGCCCCGGACGAGGTGGACAAGCTGCTCGCCGCCGGTGAGGGCTGGCTGGCCGAGCACCCGGAGCGCGCCCTGATCACCCGCCGTTACCTGGCCCGGCGCTGGTCGCTGACCCGGGCCGCGATGGAGCGCCTGGAACTGGCCCGGCTGGCCGAGGCGGACGACCGTGAGGTCGAGGAGGTCGACAACGCGGTCGACGACCACCCGTACGAGGACGCCGAAACCACCGCGACCATCCCGGACACCGGAACCATCCCGGACACCGGAACCACTGAGCACACCGGAAGCACCGTGGACGACCGGGCCACCGACGACAGCCGGCAGCAGCCGGAGGCCAAGCGGCCCTCCCTCGCGGAGCAGCGCCGCGCCGCCATCCTCGCCGTGCTCCGCGAGACCGGGGCGGCCCGGGTCGCCGACCTCGGCTGCGGCCAGGGCGAGCTGATCGGCGAGCTGCTGAAGGACGCCCGGTTCACCGCCATCCTCGGCGTGGACGTCTCCGCGCGGGCGCTGCGGGCGGCGAGCCGCAGGCTGCGCCTGGAGCGTCTGCCCGAGCGGCAGGCGGCCCGGGTGACGCTGACGCAGGGGGCGCTGACCTACACCGATGCCCGGTTGAAGGGCTACGACGCGGCGGTGCTGTGCGAGGTGATCGAGCACCTGGACCTGCCGCGGCTGCCCGCCCTGGAGTACGCGGTGTTCGGCGCGGCCCGTCCGAAGGCGGTCGTCGTGACCACCCCGAACGTGGAGTACAACGTCCGCTGGGAGAGCCTCCCGGCCGGCCGTGTCCGGCACGCCGACCACCGCTTCGAGTGGTCCCGGGCGGAGTTCCGCGCCTGGGCCGGGCGGGTCGCGGCCGCGTACGGCTACACGGTCGAGCTGCGCCCGGTCGGCCCCGAGGACGAGGAGGTCGGCGCCCCGACCCAACTCGCCCTCTTCCGCACCGCGTCCGACACCGACCACACCACCCCGGCCACGACCGCCTCCACCACCCCGACCCCGACCCCGACCACCCCGACCTCGACCACCCGTGCGACCACCGCCCCGGCCCCCACCGCGACCCCCACGACGCCCGAAGGAGGCGAAGCCCGATGACCGGCGACGGAACCCTGAGCACCGCCCCCCGCCGCCTCCCCGTCACCGACGTCTCCCTCGTCGTCCTGATCGGCACCAGCGGCGCGGGCAAGTCCACCTTCGCCCGCCGCCACTTCCTGCCCACCCAGGTGGTCTCCTCCGACTTCTGCCGCGGCCTGGTCGCCGACGACGAGAACGACCAGTCCGCCTCCGCCGAGGCCTTCGACCTCCTGCACCACATCGTCGGCAAGCGCCTGGCGGCCGGCCGCCTCACCGTGGTGGACGCCACCAACGTCCAGCCGGAGGCCCGCAAGCAGCTGGTCGGTATCGCCCGCGAGCACGATGTGCTGCCGATCGCGATCGTCCTGGACGTCCCGCCCGGCGTGTGCGCCGAGCGCAACCGCTCCCGCCCTGACCGTCAGCTGCCCGCCCACGTCGTGCCGCGCCAGCACCGCGAGCTGCGCCGCTCGCTGCGCGGCCTGGAGCGCGAGGGCTTCCGCAAGGTGCACGTCCTGCGCGGCGAGGCCGAAGTGGCGGCCGCCGAGATCGAGTGGGAGAAGCGCTACAACGACCTGCGCCACCTGACCGGCCCGTTCGACGTCGTCGGTGACATCCACGGCTGCCGCTCCGAGCTGGAGACCCTGCTCGCCCGCCTCGGCTACACCCTGACCCGGGACGCCGCCGGTCGCCCGGTGGACGCCGCCCACCCCGCGGGACGCACCGCCGTCTTCGTCGGCGACCTGGTCGACCGCGGCCCGGACACCCCGGGCGTGCTGCGCCTGGTGATGGGCATGGTCGCGGCGGGCCACGCGATCTGCGTGCCCGGCAACCACGAGAACAAGCTCGGCCGAGCCCTGGACGGCAAGAAGGTCACCGTCTCGCACGGCCTGCGGGAGTCGCTGGACCAGCTGGCCGGTGAGAGCGAGGAGTTCCGGGCCGAGGTGCGCGCGTTCATGCGTGGCCTGGTCAGCCACTACCTGCTGGACGGCGGCGCCCTCGTGGTCTGCCACGCCGGTCTGCCGGAGAAGTACCACGGCCGCAACTCCGGCCGGGTCCGCTCGCACGCCCTGTACGGGGAGACCACCGGCGAGACCGACGAGTACGGCCTGCCGGTGCGCTACCCGTGGGCCGAGGAGTACCGGGGCCGGGCGCTGGTGGTCTACGGCCACACGCCGGTGCCGAGAGCGAGCTTCCTCAACAACACCATCTGCCTGGACACCGGCTGCGTCTTCGGCGGCAGCCTGACCGCGCTGCGCTACCCCGAGCGCGAGCTGGTGAGCGTGCCGGCCGAGCGGGAGTGGTACGCGCCGGTGCGTCCGCTGATCACCGACGCGCCGGGCGCCCGCGAGGGCCGTCCGCTGGACCTCGCCGACGTGGCCGGGCGCCGGGTCGTGGAGACCGGTCTGCACGGGCGGGTCGCCGTCCGGGAGGAGAACGCCGCGGCGGCACTGGAGGTGATGAGCCGCTTCGCGCTGGACCCGCGGCTGCTCGCCTACCTGCCGCCGACCATGGCGCCGAGCCCGACGTCCCGCCGGGACGGCTACCTGGAGCACCCGGAGGAGGCCTTCCTCGCCTACCGCGCGGACGGCGTCCGGCATCTGGTCTGCGAGGAGAAGCACATGGGCTCGCGCGCGGTGCTGCTGGTCGCCCGGGACGACGCCGCGCTGGAGCGGCGATTCGGGCTGGCCGGGCCGGGTGCGATCTGGACCCGGACGGGCCGGGCCTTCCTCGACGACGGGGAGCTGACCGAGGCCGTGCTGGGGCGGGTCCGCGAGGCCGCCGAACGCGCCGGGCTGTTCGAGGAGTTGGACACCGGCTGGCTGCTGCTGGACGCCGAGCTGATGCCCTGGTCGCTCAAGGCGGTGGAGTTGCTGCGCCGCCAGTACGCGGCGGTCGGTGCGGCGGCCGGCGCCGCGCTGCCCGAGGTGCTGTCCGCGCTGGAACGGGCCGCCGGGCGTGGCCTGGACCTCGCGGAGCTGACCGGGCGCCAGCGCCGGCGGGCCGCCGACGCGTCGGCGTTCACCGAGGCGTACCGGCGCTACTGCTGGCCGACCGAGGGGCTGTCGGGCATCCGGCTGGCGCCGTTCCAGCTGCTGGCCGCGGAGGGCGCGAACCTCGCCGTGCTCCCGCATGACGAGCACCTGGCCCGGATCGACCGCCTGGTGGACGCCGACGAGCGCAGCAGCGCCGAGCGGAACGCAGCCGAGCCCACCACCCCCGAGCCGAGCACGCCCGAGCCCAGCACCCCCGAGCCCAGCACCCCCGAGTCGAGCACCGCCGGGCCGAGCATCGACGGTGAGGCGTCGATGCTGCACCGCACGGGCCGCGTCCTGGTCGACACCGAGGACGAGGCCTCGATGGCCGCCGCCACCGTCTGGTGGGAGCGGCTCACGGACGCGGGCGGCGAGGGCATGGTGGTCAAGCCACTGGCTCCGGTGACGCGGACCGCGCGCGGCGAGGGCCGTCCGGGCGGCCTGGTGCAGCCGGGCGTGAAGGTGCGCGGCCGGGAGTACCTGCGGATCGTCTACGGCCCCGACTACACCGGGCACCTGGACCGCCTGCGCGGGCGCTCGCTGGGACACAAGCGCTCGTTGGCGCTGCGGGAGTACGCGCTGGGTCTGGAGGCGCTGGACCGGCTGGCGGCCGGTGAGCCGCTGTGGCGGGTGCACGAGCCGGTGTTCGCCGTGCTCGCGCTGGAGTCCGAGCCGGTCGATCCGCGCCTGTAGCGGAGGCCTGCGGTGATCGCCGTGAAGGGGGAGTCCCACCCGGGCTCCCCCTTCTTCCCCCTCCACCCCCATGCCGTATAGAAATACCAACCGTCGTATACACTTGCCGCCTTTCCCGTAGTCCCGTCACCCCAGGAGCCCGGCATGGCCTTCAACCTCCGGAACAGGCACTTCCTCAAGGAGCTCGACTTCACGCCCCAGGAGTTCCGCTTCCTGGTGGACCTCGCCGCCGGGCTCAAGGCGGCGAAGTACGCGGGCACCGAGCAGCCCCGACTGCGGGGCAAGAACATCGCGCTGATCTTCGAGAAGACCTCCACCCGCACCCGCTGCGCCTTCGAGGTCGCCGCCCACGACCAGGGCGCCACCACCACCTACCTGGATCCGGCCGGTTCGCAGATGGGCCACAAGGAGTCGGTGAAGGACACCGCCCGGGTGCTGGGCCGGATGTTCGACGGCATCGAGTACCGCGGCCATGGCCAGGAGGTCGTCGAGGAGCTGGCCCAGCACGCCGGCGTCCCGGTCTGGAACGGCCTGACCGACGAGTGGCACCCCACCCAGATGCTGGCCGACGTGCTCACCGTCACCGAGCACACCGCCAAGCCGCTCACCGAGGTCGCCCTCGCCTACCTGGGCGACGCCCGTTCCAACATGGGCAACTCGCTGCTGGTCACCGGCGCCCTGCTCGGCATGGACATCCGGATCGTCGCCCCGCGCGCCCTCTGGCCGGCCGAGGACGTGCAGAAGGCCGCGCAGCAGCTGGCCGAGGAGACCGGCGCCCGGATCGCCTTGACCGAGGACGTGGCCGAGGGCGTGCTGGGCGCCGACTTCCTCTATACCGACGTCTGGGTCTCGATGGGTGAGCCCAAGGAGGTCTGGGCGGAGCGGATCGAGCTGCTCAAGCCGTACCAGGTGTCGATGGACACCGTCCGGGCCACCGGCAACCCGGACGTGAAGTTCCTCCACTGCCTGCCCGCGTTCCACGACCTGGGCACCGTGGTGGGACGGCAGATGTACGAGGCGACCGGGATGACCGAGCTGGAGTGCACCGACGAGCTGTTCGAGTCGATGCACTCCATCGTGTTCGACCAGGCCGAGAACCGCCTGCACACCATCAAGGCCGTCCTGGTCGCCACCCTGGGCTCCTGACCCGTCCGGATCCCTCGGGCGGTCTCCCGGGAGCTACCGCCCCCGCCACCTCCCGGCCCACTATCGGGCGGCTACTTCCCCAGCCTGACGCAGGCCACCCGGTCGCCCGCCGCGTGCGGCCCGGCCGGGGTGCCGGCGTGCAGCACCAGCGAGCGGGCCTCGCCCGGGCGGGGCTGCCAGTCCACCGCCGCCTTGGCCGTGCCCCCGCCCCGCCCGTCGGTGCGCAGCACCAGCCGCAGCTCGTTGCGGTCGTTGGCGTAGGCCGGGTCGGTGGACGGCTGCACCGGGTCGACCACGTTTTGGTAGTGCGGCCCGGAGGCGGCCGGCTCGGCTCCGCAGGCGCCGGTGTGCAGGTGCACCGGGAACTCGTGATCGGGGGCGAGCCCGGCCACCGTCAGGGTGAGCACCGTCCGCCCGGCCGTCGAGCGGTCGGTGACGACCCGGACGTGTGAGCCGTACGGCACCAGGTCGGCCGCGTAGCTGATCGCGGCCGGCGGGACGAAGGCGGTCGCCGGGTCGAAGTGGGCGTCCAGGACGGAGACCGGCGAGGCGGCGGGGGCGAGCAGGGCCAGCGGCAGCAGGGCGGCGGCGAACGGAGCGGGCATCGGGACGGGCCTTCCACGGGCAGGGCGACGGTCACCCTGCTAACGCGGCCGCCCCGCCGGGGACACCCTCGGTCCGCCTCCCGGCGGATGCTCCCTCAGCCTGCCTCCCGGGGGATGCCCCCCGGTCAGTCCGCCTCCCGGCGGATGCCCCGGATCTCGCAGCGCGGCCCACTGGCCCGCATCAGCCGCAGATCGGCGGTGACCAGCGGCACGCCGTACCGCTCGGCGACGGCGACGTACGCGGCGTCGTCCGGGGTGAGGTTGTCCTTGAGCTCCCAGATCCGGCCGAGCAGCGGTGCCACCTCGACCTTGCGGATGGCCGCTGCGGCCAGTTCGCCGGTGAGTTCGGCGACCCGCTCGGCGGTCAGCTGCTTGGCCAGGTAGAGGCCGCGCAGCGACTGCATCACCTCGATGACGATGTGCTCGGGCGCCAGCCACTCGCCGCCGGAGGCGAGTTCGGCCCGGGCCCGGACTCCGCGCGAGCCCTGGTCGGCGAGTGCCAGCACCAGCGCGGACGCGTCCACCACGATCATCGGTCGGCCCCCTCTGCCTGTCGCCACAGCGGCCACCGTACTCGGCCGCCGCCCCGTGGCCGACCGGGGGCTCCGGTGGTGAGCTGGTGGTGGTAGGGCCGCTGACCAGGGCCGTCGCGCAGCGGGGCATGCCTGCGGTGGTGTCTGCGGCGGTATGCACTATGGTTTATCTCGACATCGAGATAACTGCCCCTTAGGATATATCTCGACATCAAGATACTTGCCGAGAGGCGCTCGCCGCCGATGCGGGCAAGGTCAGCCTAAGTAAGGGTGACCTTATCACCGTGTGACGGCCGGATATCGCACGAAGCACCCAGAAGGAGTCAGTCGTGTCCGCGAACAGCTTCGACGCCCGCAGCTCGCTGCAGGTGGGCGACGAGTCGTACGAGATCTTCAAGCTCTCCGCCGTCGAGGGTTCCGAGCGGCTGCCCTACAGCCTCAAGGTGCTGCTGGAGAACCTCCTCCGCACGGAGGACGGCGCGAACATCACCGCCGACCACATCCGCGCCCTCGGCAACTGGGACGCCGACGCCCAGCCGAGCCAGGAGATCCAGTTCACGCCCGCCCGCGTGATCATGCAGGACTTCACCGGCGTGCCGTGCGTGGTCGACCTCGCCACCATGCGCGAGGCCGTCAAGGAGCTGGGCGGCGACCCGGCCAAGATCAACCCGCTGGCCCCGGCCGAGCTGGTCATCGACCACTCCGTCATCGCCGACAAGTTCGGCACCAAGGACGCCTTCACCCAGAACGTCGAGATCGAGTACGGCCGCAACAAGGAGCGCTACCAGTTCCTGCGCTGGGGCCAGACCGCCTTCGACGAGTTCAAGGTCGTCCCGCCGGGCACCGGCATCGTCCACCAGGTGAACATCGAGCACCTGGCCCGCACCGTCATGGTCCGGGGCGGTCAGGCCTACCCCGACACCTGCGTCGGCACCGACTCGCACACCACCATGGTCAACGGCCTGGGCGTGCTGGGCTGGGGCGTCGGCGGCATCGAGGCCGAGGCGGCCATGCTCGGCCAGCCGGTCTCCATGCTGATCCCGCGCGTGGTCGGCTTCAAGCTGACCGGCCAGCTGCCGGCCGGCACCACCGCCACCGACCTGGTGCTCACCATCACCGAGATGCTGCGCAAGCACGGTGTGGTCGGCAAGTTCGTCGAGTTCTACGGCGACGGCATCGGCGCCATCCCGCTGGCCAACCGCGCCACCATCGGCAACATGTCGCCGGAGTTCGGCTCGACCTGCGCGATCTTCCCGATCGACGCCGAGACCATCGACTACCTGAAGCTCACCGGCCGCGACGAGCAGCAGCTCGCCCTGGTCGAGGCGTACGCCAAGGAGCAGGGCCTCTGGCACGACCCGTCGGTCGAGCCCGTCTACTCGGAGTACCTGGAGCTGGACGTCTCCACCGTCGTCCCGTCGATCTCCGGCCCGAAGCGCCCGCAGGACCGCGTGATCCTGGCCGAGGCCGCCCAGAAGTTCGCCGAGGCGCTGCCGGCCTACTCCGCCGAGGCCTCGAAGCCGACCACCGTCACCGCCCCCGACGGCTCGACCTACGAAATCGACAACGGCGCGGTCGTGATCGCCTCGATCACCTCCTGCACCAACACCTCCAACCCCTCCGTCATGCTGGGCGCCGCCCTGCTGGCGAAGAAGGCCGTGGAGAAGGGCCTGCAGGTCAAGCCCTGGGTCAAGACCACCCTGGCGCCCGGCTCCAAGGTCGTCATGGACTACTACGAGAAGGCCGGCCTGCTCCCGTACATGGAGAAGCTGGGCTTCAACCTGGTCGGCTACGGCTGCGTCACCTGCATCGGCAACTCGGGCCCGCTGCCCGAGGAGGTCTCGGCCGCCGTCAACGAGTCCGACCTCGCGGTCGTCTCGGTGCTCTCCGGCAACCGCAACTTCGAGGGCCGGATCAACCCGGACGTCAAGATGAACTACCTGGCCTCCCCGCCGCTGGTGGTCGCCTACGCCCTCGCCGGCAACATGAACGTCGACATCACCAGGGACGCCCTGGGCAAGGACGCCGACGGCAACGACGTCTTCCTCGCCGACATCTGGCCGTCGGAGCAGGAAGTCGCCGCCGTCGTCGCGGGCTCCATCGACCAGGACATGTTCGACAAGGGCTACCAGGACGTCTTCGCCGGCGACCACCGCTGGCAGTCGCTCCCGGTCCCGACCGGCAACACCTTCGAGTGGGACGCCGAGTCCACCTACGTCCGCAAGCCCCCGTACTTCGAGGGCATGGCCAAGACCCCGAGCCCGGTGACCGACATCGCCGGCGCCCGCGTCCTGGCCAAGCTGGGCGACTCGGTCACCACCGACCACATCTCCCCGGCCGGCAACATCAAGCCGGGCACCCCGGCGGCGCAGTACCTGACCGCCAACGGCGTCGAGAAGCGCGACTTCAACTCCTACGGCTCGCGCCGTGGCAACCACGAGGTCATGATCCGCGGCACCTTCGCCAACATCCGTCTGCGCAACCAGATCGCGCCGGGCACCGAGGGCGGCTACACCCGCGACTTCACCCAGGCCGACGCGCCGGTGTCGTTCATCTACGACGCCTCGCAGAACTACCAGGCCGCCGGCATCCCGCTGGTCGTCCTGGCCGGCAAGGAGTACGGCTCCGGCTCGTCCCGCGACTGGGCCGCCAAGGGCACCGCGCTGCTCGGCGTCAAGGCCGTCATCGCCGAGTCCTACGAGCGCATCCACCGCTCGAACCTGATCGGCATGGGCGTCCTGCCGCTGCAGTTCCCGGAGGGCGAGAACGCCGACTCCCTCGGCCTGACCGGCGAGGAGACCTTCTCCTTCACCGGCGTGACCGAGCTCAACGAGGGCCGCACCCCCAAGACCGTCAAGGTCAAGGCGGTCGGCGCGGACGGGGCCAGCAAGGAGTTCGACGCGGTCGTGCGCATCGACACCCCCGGTGAGGCGGACTACTACCGCAACGGCGGCATCCTGCAGTACGTGCTGCGCTCGCTGATCGGCTGAACCCAGCCCCGCACCAGCGGCTGAAAGGGGCCGGACCGCACCGCGCGGTCCGGCCCCTTTCGCGTGCCGTACGTCCCGCGCCGATGCGCCCGCTGAAACGGCCCGCCCACGCGGAGGCCCCCGCACGCCGGAGGGGCCCGCCGTGCGCGCGCACGACGGGCCCCTCCGGGCGAGCACCGCTCAGAGCCGGTCGGTCAGCCGGTCAGCCCGGTCAGCCGGCCAGCCCGTCAAACCCGGTCGCAGGCCTGCGCCCGCAGTGCGCGGGCCAGGTCGTCCCGGCGCTCCAGCACCAGGCGCCGCAACGCGGGCGCGGCATGCGGGTGGCCGGAGAGCCAGGCGTCGGCCTCGGCCAGGGTCTGCTCGTCGGTCTGGGCGATCGGGAAGAAGCCGCCGACGATCCGGATCGCGATCTCGATGGTCCGCTCGGCCCAGACCTTCTCCAGCAGCTTGAAGTACGGCGCCGCGTAGAGGGCGGTCAGGTCGCGCTGGGCCGGGATGCCGAAGCCCGCGCTGTTGGCCTCGACCAGGGCGCTGGGCAAATCGTCGGAGTCGATCACGGCCGACCAGGCGGCGGCCTTGGCCTCCGGGGTGGGCCGGGCGGCCAGGCACAGGGCGTGCTGGCGCTTGCCGCCCGCGGTGTTGTCGGCGGCCAGTTCCCCGGCCAGCTCCTCGTCGGTGGCCTGTCCGGCGGCGGCCAGTGCCAGCCACAGCGACCAGCGCAGCTCCTGGTCGACCTCCAGCCCGTCGATCCGGGCGCTGCCGGTGAGCAGCCCTCGGACCAGCCCGAGGTGCTCGGCGCCGCCCGCGGTCTGGGCCAGGAAGCGGGCCCAGGCCAGCTGGTGGTCGCTGCCGGGGACGGCCTCGCGCAGCTCGCGCAGCGCGCCGTCGGCGAGCTGCCGGGCGCCCTCGGCGCGCCACTCGGGGGCGGCGTAGAGGTCGACGGCGGTCTTGGCCTGGGCGTGCAGCGACTGCAGCACGCCGATGTTGTCCTCCTGTCCGGCGAAGCGCAGCACCAGGGCGACGTAGTCGCGGGCCGGCATCAGGCCGTCCCGGGTGAGGTTCCAGACAGCGGACCAGGCGAGCGCGCGGGCCAGCTCGTCGTGGATGTCGCCGAGGCCGGTGCGCAGCGTCTCCAGCGAGTGGGCGTCGAAGCGGACCTTGCAGTAGGTCAGGTCCTCGTCGTTGAGCAGGACCAGGGCCGGGCGGGGGCGGCCGACGGCCTCGGCGACGACGGTGCGGGCGCCGGTGACGTCCAGTTCGATCCGTCCGGTGCGCACCAGGGCGCCGTCGGTGTCCCGGTCGTAGAGGCCGACCGCGATCCGGTGCGGGCGCAGGACGTCGCCGTCCTGGAGCACGGCCAGTTCGGTGATCCGGCCCTCGGCGTCGGTGGTGACCTGCGGGGTGAGCGCGTTGACGCCGGCGGTCTGCAGCCAGTCGGCGGCCCAGTTCTTCAGGTCGCGCCCGCTGGTCTCCTCCAGCACGCCGAGCAGGTCGGCGAGTTCGGTGTTGCCGAAGGCGTGCCGCTTGAAGTAGCGGCGGGCGCCCTCGAAGAAGGCCTCGGAGCCGACGTAGGCGACCAGCTGCTTGAGGACGGCGGCGCCCTTGGCGTAGGTGATGCCGTCGAAGTTGAGCTTGGCGTCCTCGAGGTCGCGGATGTCGGCGGTGATCGGGTGGGTGGTGGGGAACTGGTCCTGCCGGTAGGCCCAGGCCTTGCGCTGGTTGGCGAAGGTGACCCAGGCGGAGGAGTACCGGGTGCGGGCGCCGATCAGGCCGTAGGACCCCATGAAGTCGGCGAAGGACTCCTTCAGCCACAGGTCGTCCCACCAGCGCGGGGTGACCAGGTCGCCGAACCACATGTGCGCCATCTCGTGCAGGACGACGTTGGCGCGGGACTCGTAGGCGGCGTCGGTGACCTTCGAGCGGAAGACGAACTCCTCCTTGAAGGTCACGCAGCCCGGGTTCTCCATCGCGCCGATGTTGTACTCGGGGACGAAGGCCTGGTCGTACTTGCCGAAGGGGTACGGGTAGTCGAAGGCCTCGTGGAAGAAGTCGAGTCCGAGCTTGGTGACGCCGAGGATCTCGTCCGCGTCGAAGTGCGGGGCGAGCGACTTGCGGCACAGCGCGGAGAGCGGGATCTCCAGGGTGGTTCCGTCGGCGAGTTCGCGGCTGTAGTGGTCGCGGGCGACGTGGTACGGGCCGGCCACCACGGCGGTGAGGTAGGTGGAGATCGGCTTGGTCGGCGCGAACTCCCAAGTGCGGGCGGCGCCTTCGCCGGTCGCCCGCCCTTCCCGCTCGTCCTCGGACGGCAGGGGCCCGGCCGCGCTGACGCTCTCGTACGGGGCGTTGGAGCGCACGTCCCAGTCGGCCGGGGCGGTCACCGTGAAGCTGAACGGGGCCTTCAGGTCGGGCTGTTCGAAGTTCGCGAACACCCGCCGGGCGTCGGCCGGCTCGTAGTGGGTGTAGAGGTAGGTCTCACCGTCCGCCGGGTCGACGAAGCGGTGCAGGCCCTCGCCGGTGCGGCTGTAGGCGCAGTCGGCCTCGACGGTGAGGACGTTCTCGGCGGCCAGGCCGTCGACGTGCACCCGGGCGCCGTCGTAGGCGGTGGCCGGGTCCAGGGCGCGGCCGTTGAGGGTGACGGAGCGGACGGTCGGGGCGAGCAGGTCGAGGAAGGTGGCGGCGCCGGGCTGGGAGCAGCGGAAGGCGACGGTGGTGGTGGAGCGGAAGGTGGCGGCGGCCGGGTCGGGGGCCGAGGTCACGTCGAGGTGGACCCGGTAGCCGTCCACGGCCAGGATGCCGGCTCGCTGCTGTGCTTCGTCGCGGCTCAGGTTCTTGCCCGGCACGGCGGTACTCCTTTGTCCGGCTCGCACGGTGGTGCGTCTGTGGGTGTCCCGTGCGCGGTGTGCGTCGCGCACGCAGGGGCATCCTTTCACGCCCGCCCCGGCCGGTACCATTGCACAGGCCGCCGGGCCGGGGCCGGAATCACCGGCGCCGGACGGGTGTTGGGGTCGGGAGGGGGTTACCCCCGCCGCCTCGGATCACCTCATGAAGGACGACACTCCCGTGACGACTGCCGCTGAGCGCAAGACCGCCGACTTCTGGTTCGACCCCGCCTGCCCGTGGGCGTGGATGACGTCCCGCTGGCTGATCGAGGTCCAGCAACTGCGCCCGGTCGACGTGAACTGGCACGTGATGAGCCTGTCGGTGCTCAACGAGCACCGCGACCTGCCGCAGGAGTACCGCGAGCTGCTGGACAACGCCTGGGGCGCGGTGCGGGTCTGCATCGCGGCCGCCGAGCAGCACGGCGAGGAGGTGCTCGGCCGGCTGTACACCGAGCTGGGCCTGCGCTTCCACAACCAGGGCCTGCCGCAGAACCGGGAGACGGTGCGGGCCGCCCTGGTCGCCGCCGGTCTGCCCGCCGAGCTGGCGGACGCGGCCGACACCGACGCGTACGACGAGGCCCTGCGCGCCTCGCACAAGGAGGGCATCAGCCTGGTCGGCGAGGACGTCGGCACTCCGGTGATCGCGGTCGAGGGCGCGGACGGCGAGCGGGTCGCCTTCTTCGGCCCGGTGGTCACCCCGGCCCCGAAGGGCGAGGCCGCGGCCCGGCTCTGGGACGGCACCCTGCTGGTGGCGTCGACCCCGGGCTTCTACGAGATCAAGCGCACCCGTACGGCGGGCCCGTCCTTCGAGTAGGCGCCGGCACGCGGAAGGGCCCGGTACCGCGCTCGGTACCGGGCCCTTCCGGGTGTCTCGGCGCGGCGGCCGGGGGCGGGGGGTCAGCCCGCCGCGGCGTCCCGGCGCTGCTTGAGCAGGCCGGCCCCGATCAGCAGGGCGACCAGCACCCCGGCCGCGTACAGCTGCTGGCGGTTGCCCTCGGTGGTGGTCATCAGCGCGAGGATGCCCGCCACGGCGGCCATCGCCACCCAGGTCAGGTACGGGTAGCCCCACATCTTCACGGTGAGCAGTTCGGGCGCCTCGCGCTCCAGCCGGCGGCGCATCCGCAGCTGGACGATGCAGATGAACAGCCAGACCACCAGGATGGCCACGCCGGTGGTGTTCATCAGCCAGGTGAACACGGTGGCGGGCCAGAACTTGGCGGCCAGCACGGCACCGAAGCCGAACAGGCAGGAGACCAGCACGGCCCGGCGCGGCACCCCGCCGCTGACCTTGGCCAGCGCCTTGGGGCCCTGGCCGCGGCCGACCAGCGAGTAGGCCATCCGGGAGGCGCCGTAGATGTTGGCGTTCATGGCGGACAGCAGCGCGACCAGCACCACCACCTCCATGATCGCCCCGGCGCCGGGCACCCCGAGGTGGCGCAGCACCGTGACGTACGGGCCGTCGGCGACGACCGCCGGGTCCTTCCAGGAGACCAGGGTGACGACCAGGGCCATCGAGCCGATGTAGAAGATCGCGATCCGCCACACCGCCGTGCGCACCGCGTTGGCGACGTTCTTCTTGGGGTCGTCGGACTCGGCCGCGGCGATGGTCACCGTCTCCAGGCCGCCGTACGCGAAGACCGAGGAGAGCAGGCCGACGATCAGTCCGCTGACGCCGGTGGGCAGGAAGCCGCCGTGGCCGGTGAGGTTGCCGGTGCCGGGGGCGCCGGGGCCGATCACCCCGGTGACGCCGAGCACGCCGAGGACCAGGAAGGCGACGATCGCGGCGACCTTGATGGTGGCGAACCAGAACTCGAACTCGCCGAAGTTCTTCACCGCGGTCAGGTTGCTGGCGCAGAAGAAGACCATGAAGAGGCCGACCCAGACCCAGGCGGAGACGCCGGGTATCCAGCCGTTGACGATCTTTCCGGCGGCGGTGGCCTCGGCGGCGACGCCGCAGCAGAGCATCACCCAGTACATCCAGCCGGCCGTGATCCCGGCCCAGGGGCCGACCTCCTTCTCGGCGTGCACCGAGAAGGAGCCGGAGGCCGGACGGGCCGCGGACATCTCCCCGAGCATCCGCATGATCAGCATGACCAGCAGTCCGGACAGGGTGAAGGCGAGGATGATCGCCGGACCGGCGGCCGCGATGCCCGCGCCGGAGCCGACGAAGAGGCCGGCGCCGATGACGCCTCCGAGGGCGATCATCGACAGGTGGCGCTGCTTGAGCCCGTGGCTGAGCTGCTGGCTGCCGGGTGCCGTGCCGTCGGCCGGTCGGCCGTCGGCGTCGGTGGTCCCGGGCGCCGTCGGCGCGGAGGTGGGGGCCATAGGGGTGGATCCAGACTGTGCGGAATGCGACATGAGCTGTCCAATATCCGGTGGCCTCCCGGCTCATGCCAACAATGGCCGCTTCCGGCCCACCATGCGGACCGGAGTCCACCGGAGCGTGACACCGCGGTCGCGGAGCGTGCTCCGGAGTCGTTTCCGACAACGCCCGAGGGCCCGGCTTTGTCCGAAACCGTGGCGGCGCCGGAGTCGATCACCGCGTAGGTTCACAGATGTTCACTCACCTGGACCCTTACGGAGGATCCCGATGGCCACTGCCACCAGCCCGATAGCGCGCCGCGCCGTCCTCGCCGACCTGCTGCCCGCCGCTTCCACCCGTGTCGGAGCGCAGGTCCGCGACCTCGCCCTGGTGGTCGGCGGCGCCGCGCTCACCGGCGCGGCCGCGCAGCTGTCGGTGAACGTCCCCGGCTCGCCGGTGCCGGTCACCGGCCAGACCTTCGCCGCCCTGCTGGTCGGCACCGCGCTCGGGGCCCGCCGTGGCGTCGCCTCGCTCGTCCTCTACCTGCTGGCCGGCATGGCGGGCCTGCCCTGGTTCGCCGAGGGCACCTCCGGCTGGGCCATGCCCTCCTTCGGCTACGTGATCGGTTTCGTCCTCGCCGCCGCCGTGACCGGCGCGCTGGCCCGCCGCGGCGCCGACCGCACCCCGGTGAACACCGCCGTCACGATGGTTCTCGGCAGCCTGGCCATCTACGCCGTCGGCGTCCCGTACCTGGCGGTCACCCTGCACGTGTCGCTGGCCCGCGCCGCCGAGCTCGGCCTCTACCCGTACCTGGTCGGCGATGCCCTCAAGGCCGCCTTCGCGGCCGGCGCCCTGCCGCTGGCCTGGAAGGTGCTCGGCAAGCGCTGACGCCCCCCGTTGTCGGGCCCGGGCGCGCGCGCATGCCACACTCATGGCATGCGCGTGTACCTGGGCTCCGACCATGCCGGATACGAACTGAAGAACCACCTGGTGGAGTGGCTGAAGGGGGCCGGCCACGAGCCGGTCGACTGCGGGCCGCACATCTACGACGCCGAGGACGACTACCCGCCCTTCTGCCTGCGCGCCGCCGAGCGCACCGCCGCCGACGAGGACGCCCTGGGCATCGTGATCGGCGGTTCGGGCAACGGCGAGGCGATCGCCGCCAACAAGGTCAAGGGCGTCCGGGCGGCGCTGGCCTGGAGCACGCAGACCGCCGAGCTCGGCCGTCAGCACAACAACGCCAACGTGATCTCCATCGGCGGCCGGATGCACACGCCGGAGGAGGCCACCGGGTTCGTCGAGGTCTTCCTCAACACCCCCTACAGCGGCGAGCCGCGGCACACCCGCCGGATCGAGATGCTGAGCGAGTACGAGACCACCGGCGAGCTCCCGCCGATCCCGGCCCACCACCCGCAGGGCTGATCCCGCCCCCCACCCGCCCACGACGGCCGGCCGCACCCTCCCGTGCGGCCGGCCGCCGCCGTCTGCGCCCGGCGCCCGGCGCCCGGCGGGGGCCCGGAGCCCGGAGCCCACAGCCCACAGCCCGAAGCCGGGAGCCGGGAGCCGGGAGCCGGCGAGGACGTCCCACCCGCCCGGGACCTGTGGGATCGGCCACAAGGCGCAGGCACACCCCCGCCCCCGCACGCGGGGCGCGCACGCCGCCGCCGAGCCCCCGTGGACCCAACCGGCGCACGCCTCCTGACGACACGCCCGGCACCGCGCCGATCGGCCGAAACCCGCTGAGCTCCCCGCGCGCCGACGCCGCCGCCCGCCCCCGGCCCGTCGACGCCGGGCCGTACCCGTGGATAGGGTCGGACCCCATGGCTGGCAGACCGCCGGGCGCACCGCCCCAGACGACTGCGACGAGGCCCGGCGCCGCCCAGGCGTCCGAGCCCGTGACGGCCCGGCTGCGCAAGAGGCTCCGCCGGGTCCGCCGAAGGCTGCGCACGGCCGGTGTCGACTACTTCCGCGGCGGCGCCGCCGACTGGCCGGTGCTCAGCGCGCTCGCGCTGCTCGTCCCGCTGCTGATCCTGCTCAACATCTGGATCCCCGACTGGGCCCCGCCCACCGCCCTCGTGCTGCCGATCCTGGCCGGCGCGCTGCTGCTGCGCCCCGGCAGCCTGGTGGTGCTCTACGCGCTGGCCGCCCTCGGCCTGTCCGCCGAGTCCGTGATCCACACCGGCCAGCGGGTCGCCAGCGACAACCCGCAGGCCTACCTCTACGGCGTGACCCCGGGCGCCGCCCTGGTGGTCGGCGCCGCCGGGGTCGGCGGCCTGCTGCTGGCCCAGTTCCGGGCCCGGGTCGGTGTGCCGTGGTGGGGCGGCTCCACCATGCTGTTCGACCTGCGCGAGCGGCTGCGGGTGCAGAGCCGGGTGCCCCACCTGCCGGACGGCTGGCACGCCGACATGGCGCTGCGTCCGGCCGGCGGGCAGTCGTTCTCCGGGGACTTCGTGGTGGCCGCCCGCACCGGGCCCGGCCAGCGGCTGCTGGAGGTGGTCCTCGCGGACGTCTCCGGCAAGGGCATGGACGCCGGCTCCCGGGCGCTGCTGCTCTCCGGCGCGTTCGGCGGCCTGGTCGGCTCGCTGCCCGCGCACGACTTCCTGCCCGCCGCCAACGGCTACCTGTTGCGCCAGTCCTGGGAGGAGGGCTTCGCCACCGCCGTCCACCTGGTGCTGGACCTGGACACCGGCGAGTACGAGCTGCTCTCGGCCGGGCACCTGCCGGGCATGCAGCGGCTGGCCGGCGCCGGACGCTGGGAGGTCAAGGAGGCCGAGGGCCCGCTGCTCGGGATCTACGACGGCGCCAAGTTCGAGGGCGTGCGCGGCCGGTTGAACCGCGGCGACGTGCTGATGCTGTGCACCGACGGCATGGTGGAGGCGCCGGGCCGGGACCTCACCGAGGGCATGGACCGCCTGATGGGGGAGGCGGACCGGCTGGTCCCCGGCGGCGCCCCGGGCGCCCGTGCGGGCGCCGCGGCCGCGCTGATCGAGACGGTGGCCCGGGACATCAACGACGACCGCGCCGTGCTGCTGCTCTGGCGCGACTGAGGCACATGCCACCGGCAGCCTCGCTGTCAAGCCTGGCAGCTGATCTTCGGCCATCTCGGACGCCCCGCCGGCTGACCGGATCAGCGGCTTCCGCTCCCCGCCCGCAGACGCGTCCCGGCCGCTCAGCCCGCCCCGCCGACCGTCCGTCAGAACTGCTCCGCTATCGTCCCGGTCGGCGGAAACTCGTCTCGCATCGCAGGATGTCGGCGTTGGGCCGACTGTCAGACCTTTACGCAACCGGCACGGTCGACCACACTGAGTCCGGGCGGGACTGTTCAGGATTCGGGGGAACGGGGGGTGGCACGTGCGGCACGCCAGACAGCGCACGAGCGTGGGCTCCCCGGCCGGCACTGCGCCGGGCGGTCCGCGATTCCGCCTCGGGACCGTCGGACAGGCCGGGGTCCGGCTTCGCAGGTGCCGCCGGGCGGCGGCGCCACGCTATGAAACGAGGAAGTGAGTCCGGGTGGCACTCTCCGTCTCCGCGCTGGTCCTGTTCGCGATCCTGTGCATCATCTTCATCCGGAACAAGCAGATGAAGATCCCGCACGCGATCGTCGCCGCCCTCTTCGGCTTCATGCTGCACGAAACCACCATGGCGACGTCGATCAACTCCATCCTGTCCAACCTGGCGCACAGCATCTCCAGCATCACCGGCGGCTGACGGGCCCGGGCCCGCGCGCCCGAGCCGAAGGGCGCGCCGGTGTCGAGGGGCGGGTGCGAGGTGCTCCGGGTGGCGGGGGCGTCGGAGCATCGACCGTCGGCACCGGATCCCGAACGCCCGCACGCTCGAACTCGCGCGGGCGCGTGGGCCGGTGGGCGAGTAGCGGTCACCGGCCGGCCCGTCGGGCCTCCCGCCAGCGGGCGAACAGTCCCCGGGGGCGCGCCGCCGCCCGGGCGTGCCACGGTGCGGGCGTCGCGGCACCCGCCGGCGCGGCCGTGACCGGCGCCGCCCGTTCCGCCGTCAGCAGCACGAACAGCCGTGCCCAGCAGAGCCGTTCGCCCCGGGGCCAGTCCAGCGCGCGCAGCGCCGCGGAGGCCGCCTCCGACACCTCGCCGCCCACCCGGACCTCGGCGATGTCGTCGCCCGCCTTCCCGCCCAGGAAGAGCTTCACCCCCACCGGGCCCGGCCCGGCCACCTCCGCCCGCAGCGCGGGTGCCAGCGCCGGCAGCACCCGGTGCTCGGCGAGCCAGGCGGCCAGGTGCTCGTTGCCGAACCCGAAGACCGCCGCCGGCCCCTGCACCGCGTGCCAGCCCGGGAGTTCGGGCAGGTCGGCGTGGTCGGCGTGCACCCCGCGCCCCTCGGCCAGCTCCACCAGCACCGAGGCGGTGGTGGTCGCCCACATCTTCACCGCGTTCGCGAGCTTCTCCTCCTCGGTCTTGCCGAGGCCCGCCGCGCAGTCCCACACCACCGGTGCGTCCGCCCGGCCCAGTTGCAGCACGAAGCCGAGGTCCACGTGCCCGGCGCCGTCGTCCCCCGGGTGGTCGCGCACCGCCACCGCGGTGGTCCCCGGGCCGCGCACCACGTCGCCTTCCGGATGGAACACCTGACCCAGGCGCGCCATCTCCCGGATCACGCAGCGCTGTATGACGGCCAGTCGCTCCTGCGGATGCACCGGGACTCCTCCATCTCGGGGAACGCGCCGGCTCCGGTCGCGCTCGAACTGCGCTCGAACGCCGCCGAGGCTATCGGCCCGGCCGCCAACCCGGAAACCGCTCGCGGTCGGGCGCACTCCGGTCGCGGAAATGTCTGGAATGCCCCACTTTGGTGAGCGGAATCTGACGGCCACCAACCTGGAGAACCCGCATGCCCCGCACCGCCCCGACGACCTTCCCACCGCTCCTGGTCCACCCGGACGGCACCGGGCTGGTCGCCGAGATCGAGGCGTACCTCGCCTCGCTGCCCGCGCCCGTCCGCACCCCGGCGCCCTACGTCTGCCGGTACGGCGCGACGCTGCACCCCTGGAACGCCGGCTTCCTGGCCCCCCGGGCCACCCTGCTCGACCGGGTGCTGCGCCGCCCCGCCCGGCCCGTCCCGGTCAGCGCCGCCGACCACCTGCGGCTCGCCTCCCGCTACATCGGCGCCCACGGCTGGCTGCAGGGCGCCATGTGGGACCCGTCCGGCCGGGTCTGCCTGCTCGGCGCCCAGGCCGCCGTCCTGGCGTACGGCTACGGCACCCCGGCCACCGTGCGGACCGCCCGGGTCCAGCTGATGGAGGTGCTGCACGCCACCGGGCGCCCGGCGCGCTCCCCGGACGAGTACAACGACCGCCCCACCACCCGGGTGGGGGACGTCCACCAGCTGCTCGACCGGGCCGCCGCCCGGGCCGCCCGGCTCGGGCTCTGAAACCCCCGGCCGAACGCAGCCGCCGGACCGGCGGGCGGCTCCGGAAACGCCGACGGCCCCGGGGGGGGGGGGGGGGGGGGGGGGGGGGGGGAGGGGGGGGGGGGGGAGGGGGGCGGGGGGGGGGGGGGGGTCCGCGAGCGCCTTTTCCACGATCGCATCGGGCGCGTCGTGATCGTGGATGTCGGCCACCAGA
>NZ_JBVHXY010000055.1:20386-49602 GCF_055569215.1 Kitasatospora sp. NPDC029312 | reverse complement strand
AGACCGGCAGGGCCGACGCCGCCGAGGTCGAGGTGGCCGAACTCCGCCGCCAGCTCACGGACGGGCGTCGGCAGGCCGAGGAGCAGGTGGCCGAGGCCCGCGGCGGCAGGGCCGCAGCCCTGCAGCTCGCCGAGCAGGCCCGGCAGGCCGCCCAGGGCATTGCCGCCGAGCTGGAGAGCACCCGGCGGCAGCTTGCCGAGCACCAGGCCGTCGCCGAGGCCGAGGTAGCCGAGCTCCGCCGCCAGGCCGAGCAGCAGACCGGCAGGGCCGACGCCGCCGAGGTCGAGGTGGCCGAACTCCGCCGCCAGCTCACGGACGGGCGTCGGCAGGCCGAGGAGCAGGTGGCCGAGTTGGCCGAGCTCCGCCGGCAGCTCGCCGCAGTTGAGGAGGCCGACGCCGCCGCCCTTGAGCACCAGGCCGTCGCCGACCGGGCCGACGCCGCCGAGGCCGAGGTAGCCGAGCCGACAACGGCAAAACCGAGCGTCACCAACAAGGCCACGAAGCGGACGCAACCGAAGCGGACGCCGCGTGCACGACGGCGGTAGCAGCAACAGCTGAGGGCCGGCCCGTACGGGCCGGCCCTCAGCTGTTCTGGTCTGCGGGCGTCAGCAGCTCTGTTCGCTGGCCCAGCTCGCGAACGCGGCCCAGGCTTCAGGGGTGAACTTCAACATCGGGCCATTCGGGTCCTTGGAATCCCTGACGAGCACGGCCGCCGCCACACTCTCGGAGATCTCCACACAGTCCGTGTTCGAGCCCCCCGAGTAAGAGGACTTGCGCCAGGTCAGCCCCTGGGTACGGTTCATCATCGGGCGCTCTCCTCGCGTGTGGCCTCCGCGTACCGGCTGGCGGTCGCGGTGATCAGTTCGATTGATTCACCGGTCCCAAGCGCTTCCGCGCGCAGGTAGTCCCACACCAGCCCGTAACGCTCCAAATCCCCTGTTTTCTCCAGGAAAAGGGCGCTGGTCAGGTTGGCGATGTAGACCACGTCAAGGGACCGTTCAGCGCCACGAAGGATACTAAAAGAGATCGACTCGGCAGGATTCGCGCCCTTGCTGAACGGGAGCACCTGCAAGGTGATCCGTGGCCGCTCGGCGACTTCGGCCAGGTGCAGCATCTGGCCGGCCATGACCCCGGGGCCGCCGACCTGCCGTCGCAGCACTGCCTCATCCACGATGAGCCACAAGTGCGGCGGCTGCGGGCGCTCCAAGATCTGCTGACGCCTCATCCGGACGTCGACGTTGCGCGTCAGCTCTTTATCGGTTGCCCGCGGTTCCGATCCCCGGTGTGCCGCTATGGCGTAGTCGCGGGTCTGCACCAGGCCAGGGACGTAGCCGGAGGCGTATGCCTGCAGCTCTGCCGCCTCATCCTCCAGTCTGACCAGGGTTCGCAGACTTGGGGGCATGTCCAGCGAGGCGTACCAACCGAGCTGACGAGCTTCCTTGGCCATCGACACCAGGTTCGCGCGTTCGTCGTCCGTCGCCTCATAGGCTCGGCACAACGCTTCCACCCACGGGGCTTTGACCCCGCCGCCCGCGTGTGCCTCATAGCGGTTGATCGCACTTTTTGAGACGCCCGACAGCTCAGCGGCCTGTTCCAGCGTCAAGCCCCGGCGCTCCCGAAGGGTGCGGAGCTCTGCGGCCAACTGCCGTCGACGCGTCGTCGGTCCCGGTGTCGCTGCCGTCATCTCGTCCTCTCCGTGATCCTGCAGTCCAGTGTCCCCACCTCCGGCCATGTCATCAACTGCCGCCGTATCAAACGCCGGGAGCACGCGCACGGAGCTGTCACCCCCTCGGGTGAAGTTCATGATGCACCATCCGGGATTCCCGCACTGGGATTCCCAGAATGGGAATCCCAGTGCCATACTGCAAGTGCGCCACTCACAGCTCCCGGGTGATCACCGCAGGTGATCTTGGTGAGCGGGTGGCGGATCTGTGCAGACCCCAACCCCGGCTTGACGAGGGGAACGGCATGCGAGACCCCGGGCTGGAGACAGCCGAACTGACGATCAACGCCGACCCCATGGCGGCCAGGGCGGCGCGCCGCTTCATGCGGGAGACCGCAGCGAAGTGGGGGATCGAGCCCCATGCGGTCGATGAACTCGTCGTCGTCATCAGCGAGTTCGTGACCAATGCGGCCGTCCACAGTGGTAGCCGGACGATCATGTGCACGCTGACCCACCGCGGCCGGTCGGTCCTGGTGGTCGTGCGGGACGCCGGCCGTTGGCGCAAGCCTCAGGCTCAGGCCGGACCCGAGACCGCCGAGAGCGGCCGCGGAACCACGGTCGTGCGCCAGCTTCCGCGCACCATCGGCAGCGGTCGGCGCCGACGGCCCCGAGGGACGCTCGCGTGGGCCCATCTCGCGCTGAGCCTGTCGACCAGCACCTAGACCGCTGGTCGGCCGGCTCGCTTCTCCGGATGCCCGGCCGGCCAGCTTCCGCGGCGCGTCTCCCCCCGCGCGCCGCTGGCCGCCCCGCCGCACCGTGTCCACAGCACTGCGGCGGGGGGGGGGGCCCCCCCCCCCCCCCCCCAACCCCCCCCCCCCCTCCCCCGTCCCCCCCCCCCCCCCCCCCCCCCCCCCCCCCCCCCCCCCCCCCCCCCCCCCGCCCCGAACAGCCCATCAGGAGCGCTCTCAACAAGGAGTCGAGCCCCCCATGCTGCAGCTGTTACACCCGCTCTCCCCGATCCAGTCGTGCCCGCCGACGCCTCCGAGGCCGGCGCCCGCCGTGGTGGACGGCCCGTACGAGTGCACCGCCGACGAGCGGCCCGACGCCCGCCCCACCCCCACGCTGCTGATCCGCACCCGCGCGAAGACGGATTGGCTCGCCGCGTGGTGGCTACAGCTCCAGGCCCAGCAACTGGCTGACCAGCTGCCGCCCGTGCTGGCCGCGCCGGTCCTGGCCTGGCTCGCCGACGATGGCGAGCAGGAGCACGTCCGCCGCTTGCTCGCCGTCCACGAGCCCTACACCCTCACGGTGACCGGCATCGGCGTTGAGCACCGGTTCGGTGTGAAGCTCTGGGAGCCCCGCGGCGAGGTCACCGTGGAGGTGGGGCGGAGATGACCCCCGCCACCGCCTCGGCCACCCTCCCCGCGCCGTTGCCGCTGGAGATCCGGCGGACGCTGTACCCGCCGGCCGTGCCGGGTGGCATCGTGCTTCGCTTCGTCCGGCGACGCGGCCGTGACGGGTCTGTGGTCAAGGCCAAGCAGTGCCCGCCGGTGAGAACCCCCGGCCAGGCCGTCCGGGCGATGCGGCGCCTAACGCGCGCCTACGGCGTGCTGATGGCGCGCCGCAGCCGGGCCGCGGCCCACCGATGGAGCGAAGACACCGAAGAGCTGCACGTCGCGCTCGCCTCCCTATCCAACCGCCAGCCCTACCAGCGGAGTTGGATGCTGCGGAACGGCGATGTGATCACCGTTGCCGTGGTTCCGCGACTGCTGTCGACCGCCAAACCGCTTATCCACCAGCCGAGTTCGCCCCGCAGGTACGGAGAAGGCCGATGAAACTGCCGCACGAGGAAGCAGAGCCGAAGCCCGCCGAGGAGGCCGGCCTGCCCGAGTTCCTGGCGGCCGTGGTCCGGCCCGGGGACCGGGTGCTGCAGATCGGCCCCGGAACCACCGCCGTCGCGCTCGCCAGGAAGGCCCGCCCGGTGGCCAGCGTCCACAGCACGCTTGCCGACGTCGAAGCCGTCCGGGCCCCGCTCGGCCCGCTCGGCCGCGCGGTCGGCATGGTGGACGCCCAGTTGGGCGACCTGTTCGAGGGCCGGCCCGACGTCGGCCCCGTCGACGTCATCATAGTGACCGCCGGTGTCCGCGGCCTCTCCCCGAGATGGCTGGACCAGCTCGCCCCCGGCGGAGTGGTCGTCGCCCCCCTCGCCCTCGGTGGCCTGCACCCGTGGACCCTGGTCGGTCGGCAGGAGCGCGATGGGCTGCTATACGGGCGCGTGCTGGCCGTCGACCCGCCGACCGTCGGACCGCAGCCGGCTGAGGGCCGGCTGTACGAGCCGCGGCGGGTTCCCCAACGGGAGCCCTTGGCCGTGGAGGCCGAACCGGTGTGGTTGGGTCCGCTGTCTCCGCGGCCCAGACCGGTGCGGCACACGGATCTGTGGCTGTGGTTGGCCAGCCAGGACGACCGGTTCCGCGCTGTCGAGACCGGGGTTACCGGGTGGGAACCGATGTGCGCGCTCACCGTTGGCCACCACGCGGTCTACGTGCGCCCTAGCGGCATTTGGGCAACCGACGTCGAGCCGGTCACCCTGGCACTGCACCAGCTGGTTGCCGAGTACGTCCACCGGTGGCTGGTCCAGCAGCAGCCCCCGGCCGACGAGCTGACGTGCCGTATCGACCGCCCGCCGACGGGCGGCGCGGACGAGCTACTGACGGCCGCGGGCTGGACGACGTGCCGGCCGGTCACCCTGCCGCGGTGACCGCCGCTCGGACGCGGTGGTGGGCCACCGTGTGCTCGCCCGTGCTGCGAAGCCGGCCGGCTGGTCTACGACCCGATCCGGACCGCGGTCTGGCGATGGCGCTACTACCGCGACCCCACCGGCACGGTGAGGCGGGTGGAGGAAGGCGCCGCCCGCCAGGCCCGGGGCATCCCCCGCCAGCGCCGCCCCACCGACTACCGCCGGACCCAGCTGTGTCAGCACTGCACCACCCCAGCGTCTCCCGCCCTCAACCAGTAGAAGGAGAACACGGTGAACGACAGCACCCCTCAACAGGACACCGAGCTGCCCGTGGTGGTCGGCGCCGCCGCGCTGCCCGCGGTGATCCAGGCCCAGACCGTCGCCCTGCCCAGCCAGCACCCGGCCGCGCGAGCCCTGCAGCGGGACGTCACCCTGGCCGCCAGCGCGGTCCGGGTGATGCAGAAGAACGGCGGCGTGCTGGACGACGACGCGGACGTATCCGTGGTGGCGTACACGGCCGTGGTGGTCAACGGGACCACGGCGGCGAAGGCCCTGCAGACCGCCGCGAACTGGACCCTGCACGCCGCCGACGCCGAGGTACACAGCCTCAGCCTGGCCCGCGTGCCGGGACACCGCGCCGATACGGAGGAGTGGGCGCTGACCATGGCCGTGTCCTACCCGGACCCGGAGACCGGCGAGTACCGCGGCGACACCCACCACGCGGCCGGGCGGTCGGCGCACACGGTGGTGGTCGGCACCGCCACCGCCGACGAGGAGGAGCCGGCCGCCGGCTGATCCCCGGACGCGAACGGCGGGCCGGCCCCGAGGTGGGGGCCGGCCCGCCGTGTGTGCGTCGGGGCTCCGGCCGACCGGGCCCGTGGCCGCCGCCTCCGTCACCCGAACGGGGACAGCTGTCGGCCGAGCCTGCTACAGCTACGGCCTAGGCTCGAAGACGGAGCCGGGAGAGAAAGAAGGCAGCAGGATGGCCACGGAGACGGTTTACGGCCCTAGGGCCGTAAACGGACGCGCACCCCGGCAGCGTCGGACGAAGGAGCAGGCCGCACGCCTACGCCAGCAGCTCCGGGCCATCGTGGAGCAGAACCAGCCGTGCAGCGTCCGCCAGGTCTACTACCTTGGGTGCGGCGTGCTGTGGCCCAAGGACACCGGCAGCTCCCGGACGTCGTACAAGCTGGTCGTGCGCTACTTGGGCGAGATGCGCGAGGACGGGACGATCCCGTTCGGATGGATCACCGACTCAACCCGATGGGTGCGCAAGCCGACCATGTGGGGCTCGCACGGCGAGGCGCTGGAACGGACGGCCCAGCTGTACCGACGCAACCTGTGGGAACAGCAGCCCGAGCGGGTGGAGGTGTGGGCCGAGTCCGATTCGGTGTCGGGCATCATCCACTCCGTGACCGAGAAGTTCGGCGTTGGCCTCTTCTCCTGTCGCGGGCAGGCGTCGAAGGACTTCGCCCACTCCTCGGCACAGGAGTACCTGACGGACCGGCGCCCGGTGCAGATCCTCTACGCCGGCGATTTCGACCCGACCGGGCGGGCCATTCCCCGCAGCCTGTTGGAGCGCCTGAACCGCTACACGGACGGCCGGGTGGACGTGGTGGTGCGTCGCATCGCGGTGACCGCGGACGACGTACTGGACCCGGACCTTGATCTGGTCGCGCACGCCGCGAACACCCGCGATCCCAACTGGAAGGCGTACGCGGTCGAGTGCGAGCAGTTCGGGATTGACGCTCGGCTCGCGGTCGAGATTGAGGCCATTCCGCCGACGACACTGCGCAGCCGGCTGGAGACGGCAATCCGGGCGAGCATCGGCGACCGGGCCGCGTGGAGGGCTTGCCTTGCTGCCGAGGCGTCCGAGCGTGCGATCCTCGGTACCATCGCCGGTCTGACTGACTGGCTGACCGACACCATCACCGAGGCGTCCCAGAGGATCGCCGAGAACGAGGCACCCGGCGACGACCGCTAGCGCACGCCGGCGGCACCGGCGCGGATCACGCTTCCAGGTAGGCCACCACCACAACGGTGCCCAGCACGGTGGCGTAGTAGATCACCCGGGCTCCGTCGCCGCCGCGGAACTCCCGCAGCACCGGCGCGGCCGCCATCGGCGGGGCGGCGCCCAGCGGGTCCGCAGCGATGATCGTTAGCGCGGCGTCGAGCCGTACGGCTTCCTTGTGCTCCAGGGCCCGCACCTGCCGGGCCGCCTCGGCGGAGAAGGTGACGATGGCACGGCGGCCGCCGGCAGCGTGCTTAGGCAACGCGGGCGCCCCCGTCGTCCGTCAGCCCCGCCTCGGTCCGCAGCGTCTCCCAGGACACGCAGCCGTCCAGGTCGATGCCCTCGGCGGCAAGCCGCTCCAGGACGTAGGCCAGGGCGGGCGCGGTGGTGAATTCCTCGGCGGCCGCGCGGCGAAGGCCGGCCGCTTCCTCCGGGTCGAAGGCGATGCGCGCCATGGTGGTCCCCTTCCGGCGGTGGCTGCACCAGCAGGCTAGCGCAGGGCCGCCCGCGGACGGGAGGAATCGAGGGGGCGCGGGCGCCGAAGACCACCGGTGCGGTTGGCGGGCGGCCGGCCGCCGTGACGGAACGGCAGTGACATGGCTGATGGGGGTGGGGGCTGCAGGTGTCACCTTAGCGACGTTCCTGCGGCCAGCCCCGTCGGGCGGCGCGCATTCAGCGGTGCAGGTCACGGACTCCCCCAGATGCTGCAGTCGAAGGAGGAGGGAAGCGGCGCCCGCCGCCCAGACGGGCGCCGCACCTTTCACCGCGAGCCGCCGAGCGGAAGCGCGCGGCGTCGGCCACCGAGGCCCTGGCGGGCGGGCCCGGCCGACCGGTCCGCCCGCTCCGAGCGGACCCAGACCGACCCCGGCGGGTCGTCGGCCGTCGCCGTCGCCGTCGCCGTCGAGCCGGCCGTGGTCGAGCCCGCCGCCGACCGGGGCAACGACACGTCGAAGACCACCCGGCCGCCACCGCTGCGGTGCCCCAGTTCGGTGGTGTCGCCCACCACCAGGTCCGGGCACCGCTCCAGGTAGGGCAGCAGCACGGCCAGGACGGCCCGCACCCTGGCGGCGTCATCGCCCATGACCCGAACTTGGACCATCAGACCGCCACCTCCTCCGAGCCCCAACCCTGCCGCACACCCTGCCCCGGCACCGCCCGAACCCGCCGCCCCATCTCCTCAAGCCGGTCCACCACGGCGAGGCAGTCCCCAAGAGCCCGGTGCCCCCCTCCCAACCGCTGCCACCGGTAACCACCGTGGTACTCGTCCTCCTCGCCCACCCAGTCGCTGAACGGGATCATCACGTCCTCCCAGGACGCCCGTCCCATCCACGCCGCCGTCCGCGCCGAGGCCTCCACCCGCACCCGCTCCCCCAGGCCCTCCGGTGGCTCCTCCGCCGCGAACACCCCGGCCGCAGCCTCCCGCGCCACCTGATCGGCGAAGTACAGGCCGAGTTCGTGCCTCAGCCTCGCAGTATCGAAGGCCTTGTTGTAGATCAGAATCCGGCGCCCGGCCAGCACCTCGCCGAGCTGGCCGACCAGGTTCCCGAACCCCGGCTGCCCCGTCACCATCGCGTGCCCGATCCCGTGGATTCGCTCCGCCTCCACCGGGATCGGCACCCCCGGATCCACCAGCGAGTCCACCAGCGTCTCCCGGCCCACCACCGACACCACCGCCAGATCCACGATCCGCGCGTCCCACTCCAGTCCCGTGGTCTCGCAGTCCAAGGCGACAGCACTTGGATCGGCCAGCGCCTCCGCCGCCCACGCCTCCAGCCGCTCCACCTCCAACGCCCGGGCCCTCAGCCGCTCTTTCTCCCACTCCTCCCGACGGGCCTCCTCCTCCGCCCACCGGGCCCTCAACGCGGCATCCTGAGCAGCCCGTTCCGCCTCCCGCCGCTCAGCACACGGCGGGCACCAGCGCGGCCGCCAGTACGCCCCCGTGAACCGGTTCGCACGCCGCCACGCCCGCGCCTCCCGCAGCGTCGCCACACGCACCGTGCACCCCTCCCCCGAGCAGACCACCGCCCCCGCCAGCCACGCGGCGTCCGCCTCCCGCCGCGCGGCCGCCGCCGCCCTCCGACACTCCGCGCACAACCGCCGCGACCAATACCGATCCCGCACCGACGGGAACGGTCGCCCCTTCGGCCGCTGCCGCCCGCACCCCCCGCACGTCCGCACCCGCAGCCGGGCCTCCACCGCCTCCGCCCGCTCCCGGCACCTCCCGCACTGGCCGCCCCGGACGATGTAGTCCCGCACCACCGCGCACACCGGACACGTCCGCCGGGCCTCCATCGCCGCCTTCAACTTCGACGGCAACGGCCGCATCCTCACCGCTCCCGCCGGGTCATACAACGCCCGCTGTTCGTACCGCCGCCCGCTCGCGTAGTACTCCGTGATGACGTACGCCACCGGCAGTTGACCCGGCGCCAGCCGCAACCGGTACTGCTCGCCGAGCTGAGTCTTCGTCCGCAGCCCCGCCGGCGCCTTCCCCGAGTCGTACACCGGTACCCCGCCGTCCCACCGCCGCGGCTCCCCACGCGGCACCAAACCATCGCCCAACACCACAGCCACACTCCTTTCCAGGAAACGAAGCACACCAATAGAGATACCGGCATAACGCCCGCAAAGCAAGTAATTCAGGAAAACCGAACCTGAATCCGAAAGGTGCCTTATTAATAACGCGTGCGAAGCCGAAGGACCTAATGGAGATCCATTAATTTACCTCCGGTGCCGGCTCCCGGGGCCCGCTCGCGTCCCGTGGATACAGGTCCAAGGCCTCCCGTACGATCCGGGCCGGCGAGTAGAGCCGCGCCACCAGGTCCTCGCGGACCTCCCACAACTCCTCTGGCGTGTCCACCGCCATGCGGATGCCCAGCCGGTCCAGCTCCCGGAACGGTGCCTCACTGACCCGCCACGAGGCAGTCCGCAGCTGAGTCACCAGGTCAGACGGCAGGGCATAGTTACGCTGCCTCAGGCCCCCGACACGCGGTCCCGGCCACCGACCTGACAGCTCCATCTCCAATTCCTCCTCCTCCCGAAGTGGCGCCCACGGCCCCGCCAAGTCCTCCTGCTCCAGCCGCCGGCGCAACGACGCCGCCACCAGCTCCTCCACCGGAGGCCACCAATCCGCCTGCACCCGCGCCACCTCCAAACGCGCTTCCAGCCGGCTCATCCCCTCCCTCTCCAATTCCTCCCGATAAGCGATCTTCTCCACTCGATGCTGCCGCTCACGCAACAGAAACCGGCCCGCCTGAGCGGCCGTAATGCACACGGTGATCTTCCTTTTCTCCATTAGCTCCTCCTCGGGAAAATCTATGGAGATCCATTAATTCCGGCCGGCGGCTCGAAGCGGGGCGGCGGTGATTGCGATCAGGTGGTGCGCGGCTGTGCGGCCGCAGCCTGAGCCACGGTGGCGTACAGGTCGTCCCAGAAGTCGCGGTCGGCGCCGACGTCGCCAGCGACCCACAGCCGAGCCGAGGTGGCGTTGGCTGCGTGTGCCCACTGTCGGGAGGGTTTGCCGGAGGTGGCGGCCGCGGCAGCCTGCAGCGCGGGGACCAGCTGGCCGAGGACCAGCGAGCCTGACGCCGGGGTCAACCACCCGCCGGCCGCGTGTTCCAGCCGCGCCAGGATGTCGGGGATGTACTCGCCGTGCACAGCCCCAGCCTGGCACAGCCAAGCGGCCGGAGCCCACGAACCGTCAACACCGCAGCGTCAACTTCTGGCGGGAGGGTGCATCGGTGCGGGTCAGGGCGATTCGCCTCCGGCGCGGACCACCCAGCAGAGGGGAGGGGGCGTCTGTGCGCGGGTGCACCGTGCGTCGTGGTGCGGGTCCGGACCGGCGGGGGTTTTCCCTCCGAGGGCGGCACCGGAGGCTCGCATGGAACCCCGGGGACCTACGAAGGACGCTCGCAAGCTCGCGCCGCGCAAGCGCGGTCGGGCAAGCCCGATCCTCCTCCGGCCCCCGGGAACCCATGCCAGGGCGGAGCCTGCCGCCCTCGGAGGGAAGACCCCCGCTCAGCCCGAACCCTGGGGCGGGTGGTCAGCTGGCCGCGTGCCGAGCGCTCACCGCGGCGCAAAAACCCGCTCTGACCAGCCTTTTGAGGACCCGCCACCTTGCCATTGGTCGTCATTTGCCGTAAACTAAATAGTGTCGAGAGGGGGAGGGAACGGCACCCCCGAACCCCTCAGATCCCACCAACCCAGGAGGTAGCAGTGGACATCATCGTGTGGCAGGAGTCGTGCGAGTGCGGCGGTAACTTCCTCGGCTACACCGAGGAACCGTGCCGGCCCGACTGCGCCGGCTACCTGCCCGACGAGCTGGAGACCGCCAAGGCCCGCCTGTTCGCCACCGCCGACCGCGGCCACGACGGCACCACCCGGATGGTGTTCATGAACAACGGTGGCCGCAGCAAGCTGATGCCGCTTGACCACGACGGCCGCGCGGTGGCGCTGGCCCCCGTGCTCCACCGGCGGATCGGCGCCCAGGTGGTCGAGGCCGCCCACGTCTACGCCCGCACCGCCTACGGCGCCCGCCGCAACTGGCCGACCCGCTTCACCGTCGAGCGCAGCTGACCACCACAGCCCCCGGGGTCGGCCGGCACCCGGCCCCGGGGCGCCCACCTCCCACCAACACCACCACCCGAAGGAGCACCCATCATGCGCAGCCTGTCCCCCCTCTACGCTCCCGTCCCGAAGTCGGTCCGGCTCGCCACCGTCCAGGACTTCCGCCGCGGCGTCGAGCCCGGCACGTTCACCGAGGAGGACGTGGAGTTGGTGTTGGTCGAGATGACCAATGCCCAGGTGGACGAGTGGGAGTGGCTCACCGAGGCGGTTTTCCCGTGGGGATCGTGCGCGCCGCGCGGCACGATGGTCTACGAGCAGGCTGACGGCGAGTTGCTGGGCATCATGTTCACCGCCGGCCGCGGCACTGGGTGGCACGTCGAGCACTACGACCCCATTTGGGTGGGCGACTACGAGGCCGTACCGTTCGCCGGCCCGACGGGCACGGCTCGCACCGAGCGTATGGCGCTGCAGCAGCTGTTCAACGCCCGCCGGTCCGCCGGGTGGCGCTTGGTGCTGCGGCAGCAGCAGCGGGAGGCCGAGCGCGCCGCCGCCGAGCAGGCCCGCCGGGACGCCGAGCGTGCCGAGCGCGAGGCCGCCGAGAAGCGCCAGGCGTACTACCAGCGCCTGTTTGCTGCCTGACATCGACGCCACACGAGGGGCCGACGGGTATCAACCCGTCGGCCCTTGACATGTCTGACCAGGCATTTTCTTGGAGAACAGCCGGCGTCCCATCTTGTCATTGAGCGTCATTTGCCGTAAACTAAATACTGTCGGGATGGGGAGGGAACGGCACCCCCGAACCGCTCGACTCCCACCAGCGAAGGAGCACAGCACCATGGCGAAGACCGCCCGAATCTGCCACTACACCCCGGCCGAGGTGGCCGAGCTCGCCGCCGCGGAGCACCCGGTGATGGTCCAGCTGGTCACCGGCCAGCCCGGCCGGTGGACCAGCACCGGCGCCGCCCTCACCGGCACCATGACCACCCCGGCCGCCATGCTCAACCCCGCCCACGTCGCCCCTCCGGCCGTCGAGGGGCTGTTGGCCGCCGAGGTCACCGTGGCCGCCGAGCTCGCCCAGGCCAGCGTCCGCCCGATCATGCCCGCGATTGCCGACCCCTACCGGCCCCGCCGCGGTGAGGCCGCTGTGCGGCTGGTCGGTCAGATCGTCGGAGTCGGCCGGCGCGTCACCGCGCGGCTGGAGTTCAGCGACACCAGCAAGCGCGGCCCCGAGCGGCGCCGGCTCGCCGTTTCCCTCGCGGCGTACTACGACGTGGAGTTTGAGCGGGTGGTCACGTGGCACCACCGCGACATCGACACCGGTTACGCCTACGACGAGCAGGGCCGCATGCACGGCACCAGCCGCCGCGAGGAGTACGCCAAGCACTCCCACGGCCACGGCCGCACCGACGCCCGGGTGTGGGGCGAAGCGGAGGCGGTGGCCCGGTTCTGCGCGGTTCTGCCGATCGTGTTGGAGGAGATCGACCGGTTGTCCCTCGCGTGGGGCAAGCGGGTGTCCGCATGGCTCACCAGCCCGGCCGGCGAGCACTACACCACCCCGCGCGAGCGCCGCGGCACCGTCGCCAAGGCCCGCCGCGAGTTCGCCGAAACGCTGGCTCACTGCCTCGGTCGGCACGGCTCGCCGGCCGGGGTCCGTGACGAGGTCGACCCGGGTCGGTCCCTGCCCTACCAGGCCCGTTCCGCCGCCATCGAGGCGTTCGAGGAGATCGGCGGGTCCGAGTGGTTGGAGCAGTGGCAGCGCCCCCAAACCGAGGCCGTATACGAGCGGTGCGCGGCCCTGGCCGCCCACCTGGCCGCCCACATCCAGGAGGAGCGCACCAAGGCCGCGGCCGCCGCCGAACGGGAGCGGATCGAGCAGCGGGTGGCCGCCGAGGCCACGGCCGCCGCCGAGATCGCCGCCCAGGACGCGGCCCACCGCACCATCGTGTTGACCGAGGAAGAGATGGCCCAGCTGGACACCGCCGCCGCCCACGTCGAGCCGGCCGAGACCGAGGAGCCCGACACCGGCCACCGGGAACTCCCGCTCACCGAGCCGGCCCACCAGGTCGAGCCGGTGGCGGAGACCGCGGCCGATCTGCGCGCCAAGGCCGCCATCCTGCAGCAGCTGGACGCCCCCAGCGCGGCCGCCCTGTTGCTGGCCCGGGCCGAGGAGCTGGAAGCCGCCGAGCTCGCCGAGTACCAGGCCGACCAGGACCAGCCCGCCGACGAGGCAGACCCCATCGAGGCCCGGGTGGACCAGCCGTTGAGCACGGACGGCACCGGCGCGCGGACCCGACGGCCCCTGAGGAAGTCGACCGCCCGCCCGCGGAGGCCGTGGCGCCGCCCCTCCGACGGCGCCGACCTGTTCCCCGACGCGGAGGCGGCGCGGCCGGACAACGTGCCCCAGTCGCTGGACCACGTGCCGGTCCACCCCGGCCGCGGCACCGTCGCGGACCGACACACGGCCAGCACCGGCACCGGCACCCCGAGCGGCCGCCCAGGCCGGCTGTTGCGCCTCGCTCTGGCTGCCTAGCAGCCCCCACAGACCCCCGTCCCGGGGCCGGTCGGCACCCAGCCCCGGGACGGCATTTCCCACCAACACCGAGCCATGGAGAACGAGTTGAGCACCCACGAGACGTACGGCGAGCGCGCCGCCGAGGCCCTGGCCCAGTACAACAACGAGGCCCCGGACGACATGCTGACGCTCACCACCGCCGACCGCATCCACTACGGCACCGCGGCACTGCAGGCCACCACGGCCCGCCGGTTCGCCACCCGCCACCAGGCCGCGCGCGACTTCCGCGCGCTGGTCGCCGACCTGTTCCACCTCGCGCACGGCCGGATCACCGCCGGCGGTCTGTGGCTCGCCGCCCAGGAGATCCGCCACCACCGTCCCTGCGTCGAGCACAGCGTCACCGTGCTGCGGGCCCTGGAAGTGGACCAGTGCGCCGCCTTGCTGGCCGCGCTGGTCGAGGCCGCCCAAGCCCACGGCATCGAGACGGCCGAACTGTTCAGCGCGGCCCGCGCGCAGTTCGAGGCCGAGACCGAGGCCGCCGACCGCAGCCGGCACGCCGCGGCGTAAGCCGCGCCCCGGGCCGGCGGTCTCTGCCCCGTACGGGTAGAGACCGCCGGCCCTTGTCCGCGGACAACGCGAAGGGCCGGCGGACACCCCCGAAGGAGTGCGGCACCCACCGGCCCTACATGCTTCCCACCAACGGCCCGAAGACCAGGAAGCACCCCCAGTGTAGTGCGACCGTTCGAACCGGCCGACCAGCTCAGCCCCCGGCCGACGCCGCCCGTATCCTCACCACCAGCACCACGGCCGCCCGCGCGGGTCCGGCCCGGACCAGGAAGAGACCCGATGATCCAGCACGGCCGAACCGCCACCGACGTGACCGGAGTCGCCCAGCTCGCCGGCATGTCCGTGCAGACATGGCGCCGCAACCGGCACGCCGAGTTCGTGAAGGCCGTCAAGCCGTTGGCCTGCAGCAAGAAGCCGTTGCTGTACGACGTCGAGCAGGCCCAGGCGTTCATCGACGGCCGGCCCATTCCCGCACTGCCCGACGAGCCGGCCGACCACCCCGACGACCTGTTGACCGATGCCGAGGTGGCCGAAGTGGCCGGCATCAAGGCGTCCACCGTCCGCGACGAGGCCGCAGACGGTCGCATGGACAGGGGCACCGAGGTGGCCGGCCGCCGGTTCTGGACCCGCGCGGAAGCCGAGGCCCGGCGTGACCGGCCGGCAGAGGCACGCCAGTACCGCGGCCGCACCCCGGGTAGCAAGAACAAGGCCCCGCGCGAGCGGCCCACCGACTCGCGTGCCGCCGAGGTGGCCGCCGAACTCGCTGCAGCCGAGGCCGGCGCACGTGGGCCCGTCACCGCCGCCGAGCTCGCCGAGCGGTACGGCGTCAGCATCCGCACGGCCGAGCGCGCGATCATCCGGGCCCAGGAACTCAGCGAGTGACCGGCTTGCAGGTCGATTCCGGGGTTGGCCGTTGTCGTGTTGGCCCCCGCACGCCGCGCGCAGATGAGTACCTGTACTCATGCTCCCCGGCAGGAGGCCCAGGAGGATGGCCCCGTGCGCGTGATCATCAGGAGGCCCTGCAGCCGTCAACTTGGTGCCGGAAGTCGCCGTTTGAGGCGCGAACAGGCATGCCGACGGACGCACCGATGGTCCGGCCACCAGGTCAACGAGCCCGGTAGTCCGGGAGGCACGGCCAACGAGCGTGTTCGCCCGATAGGACAAAAGGGAAAAAATGCACAATCTGACGTAACGTCAACCCGACTCCCAGAAAAAAGATCGCGCCACGCCGGGATTTTGTGCCGCACAAGCTCCTAAAGCCCTAGGATCTTGACCATGGCATCACGAGGACAACAGCAGCGCGGGCGGTCGGCGACGTTTCACGCCGACAAGCCCGTTCGGGCTGACCTCAGGTTGGCCCCTGGTGACCCGCTCCGGCCGAAGTACGAGCGATTGGTTCGGGCGATGGGTGTTTCCGGCGTCGAGGTGATCCGTCACGCTCTGAGCGCGCTCCCCGTTGGCGAGGACGGCCGGCCGATCGGCTGGACGCCGCCGGAGGAGGTGGCGCAGGCCAGCTAAAAAGACGAAGGCCCCCAGAGGGGGCGATTGATCACCGGACAAATGAAGACCGAGCAGTTACCCGTGAGGGCCCCTCTTCCTAGTTGTGGCGACCAGGAGGAGCCCCAAACAAACAGCCTGGACCGTTTGGCGACGGTCCGAATCCCTAGCCGTGGTGGATGGCGCCACCGGGCCGGTTTTCGTTTGCCCTCAGCAACTCGCCGAGGAGCAGGGCCATTCTGGCACACCCCCGCGGCGGCGGTACAGCCATGCCTGAACCCGGTGTGTCACCGGATTATCGACTTGGCGACCCGCGCGCCGTATTTGACGTGGACCCGACACGTGTTTTGACCGTGTTTGTGACGGAGCTGCACCCGCGCGCGCTGGTGCGTGTGGCGGCCGAGGACGGCCAGGGCGGACACCTCAACAACTACCCCGCCAACTTGACCATGCACGTCTCCGAGGCCGTTACGAATTACCCGTCACGGCCGGTGGTGCACTACTTGACGCAGCGTCGGCGCGGGCTGGACCGATTCGTCTTCCTGGTCGGCGAGTTCGACACCAAGGACACCGGTCGCGCCGCTGCCGAGGAGCACGCCGCCGAGTACGCGCAGATCCTCGCCGCCGAGAACATCGCGCCGGTGCCCGCGCAGTCGGGCCCGTCCGGAGGCTGGCACATCTGGTCGGGGTGCTCGGCCGGGTGTTCGGCGGAGACCGTGGCGCGGATCAACGCGGCGGGCAGGGCGTTGTGGCCGTCGTGGGACAGCAGCCCGCTCTCCAACGCTGCCACCGGCGCGGTTCGTCCGCCCGGTTCACCGCACCGGCACGGCGGGCACAGCCGACTGACGGCCCACACGGTCGAACAGGCGGTGCGGCTGCTCGGTCCCGCCTCGGCCGGCCCCGAGGCCTATGCCCGGGTGGCGGAGCGGATGGAGGCCCTGGCCGCCGAGCGCGGCCGCGCGATCGTGCTCCGGGCGGCCGCGGGCAGCCCGGCCGCCAGCCACGGGCCGAGCGTCCCACCGTCCATCAAGCTGATGGACCCGCGCGACCCGGCCCGGGGTGAACGGCCGGTCGTGCGCCGCGTCGTCGCCGACGAGGACGGCCGTCCGTACATCGCGGATGTGCCGCGCCGCGAGCTGACCGGCCGGGCCGCGCGCCAGCTTGCCCGGAAGCTGGGCGACCGGCACGACCACAGTCACCAGTTCCACGCCCCGCTCGTCGCGATGGCCGTACGGGGGTGGCGGTTCGAGCAGGTGGCCGCGGTGGTGCGGGACGCCGCCGCCTCTCCCGCGCTGGAGTGGCTGCGGACCGTCAAGGACGCCACAGGCGCCCGGATCGAGCGCACCGGCGACGACGCCGCCGCCCGGCTGGAGAGGGCTTGGTGGCTGGCCGTCCAGGACGCCGCCCGGATGCCCCGCCGCCCGGAGGACAGCGACCGTTACGACGGCGCGGCGAGCGAGGCGGAAGACGCCGCCGTTCACCTGCGCAAGCGCATGGACGCGGCCGGCGAAGCCCGGTGGTCCCGCGAGAGCGGCCCGGCGGACTTCCTGCTGCTGATTGTGCTGTCCTGGCTCATGGTCACCTCCGACAGTCTGGACGTCTCCGCCGACGTCCGCCGCCTCGGCGTGCTGGCCGGCTACAGCCACACCGCCGCCGCTGACGCGCTGAACCGGCTCATCAAGGACGGCTGGCTGGTCGTCACCAAGGAAGCCGTCCGGCGCAGAGGAGAGGCCCGCCGGGTCACCCTTGCCACCGGCCACGAGTGCACCGCCGACCACCGCCACCGCTGTGCCGTCTACGAGGTTCCCAAGACACGCCAGGGGTCTGACAGAAGTGTCAACGCCGCCCCCCAGAAGGGTGGTGATGCGCACTCTCAGAACCTCCGGACCTCCCTCGGCACTCTGCTGGCCCACGGTCAGAGCGATGTGTGGCACCGGCTCGGACACCACGCGGCCCGCACGCACCGGGTGATCCTGGAGTCCCGTCGAGGCCTGTCTCTGGTGACTCTGGCGAAGCGCACCGGCTACACCCTCCGTACGACCCACAGGCACGTGCACCGCCTTGAGGAACTGGGGTTGGTCATCACGGTCCAGGGAGCCCAGGGACAGGCTGTGAAGGCCGTCAAGGGAGCGTCACTGTGGCAGGCGGCCCGTCAGTGCGGAACGGACGGGCGGATCGCCCGTCTCGCCGTACGGGCACGGGTAGAGCAGGAGCGGCACCGCTGGTGGCTGGCCGAGGAGGAGTGGTCGGCCCTGGGGAAGGAGGAGAAGCGGGCCCAGGGGCGGCGTCGGGAGGCCGATGAGCTGGTGTTGCCGGGGATGGACCCGGGCCGGCGCAAGTACCCCAGGTTCGAGGACAAGAGCCCCGACCATGCCAGGGCCTACCGGATCGAGGCGGAGCGGATCCAGGCGCCGGGCCTGCTCGTCCACGCGCTGCAGCTCGCCGCGGACGGGCAGTTGGTGGACCCGCCCCGGCTGGTGCCCACCGAGGCCGTGAAGGCCGTGCCGGAGCCGGGCGCGCGACGTCGCCGACGTCGGCCGCGGCCCGCCGGAGTGCGGTCCCGCCGCCGGGGCGGCGCCGTACAGCTGGCGCTGCCAAGCCTGGCGGGCGGGCCCGCCGCCGACGAGCCGTCGGTCCTGGCCTTGGCCCTGCAGCTGAGCTGCCCGCATTGCGATGCCCGCTCCGGGCAGCCGTGCAGGCGGTTGGACGGGCAGTCGGCCGCCCGTCCGCACAAGGGCCGCCTGACCAAGGCCCGGCGGCTGCGAGAGCGGCAGCGTGCCGCCTGGCACCGGCACGGCGCGTGAACCAGGCCGGGGGCTTCCCCGGCCTGGCCAGGACGACACGACGGCTACAACAGGCCAGCATCTTTCAGCACGGCGGCAGCCTCCGAGAGCCGTTTGAACGCGGCGTCACCCTTGCCGTGGTGGTGGTCGGGGTGGTGCAGGCGGGCAGCTGTGCGGTACGCGGTTTTCAGCGTGGTCACCCCGTCGTCGCGCAAGTTGGCCAGGTCGAAGAGGACCGCCCGCGCCTCGGCCGTCGACAGCCGGCCACGGCGGAAGCCGGACGAGGAGGAGCCGGCACGCCGCCGCCGTTCCTCCTGCGCCCGCCGTCGCTCCTCCTCCGCCCGGGCCTCCTCTTGCGCTTGCGCCCGTTCCTCCTGCGCCCGCCGTCGCTCGTACTCGGCCTCCCAGCGCTCCCGTTCCTCCTGCAGCCGCTCCCACGCGGCTTGCTGGGCCCGTTCCTCCTCCGCCTGGCGTTCCTTCTCAGCGGCCGCCGCCTTGGCCTCTCGGTACCCACGCGCCTTGCAGGCGTCAGAACACCACCGCGGCGGCCGTCCGCTTTGCACAGGACGCGTCCAGGAGAACCCGCAGCCCTCACACCACAGACGCTCAGTCCGTGGCGGCCTCGGCGGAGGCACCCGCCGTTCCCTGACGTTCCGTGCCATAGCACCCATCCCATCGCGGATTCTGAGGCTCCCTCACCCGAGAGCCCGTCACGTTTCAAATCGTAACGGTCCTCGGTCTGTGTCACGTTTCAAATCGTGACGCGCCACCGCGCCCCAGTGTCACGATTTGAAACGTGACAACGGCCGGTCGTCCATGACCTCTGAGTTAAGTTTCGTTCCGTTCTACAACGAAACGGAACGAAACAATAAATCGTTTTGTTCCGTTCTTAAACGGAACGCTGGAAATTGCGAACGAAACGGAGGAGCATGGGTGTATGACCGATGATGTGGCGCTCGGCGCCGTCGAATCCGGGGCCGAGGAGGCCGAGACGCGGTGCGGCCGCTCGGGGTGCCCGAATACCTTCCGCCAGCCGCCGACGGGCCGTCGACGCATCTACTGCTCGTACGAGTGCCGGCGGGCGATGTTCGACGCCGGACGGGAGGTGAAGAACGCCGAGGCGTCCGACGGCGGCGCTCGGGGCGGTATCCCGCCGCAGGATCTGACCGCGGAGCTGGTGAGCTTGGTCGCCGGCCTTACGCAGGTGGCCGGCGCGTTGCACCGTGAGCGGGCGGAGTTGGATCCCGCGTCGGTGCGCTCCAAGGTGGCCAGGGCCGAAGCCGAAGCCGCCGGCGCCACGGCCAGAGCCGAGGGGCTACGGGTCAGTGTGGAGGCCGCGGCCGAGGCCATGGCGGAGGCCGCCGAGGAGGTCAAGGAGATTCAGGCCCGGGCGGACGAGGAGGCCCGGGAGGCTGCCCGCGTGATCGCCGAGCTCACGGCGGAGCGCGACCACTATCGCGACACCGCGGCTGCCGAGGCCAACCACGCCAGCGCGGCACTGGAGATGCAACAGGCCGCCTTGGACCACGCCGGCCGCCTCGGGCTCAGGGCCCAGGAGAGCGAGGACCTGGCCGAAGCGGCGCGCGCCCGTGCCGTGCAGTTGGTGGCGGAGTTTCAGGCGTTGGCCGAGAGGACCGCGGCGGCGGAGGCGACGGCCAGGGCCGCCGTCGACCAGGCCGCAGCGGAGAAGGCCCGCGCCGACGAGGAGGAGGCGAAGGCGACAGCCGCGCGGGACGCCGCCGAGAAGGCCGTTCGCGCGAAGGACGCCGCGGAGCTCAAGCAGAAGAACGCCGAGGACCGCGCTACCAAGGCCGAGGAGGAGAAGGCCGGCGCGGTGGAGGCCAAGCGCGTCGCCGAGGGGCTGCAGAAGGAGGCCGAGAAGAGGACCGCGGCGGCGGAGGCGACGGCCAGGGCCGCCGTCGACCAGGCCGCAGCGGAGAAGGCCCGCGCCGACGAGGAGGAGGCGAAGGCGACAGCCGCGCGGGACGCCGCCGAGAAGGCCGTTCGCGCGAAGGACGCCGCGGAGCTCAAGCAGAAGAACGCCGAGGACCGCGCTACCAAGGCCGAGGAGGAGAAGGCCGGCGCGGTGGAGGCCAAGCGCGTCGCCGAGGGGCTGCAGAAGGAGGCCGAGAAGAGGACCGCGGCGGCGGAGGCGACGGCCAGGGCCGCCGTCGACCAGGCCGCAGCGGAGAAGGCCCGCGCCGACCAGGCCGAAGACCGGTTGGCCTCCCTTGCCGTCGGCCCCCTGCCGGCGGCCGAGTCGGCCAAGGCCGCACCGGCCGTCCCGACCAAGCCCAAGCGGGCGAAGAAGGACGAAGGCCCCAAGCCCATTCCCCCCGTCCCCGGGCAGGAGGAGTTCGGGGAACCGGAGGACCAGGACCCGGCCGAATAGAGACAGGAAACGGCGACGGCCCCCGCGCGGATCGAATCCGCACGGGGCCGTCGCCGTGTCCGTCACGTGACGCCTGCACCGGCCAGGGCTCAGGCCGGTCCAGGCCCCAGTGCGCGAGGTGCGGTCAAGGCGTCGAGCTCCGCCCGGCGGGGAGGGGTCGCCAGTTCTGCGGTTTGCGGCGCGGACGGCAGCGCGGGCGCCACCGGTGCAGGTTCGACGGGGGGCCGGGCCGCACTGCGGTCCAGCGCCCGTTGCCGCCAAGCCGCCCGGCCATCCGGCAGTTCCCTCCGGCGCCCACCGCTATCAACGGCGGGTTGGGCCGCGGCGGAGTCCATTGGTGTCCGCCCACCACCGCCGTTGCCACTGCCACCACCACCGGGCGGCCTGGCCGAGCCGCCGAAGCCGGCAGCCGACCGCGGCCGCGCCGTACGGGCCTGCGCCCGCTCACGCCAGGCTCCCCGCCCCGCAGGCTCGCCGTCCCCTACCGTCGGCCGGCTGGCTGGCACGTCCGCCACCGTGGACGAGCGCGCCGATCCGGCCGCCACGCTTCCCGGCCGCGGAGCCGGGGCAGGGCTCACAACACCGGTCCCGGGCACGGCGATGGCACCAGCCGTTTGGCCGGCGGCCGCCGCCAGGACGTCCGCTCCGACGAGTGGCACCACCACGTCAGTGGTCACCGCGGGAACTCCGCCATCGCGGAACCGAACGGGCGGCCCACCAGCGGCTCGCCCGGTATCCCGCACGGCAGCCACTCCCGGCACACCGCGTTCGGCGGGCACCGTCACCATGTCTTTCACCAGGGTCTCCTACAGCGGTCGATCGAGTGGGGCGTGGATCTAACGGAAGCTGACGACCGTGCGATCGTCAGCCGCCGTACATCGAGTGGCAGAGCTGCAGCAGGTTCGGGGGCAGCTGCCCGGTCTGTCGGGCGGCGGTGCACAGCCCGCCCGAGCCGCCGCCCGGCAGTGGCACCACCGGGCCGCCGACGGGCGGGGCCGGGGCCGGTTGTGCGGGGCGCGCGGGCGTCACTGCCGGCGGCCGGGCGGCGCCGTCGGACGGGCGGGTGGGCCGCCCGACCGCCGGCCGCTTGGACGAGCTGCCGGACGTCGGGGGTACCGCCTCGGGGTCCGGCTCGCTCGCGTCGCCATTGGCGGCCGCCAGGTCGGTGGTCGGGTCGGCTGCAGGGGGCACGGCCGGCGCCGCAGGGACGGGCACGGCGGTGACCGTCGAGGCCGGGGTGGCCGACGGCGCGGCCGCCGACGGCGGAGTGACCGTCAGGGGCCGCCACAAGCCCGCCACCGGCTGCAGCAGCGGCGCGTCCGGCCGGTCGAGCTCGCCCGCCTCAGCGGCCACCAGGAGCACCAGGGGGAGGGCCAGTACCGGGGTGACGGCGAGGAGGCCGACCCGCCGTCGAATCGGCCCGGCCGCGGCCGGTGGTCGAGGCCGGGCCGGCGCCGCTGCAGGAGCCGGCGGGCGGGGCGGCATTGGCACCCCGATCGGGACCGTGCCGAACGGGGCACCGGCGGGGGCACCGGCGGGCGCCGCGGTGCCGGTAGGAACGCCGCCAAAGACGGGGGCCTCGGCGGTGGTGGACTGGTTGCTGTTCACGGGTGCCTCACTGGTGGTGCGGGCGGGCCGTCAGAGGTCCTGCAGAGTCGGGCGGATCAGCTCCGCCGGTATCCGTCGGCCGACGTCCACCAGCAGCTCACCGGGCACCCCGTTGTCCAGCCACTCCCGGCAGACGGCGCCGTACGCCAGCAGCGGTTCCCCGTGCTCACCCATCAGCGCCGAGGCGGCGTCGGGCCGCACCGGCAGCCCGAGATAGGCGGCCCCCGGGTCGGGCCAGGTGGGATCGAGCACCAGGCCGTCCACACTGCCGCACCAGGCGTGTTCGAGCGGGTAGAGGCCGGTCCAGGTAACCCCTTCCACGTACGCCAGCCCGTCCGGCGATCCCCAGGCCCAGGAGACCGATTCGATGTAGCAGCCTCCCGGCTCGCCGGGCGGCGGCCCACCGCCCGGCCACGGGCGCGGGGTGAACAGCCTGCCGACGTCCAGGAGGAGTGCCAGGACGTTGACGTACCGGTGTCCCGGCGGCGGGTCGCCGAGCACCGACACTGCGTTGTGCAGGTCGGTGACCAGGAGGCGTTCAGCATCCGTTAGACCGGCGGAGTTGGAGAGCGCGGGGTTCGTCACAGCAGTGCCCGATCCACTCGTTCGGCGTGCGTCCGAGCCTCCGGGGTGATGGCGGCGTTGCGCTCCAGTTCGGCGGCGCAGGAATCGCAAGGTGAGTCGTACCGGACGTCGGGCGCGCAGTACGAACAGGCCGCCAGCCCGGGGCGGGCGGTGGCCGCGGCACCGCCCCGGGCAAGGGCGCACTTCACGAACGAGAGTCGGAGGTGGTCATACCCTGCTGCCGCCGCCGGGAGGCGCATCACGGCCACCCACTGCCGGAAGCATTCCAGGTGTCGCACCCCGTTGACTTCGATGCTCGCCAGCACGCCGGGGGAGAACGGCAACGGCGGGGTGTCGGCGGGGATCAGTCCGGACAGTCCGTTGTAGAGGATGGGAGCAGGCCGGTAGGAGTCGGAACCCGCTTCCTGCAGTCGGAGGTGGGCCACGCGAACACTCCACCCTCCGGCGAAGCGAACCACGGCTTCCGGGCGCGGGAGGACAACGTGGTAGGACGGAAATCCCCAGGGCCCCTGACGCAGCTTCTCGCCCGTCCCCACCGACTCCACCCGCCAGGTGGTCGGCCGGAGCTCCGATACGGGGCCGAGTTCGGAGGAGAGGGCGCGGTGCAGTTCTTCCGGCGAGGCGTCGATAGCGCCGGGGAACGGGTTCCCGGGCATGGCGCCGGGCCACAGGTTGATCCGGTGCAGCCGCCAGCCGGAGGCCGAGGGCCTGTTGCGCAGCAGGTCCCCCGGGAACCAGGACAGCACGAAGTCCGGTTCCGGGTCGGTTGTGGTCGGCGCCGGCGGCGCGGTTTCGTCCATCGTTCCCCCCTCGGGTGGAGCGGTCGGCCGGAGCGGGCCGCGGGTGATGTGGTGACCGCGGGGCGGTCAGGTCAGAACAGCCGGAGCTGATCGGCGTACGGGTCGCCTTTGGCGATGACCGCGGCCAGGACGGCCGCGAGCTGGTCGGGGTCGGTGATGCCCTCGGCGACGGCCGCGAGCATCGCGGCCCGGATGGCGAGGGACTGTTGGTGCTGGCCCCTCAGATCGGCCCGGCCGAGGCGCGAGCGGTTGGTGATCCGGTCTCGGGCCGCCGCCATCTGCAGGTTGGCCGATTGGGTGTCGGCCGTCAGGTGCTGTGCCCCGGGTTCGTAGCGCACGCACAGCGGGGTATCACACTCGTGGAGGACGACGTGTGCGGCGGGCATCTGCCCGTTGTACGCCTCCCAGAGGAAGCGCGAGACGCGCACCGTCGGCGACCGTCGGCCGAGCAGCTGGTTAGCGGCGTTGTGGAACATGCCGTACCCGTCGGAGACGGCACCAACCCAGATCCAGCAGCCGGACGTCCTGACGACTTTTTCGGTGAACCGTCGCCACGTCTCGGCGTCGGTGAATGGCGGCCGCTGCCACGGTTCCAGAGTGGCCATCAGCGACCACCGCCGGGGTCGCCGCCGAGCACGGCGGAGGGGGGGGGGGGGGGGGGGGGGGGGGGGGGGGGGGGGGGGGGGGGGGGGGGGGGGGGGGGGGGGGGGGCGGCCTCCGCCTCCACTGTGCGGGTTGGGGGGAGGGGGGTGCGGGCGGCGTTGGACAAGTGGTACACAGGACCCAACCTGGTGGCGCTCCCCGGCGCGGGGGGGGCGGGGGGTCCCCCCCCCCCCCCTGCCCCCCCCCCCCCCCGGCGCAGGTTCGACGGCCCGGCCACGGGTCAGCTAACGGATGCTGCCGCAGCCGCCTCGGCGGCATCATCCGAGCCGCTGGAGTCCTGGCCCGGCACGCTCGCCGCGGCCGCCTCGGCGGCGCCGTCGGCCGAGCTGTCGGCGCCCTCGGAGTCGGCGGCAGGGGCGCCGCCTCGGCGGCGTCGGCCGGCCTTTTCCTCCGCCTTGGCGAGGAGTTCGGCGTGCACTGCCTTGACCCGGGCGGCCGGCACCACCTTGTTGGCCCGCTCCACCTCAGCCAGGGCAATTCCCGTCAGCTCCGACACCGCGCGGGCGGAGCCGTAGAGCTTGACCGCCACGGCCAACGCTTCCTCTTCCGCCGTCTCGGCAGCGGCCAGCGCCTCGGCGGCCTCGGCGGCCGCCTTGTGCGTGGTCACCACCAGGACGTCCGCCAGGTCCTTGACCCGGGTTTCGACCGCCTCCCGCTCCCGCCGCCGGCGGCGCATCTCAGCGACTGTCAGGGTTCCCTCAGTGTCTGCCATGGGCTGATGGTAGCCCTCGGTCGGCCCCCGCCGCGGCGGATTCCCTGCCGCCCGTTCGGGTGCGGGTACACCGGCTCCATACCGGCGCGCTTCTGCCGGCGGAATCGGCCGACCAGCCGGACGCCGCCGCCGAGCTTCCACCTGCCCGTCCGTACCGGATCTGACGGCGCGTCGTGGTGATCAGCCCACCGTTCCTAATGGTTCCTATCCGCTGCCAGCTCCACCGTCTTGGTTGAGCTCACTACCACGCACCTTCGGCGCGTCTTGCCGCCCTTCCCCCGGCACCCTCCCTAGGGGCTCTGCCCCCCACCCCGTCAAGCCAGGCAAAACCACAAGATCATTCACAGTGCTAAGGTATCGTCAGTTCCTGACGATACGCTGCGCTAGTTGATCATGGTTGCTGGATAGCCCGGATCGAGGGGGGAAGGAGGGTCCGGCATGGCTTGGGTTACCGCCATCGGGCCCTCGGACGAGCAGGTGGAATACCGCCTGACAGGCCGCCACGGGTGCGCGATCGCGGACGCTTCGCTGGTCGCCGCTGCCCCCACCGTCGAGGCGATCCGGGCGCACGCTGCCGCCGTCGGTGTTGACCCGGCTGAGCTGTTCAGCTCCGATCGGCAGCGCGAAATCTGGGGCCGGGTGTCGCGGCAGGTCGACGCCCGGGGCGAGGCCTACCGGATCAAGGCGTCCACCGTGCAGGGGCTGTTCAAGGCCGCCGGGATCGGGTTCCCGGCCGAGCTGTACGGCGAGGAGCTGGAGGCCGCGGCCGCCGCCGAGGCCGATCACGCGATTGCGTACCGCATGGACGTGACCGAGCGCCCGTTGATGTGGATCGGGTCGGGCCTGGCCGAGTTCGGGATCACGCCGGGCAGTGAGCTGGAGCCCGCGCAGTTCGACGCCGCGCGGGCGATGATGAAGGGCGTTGACCCGCGCACCGGGGAACAGCTGGTCGAGCCCAAAATGGCGGTCGACCCGCGCGGGAAACTGGCGGCGCGGCCGCTGGTCGAGGCGATCCAGGCGCTTGCCGCCGAGCGCGGCGTGGCCCCCGAGTCGCTGCTGACCTCTGACCGCAAGCGCGACGCCTACGGGCGGATGGTGCGCGGCATCCACCGTCTCGGAGATGCCCACCGGGTGCGGGTCAGCGACATCGCGAAGCTCGCCGATGCGCTCAAGATCGACACCATCGCGCTGTACGGCGAGGCCGCCATGGAGAAGGCGTTGAAGTACGAAGGCCGGCGCGTCCAGGTAGGCAATCGCGGGTTCGACTTGACGATCAATCTGCCCAAGGCATTCTCTGTTGCGTTGGCGTTCGCGCCGGACGATTTCGCGCGCGAGCTGGAAGAGGTCTTCGTGGCCGCGCTCACCGAAGCGGTGTCCGCGACGGAGCGGTGGACGGCGTACGGGATGCGCGGCCACCATGGCGACGGCCAGTCCGCCGAGACCATGGCGACGTCCGGTCTGATGGGATGGGTCAACTTCCACAGAGCCGCCAGGCCGGTGGGTGACGCCCCGTTCGGTGACCCGCACATGCACGGCCACGTGACGCTCGCCAACCTCGGTCGAGGCGAGGACGGGCAGTGGTCGACGGTCGCCGCTGGCGGCCGCGACCTGTACCGGCACGCGCACGCGATCGACAGCCTGATGCAGGCGCGCGTTCGCACCGTCACGAACGAGCGCTGGGGCATCAAGTGGGAGCGGGACGCCGAGTCCGGCGTGTGGCAAATCGTGGGCATCCCGCCGGAGACGATCCAGCTGTTCAGCAAGCGCAACGCCGAGATCAAGGCGTTGTTCGCGGCACTCGGGATGGACTACACCGAGACCACCACCGAGCAGCAGAAGGCCGCCGCCGCGGCGCTCGCGGGCCGCAAGGACGAGCGCGCCACTGCCGCCTCGGACGCCACGCTGCGTGCCTACTGGCAGGCCGAGGCGGAGGCCGCCGGCCAGGACCCGGCCGCCATCATCGGCGCCGTCCTGGCCCCCGAGGCGATGAGCGCCGACGCGTCCACCAAGGCACAGCCCCCGCGCGATCCGGCCGACGTCGACGCGGTGGCCCGGTGGGTGTTCCGCGTCTCAGGTGGGCTGACCTCACACCGGAAGGACTTCACGAAGGCGGAGGCGTTGGCGGCCGTCGCCGATGCCGTCGCGCATGGCGTTCTCGGCGTCGATCAGATCGAGCAGCTGACGGACCGGGTGCTGCTGCACCGGGGCATGGCTGTGCGGCTCGACACCCGGTTGCCGGGTCACCTGCGCAACACCGAGCGGTTCACGACCGCCGACATCGTGGCGGCCGAGCGCCGGATTCTCGCCGAGACGCGCGCCCGCTTCAACAGCGGTGCCGCCGTGGTCGACCAGGCCACGTTCGAGATGACCGTGTCCACCTACACGGCCATTCAGCGGGCCACCAACCCGGAGTTCGAGCTGTCCGCCGAACAGTTGGGAGTGCTGCACCGAATCCTGGTCGAGGGTCACGGCGTCGACGCCATCGTGGGCATTGCCGGCGCCGGTAAAACCACGATCATGGAAGCGGCTCGCATGGCGTGGGCGGCTCAGGGCCAGGTGGTTATGGGTGCGTCCACGGCCGCCGTTGCCGCCCAGAACTTGCGCGCCGAAGCGGGCATCGAGTCGTCCACGCTCGCGCTGCTGTTGCAGCGCATCCGGAAGAGCAACGGCGTGCGCGGCCTGCACGGCGTGGACGTGCTCGTGCTGGACGAGGCGGCCATGGTGGACGACCGCCAGCTAGCCGAGCTGTTGGCCCACGCTGGTCTCACCGGAACCAAAATTGTGGGGATCGGTGACCCGAAGCAGCTGCAGAGCCCTGGCGTTGGCGGGGCGTTCGCTGCGGTCCACGAAGTCGTGGGCGGCCACACCCTGTACACCAACTACCGGCAGCGTGATGCCGTCGAGAGGCGCGCGCTGCAAATGTGGCGCGACGACCAGCGCCGGGAGGCTCTGCGGACCTACGCGGACCACGGGCGGGTGCACGTCACCGAGACCCGGCAGGAGGCCATGGCGGCCATGCTGGTTGCCTGGCAGGACATCCGGGATGCCCGCCAGCAGGTGCACGAGCAGATCGCCAGCACCCTGATTCTGGCCGCCCGCAACCGCGACGTGGACGAGCTCAACGCGGCCGCGCGTGCGATCCGGCGTGAGCTTGGCGAGCTCACCGGCCGGGAGGTTGAGTACCGGCTGTCCGGCGGTGAAACGCTGGCTCTGTCGGCCGGTGACATCGTGCTGATTCGCCGCAACGACTACAAGTCCAAGCAGCACCAGGGCGCCGAGGACGTCTACAACGGCACCCGCGGCGTGGTCGTCGAACTGGACGACCAGGACCGCGCGCTGGTGGAGTGGCGAGAGAAGGTCGAGGGCGGCCAACACCGCATTGTGCGTGAGTGGCTGGAGGCCGAGTACATCGCGGCCGGAGGACTCAGCTACGGCATCGCGATGACCGTGCACAAGGCCCAAGGCTTGAGCGTGCTGGACACGCTCGTGTACGGCCCCGGCCTGGCCGCCAACGGGCTCTACACCGCGCTGTCGCGCGACAAGCACAGCGTGCACCTGTTCATTCCGCGCGCCGAGGTCGAGGACGAGGAGAAGCGCGTCACCCTTGGCGAGCCGGCCACCGAGGCCGAGGCGATGGACCGGGTGCTGGCCGGGTTCGCCGAGCAGTTGGCGAGCAACGACGGCCAGGAGTACATGGTCGTCACGGAGCTGGGCGAGACGCTGGAACCGCTCACCACTCCCCCGCCGGCGCCGACCCGCGAGCCCGCCGCTGAGCGCGACGGCGCCCGCGAGGCCGAGCCCATCCGGGCCGCCGTCCCGCTGTTCGCCGAGGCCGTCCGCGACGGCCTGGCCGGGCACGGGTTGGACGCGGACGCCGTGCTGGCGGACGCGTCGTACGACGCGCTGGACGAGGCCCTGGCCGCGGCCGCCGCGGCCGGGCTGGACCCGGCCGAGGTCCTGCACCGGGTGGTGGCCGAGCGGCCGATCATCGACGCCGAGTCCGTCCCCCGCCTACTCGCGTGGCGGGTCCGTACCGAGCTCGCCGCGGGTGCGGAGGAGCCGTCGCAGGAGATGGACGGGCAGGCCGAAGAGATCGGCGTGGAGCTTGCCGAGGACCAGGCCG
>NZ_JBVHXY010000055.1:0-20288 GCF_055569215.1 Kitasatospora sp. NPDC029312 | reverse complement strand
CGCCGCCGTCGACGTGGCCGCGGTCGAGGCGGCCGAGCCGGACCAGGCGCGCCGGCCCGGGTGGCGCGAGCGCGCCCACGGTGAGCTCACCGACGCGGAGGTGCAGCAGGCGCACACCCTGGCCGTCGCCGCGGGTGCGGACGAGCCGTCGCAGGAGATGGACGGGCAGGCCGAGGAGATCGGCGTGGAGCTTGCCGAGGACCAGGCCGCCGCCGTCGACGTGGCCGCGGTCGAGGCGGCCGAGCCGGACCAGGCGCGCCGGCCCGGGTGGCGCGAGCGCGCCCACGGTGAGCTCACCGACGCCGAGTTGGAACAGGCGCACACCCTGGCCGTCGCCGCCGTCGAAGCGGCCACGGCGAGCGCGGCCGCGGCCGCCGTCCAGGCCGAGCAGAAGCAGGCCGCCGCCGAGGCTGGCGACGGCGGCGCCGTCCAGGCCGTCCAGGTCCAGGCCGCCGCTCTGCGGCAGCGCGCCGAGGCCGTGGAAGCCCTGGCCGAGCTCGCCCCCGCCTACGAAGAGGCGGGGGTGGCGACCGTCGAGCTCCGGGGCCGGCTTGCCGATGCCGAGGAGGCCATGGAGTCGACCCGCCGCCGCGGCCAGCGCGAGCGCGCCGCGGCCGAGGTGGCCGCGCTGCGCGAGCAGCTGCACACCGCGAACCGGCGGTTGGTCGAACTCGACATCCGGCGCGAGGCTCTGGAGAGGCAGGCCGGTCCGGCCGCGGCCCGCGCCGGCGCCGTCCAGCAGTGGCAGACCCTTGCCCAGTCCCTGCCGCAGGTGCTGGAGTCGGCGCGCACCAGCGATCTGCAGGACGCCGCCCTGGCCGCCGCGACCGCCAGGGGCCTGCAGCAGCGCGCGGACGAACAGCGCGCCCTTGTCGGGGCCCTCACGAACGAACAGCGCATCCGGGCCGGACTGCCGCCCGAGACCGCGCTCAGCGAGGCGGTGGACCGGGCGACCGCGCGGCTCACGGCACCGCGGCCGGCCGCGGTCGACGCCGAGCGCGACGCGGCATACGACTACGACCAGACAGCAGAACTCGACAGGGACCGCGACGCCGGCCGCGACGCCGGCGAGGAGCGCGGTCGAGGCCGATAGGACCATCACACGAGGGGTACACCGTGGCCGAAGACGATCCGTACGAGCAGTATCACCAGGTTGTGAGGGCCGTTCTCGGCCCGCGCACCGAGCAGGTTTTGGCAGACAAGGCGTGGGCGGCCCTCGGTGCGACGCTCTCTCGCGTCGAGCGGGCCGGCTACGACCCGGTGACCGTCCTTGGACGGGCCGTCGAGCAGGGGTCCATGGTCAACGCGCGATCGGCGGCCCAGCTGCTGACATGGCGCATCAACCGCGAACTCCCCCGCCCGGAGCGCGCCGCCCCGGCACCCGCCCCGGGCGGCGCCGCGGCCGCCGCCAGCGTCCCCACCCAGGCACGCCCGGCGGGCGCCGGTGCGGCGCCGCCGACTGCCGCCACGACTACGAGCACGCCGCCGCCGTCCGCCGCGGCCGCCGCGACGTCGACGGCGCCGACCACCGCCGGCCGGACCGGCGAACCGGTGATCAGCGTGCCCGGCGACGGCGTACCCGGGTGGCGCGAGCGGCCGTTGGGGGCGATGGGGGACGCCGACCTGCAGACCCGCCTCAGCACGGTCCGTGCCGAGGCGACACAGGCCGCCGTCGTTGCCCGGCATGCCCGGGAGTCGGCCACCACGGCCATGGAGGTTGCCCGCTCCCGCCGTGGCCCCGCGCACACCGCCGTGGCCGAGCGTCACGCCGAGCTCAGCGCCCGGGTGCAGGCGATCGACGCCCTGTCTCGTCTGGACGCCGAGTACCGCCAGGTCCGGCAGGTGGGAGGGTTCGGCAACCAGACCCCGGACGAGCTGAGGGCCCGGCTCGCCGTCGGCGAGGCCCGGTTGAAAGAGCGGGCGTTTCTCGGCTTGGTGCACGCCGTCCGCGGCGCGGACCGCCGCGAGCTGACCGAGCGCGTCACCGCGCTGCGGGACTACATCGAGAACACCGGGCCCCGGCTCGCCGAACTGGACGCCCAGCGCGCCGGGCTGGAGAGAGCCGCAGGCCTCGGGGCCACCCGGGAGGCCGCGTACCGGGAGTGGCTGGTGATGGACCGGGAACTGCCGCAGCAGCTGGACGCGGCCCGCGCCAGCGACATCGACGCCGCCCACCAGGCGCACCGCGAGGCCGACCGGTTGAGCGCGTGGGCCCAGGAGCGGGGCGAGGAGCACGACCAGTTGCAGACCGAGGCGGCCACCCGGCGAGGTCTGCCCGAAGAGCGCGCCGAGGCGGAGCAGGGCGAGCGCACCGAGGCCGCCACGGCGTTGGTGGCGGCCGCCGCCGTGGCGACGGCCGCCGCTGCCGCAGCCGGCGCGGTCGTCGTCGGCGAGGTCGTGGAGAGCGTGGTTGAGGAGGTCGTGGAGGCGGTGGCCGAGGCGGAGACCAGCCGCGGCCGGAGCGCGTGAGCGCCGCCGAACCGCCCGCGGACGGCGGTACCGGCGAAGCGGCGGCGGCGTCCGGGCGCTCCGAGCGGCCGGCGGATTGGCGCCGGCGCCATACCGGGCGGTCCAGGCGGGCGCGCCGGGTGCTGCTGTCGGCGCGGCTCACGGGGCGATGGGAGGTTCCGGCACTGCCCGTGTTGCTCGGCCAGGTCGAGGCCGGGGCGATCGAGGAGGCCGCGGCCGGTCTGCGCAGGCTCAAGCCGCCCATGGGGCTGACCGCCGCGGAACGGCGGGGTTGGCGTCTGGCGGCCGAGGCGGCCGAGAGGGCGATGCGCGCGGCCGCCGACGACCGGACCAGGACCACCAGCGGTCCGCCGCCACCGCCGGACCCGACGCCATGAACACACAAAAGTGCTCCCCTTGGTCGAACTCGACCAAGGGGAGCATCAGTTGGGGAAGCGGGTCACCACCTCCGGTGGCCGCCGCGCAGGATCGGGACGAACGCGGCGACGGCTGCCACCACCATGAGGACCAGGACCAGCACGACGGCCAGCAGCAGCCACCCGGCCACCTTCACGGTGAACAGCAGCACCCCCACGGCCCAGTGCTGGCGGGGCGACGGCGCCCAGGCGGGGAACGGCGGAACGTGCGTCATCAGGCGCGCGGGACCAGAACGGCGTCCAGGTCACGGATGACCGGCGCGTGCTCGGCCACCTCCGGCTGCAGCCGCAGCCAGGTGCCGCCGTCGCCCGACCGCACCCACCAGCAGGCCAGGTGCCGCACGGCAGATCCGACGACTTCGGCCGTGCCCGCGGCGATCAGCCGGTCCATGTCGGTACCGCTCAGGGAGGTGGGCCGGTAGGTGTCCAGCGGCGAGACCGGGCCCATGGCCGGCGCCCCGGCGGAGCCGGCCGGAGCCGCCGGCGACGGGGCGGGCGCCGCCGCAGCGGGACGCGCCGCAGGCGCCGGCGGCAGCTTCGGTGAACCCGCCGGGTGCTGCTGGCCCTTGGGGCGGAGCTTGTAGAAGGGGGCCGGGTGGAACGGGTCCGTGACCATCTCCGGGGCCGAGGGCAGCCACGCCAGGTACGGTTCCGACTCCCACGGCTCGCGCGGGGTGTACGGCTCCACGTGGGTGCCCGCCTCCAGGCACTCCACCGGGAACTGCAAGCGCTTCACGACCCGTTCCAGGGCGTCGTCCCACGCCACCAACGCGAGCTCGCCCTGATTCTCGCCCGGTTCGACGTACACCCGCACCCACGCGACGTACAGCGCGATCAGCTTGTTCCAGCCCCCGCGGTGCCGGTACCAGCACCGTGGGATCACGGCCTGCAGCTGCATCTCCGGGTACTCGTTCACCAGCCAGTCCACCCACGGCGCCATCCGGTCGAGCAGCTGCCGCCGCTCGCCGGGCGACATCGCCGAGAGCACCCAGCGGCAGTCTTGGCGGGTGTCCACCAGGTCGACGGCGGGAGCGTCCAGGTCCGTCATGCCACGTTCTCCAGTTCGTCGGTCGAGGTCTTCGGCCGGGGCACGGTCAGGGCCAGCAGCCGGGGGTCCCTCTCCGCGTTGCGCATCCGGACGCGGATTGGGGGAAGGTTGTTGTACTGCACGATGGCATGGCCGAATTCAAGCTGTTGGATCTGCCACGGCGCGATCAGCGGAGTTTCGTGGTCGTTGGTGGTCGAGGAACCCCGGCCGTCGGACCCGACGGTGACGGAAGTCCGGTATTCCACGGTCTTGCCGAAGCCCTCGGAGAAGTAGGACAGCGTGCGGTCGTCCGCGAGGCCCGGCAGGATAATGCGTGCCTTGCACTGCGAGATGATCGTGCGGGCGTCGTTCTCGCCGTACATCGAGATCAGCTGAGACATGTCGTGGAAAATCGCGAACAGCTGAATTCCGATACCGCGTCCGGTTGACGAGAGCTTCGCCAGGTCCGGGTACTTGAAAACGTTTCCGGCCTCATCCAGGTCCAGCAACAACCGGTCCTTGAGAGGCCGGGGCGGGATCATGCGCGTCCGGGACGGCAGCAGGCCCCACCAGCGCTTCACCGTCTCCTGACGCTGGCGGCCGGCGTTGATCCGCTCGTACTCGCGCTCAGCGGCATAGACGATGCTGGACAGCAGAGCCGTGCAGACCGGCCCGAGCGCCTTGGACTCCGAGGGCGGGGAGATGATGAACAGCGTGCCCTTTTTCGTCACGATGTCATCGGCCGTGAAATCCGACCCCGCCGCAGACTTGCGGATCTCCGGGTTCAGGTACGGGTCAATGATGGTGTTCGTGGTGAACATTACCGACCCGATGCCTTCCTCATGAAGATTCGCCCACACGCCCGTGTACTGGCGGGCGAATTCCTGAGCACCGGCCTTGCGGAGAACGTCCCGCACTTCTTCCTGGGCTTGCTTGCCGCGCTGCACGAAATCCAACAAGGCTTCAATTCCCGAGCGGCCGGGGCGGTCGCTGAGGTGGGCGGCCAGCAGCAGCGGGCCCAGGAACTGCCGGGCCTGCGTCATCCACGGCCGGCTACTCGGGTCATCGATGCCGACCGCTTCGACCAGCCAGCGGGCCATCCGCGCGGCCGCCGCTTCGTCGGTCGCGTAGGCGACCGGAGACCAGCGGGAGAGCACGAAGCCGGGCGGGTTGGTCGGCGCGAAGATGTGCACCGGCCCCCCGACGTTGCGCCGGGCCTGCAGCATGTACTCCACATCCGGCGCCTTCACCACGGAGATGAGGGCGGGCCCGGCCCACTCGTTCGCGTTCGCAACGACGTAGGAGACCGTTTTACCGCTCCCGTTGGGGCCGAAGACGATTGCGCTCACACAGTCGGCCGCGGCCAGAAGCCGGCCGGTGAGCTCGCTCCACCCGGCGACGAGCCTCCACCGGCGCGACGCGTGGTCCTCCGGGGCGACCATCGGCTTTTCCTGGTCGCGCCGGGCCCACTGAGCACCGCGAGAGCCGCGCTTGCGGGCCCGGTACCGGCTCATCAGCCAGAAGACGGGCGCGATCAGCAGCGCGAGCAGCAGCACCGCCAGGACCCAGAACAGCCACACCGGGCCCAGCTCGCCGGCGCCCGCGGCGTGGTGCCAGGAGCCCGCGACGTCGCCGCGGCTGATGAAGAGCTGCCACGCGAAGGTCAGGACGGACCCCGGGGTGACGCCGGCCGGCCAGCCGCCGCCGGCCAGCGTGGCAGTCAGCGCCGCCGCCAGCCACAGCGCGCCGGACAGCGCGAAGACCACGACGACCAGGCCGGCGAGCAGGTACACCGGTTCGGACATGCCCGACGGCGAACCGCCCGGTTGCTCGGACGAGTTGGACCACATCAGGCGTACACCCCATCCTCGGCCGGTCCGGCCGACTCCGGCACCGTCGGCGCCGGCCAGGCGTCCGGAGCCCGGTAGGCCGGAGCGTCGTCCGCCTCGGCCGGCTCGCCGCTGGCGTCCTTGTCGAGGTCCACGGAGGCCTCGGCCGTGGCGCCCGCCTGCCCCAGCTCATCGAGGGGCACCGGATCGGTGTTGGTGAACGTCGCCTCCACCGACGAACGGACGTGCTGCACGACGAACGAGCGGTCGTGCCCGGCCCACCACAGGGCCTGGCCCGGCTGGACCCGGGTGAGCCACGCCAGCTGACTGTCCGTGAGCCCGAACATCTCCCGGCACATGGCCAGCTGGTCGGGCTTCTGCCTGTAAAAAATGGCCACCCCGGCGTCCGCGACCAGGCTCGCCGCCACACGGTCGAGCTCGCTGCCGGCGCCGCCAGCGGTGTGAATGTCCCCCGGCTTATGGAATACCAAGCCATTGGAAAGCCGGTATTGCCGAGCCAATTTGAACATTGACTGATACCAGCGAAGAGTGCCCGGATTCATATCCGCCCACGCCTCATCAGAAATGTGGTAACGGCGCATCAGGTGCGACGTCATGGCGGACTGCAGCCACGCGGACGCGCAGATCCGGACCAGCGGCAGAGCGTCCCGGCGTTCGGCCAGAACCGAGGACAGGTTGACGACCAGGAATTTTGTTTTCGGGTCGACATCGACGGTGGTCGGGCCGTCGAACATTCCGCGCAGGTCACCGTCCACCAGGCGCTGAAACGCCATGATGAGGTCCGCGGTTTTCTCCCGCAATTCGTCCGCGCTCAGGGGGAGTTCCGACAGGGCCGACTTGCGCGGGTGCTGCATCGCCTCCACCACCTCCGGCAGGGTGGGCACACGCGGCCGGTCCGCCGCCGTGGCCGCCACCGTGCGGGTGCCGTCGGCACTGACCACACGCTCCACCCCGCCGCCGGTCAGGTCCGCGACGGCGATGCGGCACAGGGTCCGCTCAGCCTCGGTCAGGTCCCGCCTCAGCACGCCGGCCGCCAGGGCCTGCAACATGTTCAACTGACGGATCATGGCATCTACCGGGCTTTCATTCCCGCCGGGCCCCATGTCGAAAGGGTTCAGCCGGTCGGACCGGCCGGGGCCGATAAAAATCGGCTCATGCCCCAGGTAGGCCGCCAACTCGTTGTATTCCGACTTGACGTCAGTCAAGAACGTCCCGCGACCGAACTCATAGGCGCGCGCAACACGCGTCTTGATTTCGGTGGACTTTCTGCTGCCGATTTCACCGAACGTGATCCAGTTAGGGTTCGTCAGCAAACCAGCGTCATACCAGTCCCAGGGATCGAAACAAAATGAACCGCCTCCGAGGATATTGTTGCCGACGAGCGGCCCGAGGGCGCCCACACCCGCATCCGCCTGCCACGGATAGAGCGCCTGCAGTTGCGTCGTGGCCTCACGGTGGGGGGCGAGCCGAAGACGGCGGAAGGTGCGGCCGGACGCCGGCCGGACCATCCCGTCCCCGAGCAGGGCCAGGCCCCGCGGGGGCTTTGTCTCAGGAGCGGCAGCGCGCCGCCGGCCCGCCCTGGCCGGGCGGGGGACGGCGGCCGCGGCGGCCGCCACGGTGATCTGCTGTTCCGGATCGATCTTCGGTCGACGTCCGAACACGGTTCTCTCCCCGAGGTCGTGGTGGTGCTGTCCGGTCGGATACGGCGCCGGCCCCACGGTGGTGGAGCCGACACCGAAAGCGGCCGGTCAGGCGAGGTCAGAGATCAGGCCGAACCGCAGCCCCCGCGCGAACGGCAAGGTGGCGGGAAACGCCGAATCCTGTTCGCCGTAGAGCCGCCGCAACTGCAGCACGTTGGCGCGCGCTTCGATCTCCGCGCACGCCTGGTCCAGCTCCTCCAGACTCGGCGCCGAAATCCGGATCAGGCCCACGAACCGATAGAGGGTGTTGCCGTCGGCCAGCGCGGCGTCCTGCGCGGCGATCGACTCCGCTTCGCGCGCGTCACGCGCGGAGGTCCGGAACCCCGAGCGGCGTTTCACGTCCAGGTTCGCCGACTTCGCGGCGTCCGAGCGCGACACCTCATCCGCGGCTTTACGCGGATTGAGCGGCTGCAGGGTGATCGAGACCGTCCGCTCACAGGCGGACTGCAGGATCAGGCCCTCAAGGAAGGTGCCGGGCACTGGCTTTCGGGGCCACTCACTCACCCAGTACACCGCGTGATACGTATCGTCGGTGCGGTAGTAGCTCCAGTGGTCTTCGGCAGCCATCGGGCCGGCCTCGGCCGGAGCGGCGCCGCCGGAGTCGTCCGTCACCGGGCCCCGGGCGTCCAGCTTCCAGCGGGCGCCGGGCTCGTACGCGCACCGGATCACCTTGCCTAGGGCGCGAGGGGGCAGGGCTCCCTCCACCGCCACCCCGGCGTTCGCGAGGGAGTCCTCAATCTGTGCGCACCGCTGCAGCAGGTAGGCGCAGGCGCCGGTGTCGCCGCCGCCAAGGGTCTTGATCTGCCGTCGAGCCTTGCGCGGGTCGAGCATCACCACGAGGTAGTTCTCATGGCTCTGCGTGACCGGCCTGGCTTCATCCAGCAGGGTTTCGTAGTTGCTGGCGGTCGCGGCGTTGCCCCGCAACCCCTTGGTGGCCCACTCCCGGGCCAGGGCGTCCCCGGAGTCGGGAATGGTGATGTCGAGCAGCTGCAGGCGCACGATGCCGCCGCCGCTGTAGGCCACCGAGTTGAGCACCTCCGCCCACATGGCCAGCCGGCCGTCCTGCTCCTGCGTGGTCATCAGGCGGAACGCGGTGCCCTGCGTCTTGATGACCGCGCAGTACGTCCGCCGCTTGGTGTCCTTGATGACACCGATCCGCCCGACCGCGGTCGGCACGGTCAGCACTTCGGTGCCCGCCAGCTCGCCCGGCAGGTCCATCGGATCCACTCCCTCTTGACGGGGGATCGGCCGGGCGAGCTCCGCCGCCGGCCCTCCCCGGAAAACGTGCCAGCCCAGCGCCCGCCGGACAACGAACAGGACGACGATCGGGGCCCACTGCCCGGCCGTCCGGTCGGCGATCGGGACCCACACCGCGGCCGCCGTCACCAGGACGAGGGCGACGCCGACGAGAATGCCGACGACGCCGTACGAGAGCAGGCGCACGAGCGCGAAGGCGGCCACGAAGAGCGCGACCAGGGCGCTCATGCTGAGGCCCAGCACGATCCCGTCTGTCTCGCGCGGACCGAACATGAACATCTGCCGCTGCTGCGGCTGGTGCTGAGACACCTATGACCTCCCCGGCATGCGGGCCGGCATCGGGTGCACCGGCGGGTTGGGACGAGCGGGCGCGGTCACGGGCGCGGTCAGGGCGTACTTGTTGGCGCCGCCGCCGGAGCGGCCGACGGGCCCGCCGGCCGGGGCCGCAGGAGCCCCGCCGCCGCCGGCAGCGGGAGCGCCGCCGCCCCCGCTGCCGCTTCCGCCACCTGGAGGAAGGGCAGGCGACCCGCCCCCGCCGGTGCCGCCGCCAGCACTACCACTGCCGCCGCCGCCCGAACCCGGCGGCAGTGCGGGCCGGTTGGAGCTGCCGGTCAGCTGTCCGGGGATGACGCCCGCGTTCAGCGCCTGCGAGCCACCGCCCCCACCGCCCGGAAGCTGCTGAGCGTTGGCCCCGGCCATGGTGCGGCCGGCCTGCAGCATCGGGCGCGCCGACCCTTGCAGGGCGGCCAATCCGGCCGAGAACGCGGCCCCTTGCGGACCCGCGGCGGCCGCGGCCTGGCCGACCGCGCTGGGCGCCTTGGTGCTGCCACCGCGCGCGAAGGCCCCGCCCATCTTCGACGCGGCGCCGGTCAGCGCCGCCACCCCCGCAGCCATTCCGGCGACCCCGCCGAACCCGGCCTGCCGCATGCCGCCGGTGGTGCCGCCCGGGTGAGCCGCACCCCCGATAACGCCGATCATCTGCATTACGATGTAAGGCGCAAAAGCAGCTACAACGTACAGACCCACCGCCAGAATAAGCCCGGAAGCCGAATTGACGCCCTTAAGGGAATTGCTAGCCAGTTTCAGCATGATGACGATGATTGGCTTGGCTAGCACCACGACCAGCAGAGTGTCAATCAACCGCTGCTGCCACTGCCGGGACTTCTTCCAAACACTGCCGGAAACGGCCAGCGGCCAGAAGACCACGCAAATGTCGATTGCCATCCGGCGGATGATCATTTCGCACCAGACAACGCCGAGGCAGATGATGATCAACAGGCCCAGGATGATGACGACGATCGAGGGAAGGAGCATCGCCGTCGGATCAGTGCTGTGACTGGCCGACACGTTCAGCGTGTGGGCGACTGCCTTCAACGAGTCGGTGATACTGCTCCAGCCGTCAGTCCCCAACGCGACGTCGCACGCGTAGTCCATGAACGCGTTGGTCATCGTCACCAGGGAACCGATCAGACCGCAGGATACCCCCGCCGTGAGAACCTGCGCGAGGCTCCGGCCGATTTCCCGCCCGTCCCGGTTCAGTGCCGCGTAAATCGCCGAGCACAGAAGGGCGATAAGCGCGAACATTGCGCCGATACTGCGTGTCGCCGAAAACGTGTCAGAGAACCATGCTGCCTGCAGATCCGGTGCTCCGGACGTCTTGATCGAGTCGCCGACAGCCCCCGAAATCCAGTCGACTCCATCCACGATCGCATTCGTGATGTCATCGAGAACGGACGCTTTCGCGGCCGCGACTTCGCCCTTGACGGCGTAACCGCCCGCCTTCGCCGCGCAGTCCAGGGGGTGCATGGCCGCCTGGGCCAGCGACGTGCACAGGTCCGGCGGTTGCGGGTCCGCAGACACCGGAGCCGTGCCGACGGTCAGCACCACGGCCGTCAGCACGGACGTGATGCCGACTCGCCGCATCCACTTGCTACGGGACGACATAGCCCGGCACCGTCCCCTCGGTCAGCGTCCGCCGGAATGCCGAACTGAGGTCATACAGAGAACTTCCGTCGACGGGCAACCAGCCCGTGGACGGCGCGTAGAAGTTGGTCGGCACCGGCCCGGACTGGGAGACGGCCGTGAAGCCGGACAGCTTCCAGTCGTTGTCCGTCCAGGACAGCCGGACCGTGGCCTGGCCGTAGCCGCCGGCCGCCGTCGCGGTGGAGGAGGCCACGTACGTGACCGCGTACACCTCGACCGTGGCGGTGTCGCCCAGGTCGCCGTCCAGCTTCAACGCGATCGGGATCGAGGCCAGCCCGAACGGGACCTTGCTGCCCTGGTCGGTGCGCAACTGGTCGAAGGCGGAGCCCTCGGCCGAGTGGTCGAGCTGCTGGCGGATCGCTGCTGCCGAGTCAGGCGCCGCGATGGCGGAGACGATCCCCGCCCGGCCCTCAGGGGTGAGAACCCGCGGCGACGAGAGGGCCGACGAGTAGTTCGCGGCCGCGCTCATCGCGCCACCACGATCATGCCGGTAGCCCACCGGGACACCGGACACCACCCTGGCCGGGCCCAGACCCGCCGTGGCGGCTGAGGTAGCGGTGCCGCCGGTGGCCGGCGCCGGGGCGGGCGGCGCCGGGGCGGGCGAGGCAGGCGCCGGATCGACGGTCGAGCGTCCGAGTGCCACGCCGCCGCCGAGCAGCAGCACGGCGAGCGTGACGCCCATGAACTGCCGAGCGCGCCTCTGGTCAAGCTGCATTGGGTCTACCCCCTGTCGGATGTGGCTGGATGTCAGAGAGAGGCGCCGAGCCCGAATGCCCAGTTGATCAACGCGGACCCGCCGCCGACGATGACCGTCGCGGCCATGCTCGCGAGCATGCCGACGCGGCCGCTGGAAGAGGCGTGGTGGTTGCCCAGATATTTGCCGACCCCGAAGGCGATGGCGCCCATGATCAGTCCGGCGAGGCCGGCCAGCAGGCCGTAGAACATCAGGGCGCCCAGGATCGTGGTCAGAGCGTTCGCACCGGGGGCGGTGCGGTCCACCTGGACATTCGGCAGGTTGCCGCCGGTGCCAGGCGCGGGCGTCGGGTCCTTCGCCAGGATCACGCTGTGGGCGTCAGCCCACCCGGAGGCGAGAGCGTGGTGCGCGAGGTCGAGCAGCTGCGACACGAGATGTCCCCTTACTTCTGTCGTGCGAGCGCGGCCACCACGGCCGCGCCGAGTGTGAGGTATGCGTTGCGGGTGGCCGGCTCCAGCGCGGCCGATTCGATCGGCTGTCCGGCCGCCAGGTGCCGGTCCCACGGGATCGTCACGGCGGCGCCAGCCTTGGAGGTGAAGAAGCTCGCCAGCGTCCCGGCGGGCACGCCGGGGTCACCGGGGCGAACCGCGTTGATGGCAACGAGCGCGCGACGGGCGAGGCCGCCGTACCCGTTGCGATGCATCCACACCAGCGCGTCGTGGGCCAGCGTGGCAGACTCCGCCCCCGTGGTGGTGGTGAGCACCACCAGGTCCGCGGCCGCCAGAACGGCGGCCATAAGCGAGTCCGACAGGCCGGCCGGTGTGTCGGTCAGCGCGATGCCGAAGTGACGCGGCAGCAGCTGGTCCGACAGCCACCGGTAGCCGTCGGCGCCCAGGACGTACCGGGCCTCCGGGCGGTGCTCGGAGGCGATGACCGCCAGTCCCGACGGTCGGCGGTATGACGGCGGGGGCGGCGAGTTGAACGCCGTGTACGTCTGGTGGGCGGCAAGCAGGTCCATCACGCTGGCGGCCGCCCGGCCGCCAGCGAGGGTGGCCAGGCTTCCGCGCAGGGGGACAGCGTCCAGCGCGGCCACGGACTCCGGGCGATGCTGAGCGAGGACGTCCCCCAGACCGAGCGTCGTCGCGGTCCGCCCGCTGCCGCCCTTGAGGGACACCACTGCAATGCGGACGTGCTGCCGCGGCAGGTCCACCGTCAGCCGTCGCCGCAGCACGGTGTCCCGTACGCGGTCGACGACCGTCGGAAGAGCCGGCCGCACTGGTGCCTCGGCCAGTTGTTCCGGGCGCCGCCGCCGCACGAACCCGCGCCGCCGCGAGGGCAGTTCCACCAGTAGCTCAGCCTCCACCACCGTGGTGGTGGAGGCCTCGGCCGGCGCGGGCGGAACGGCTTCAACACGCGGGGTAAGCGGAGCGGCCGCGGGCGGTGCCGCCTCGGACAGCGGGGCGACCCGCCCCAGGACCAACGTCTGCGGCCGGTCCCTCGGAACCACCGGTTCGGCCGGAGCCCCATTGGCCGGGCGCGCGGCCACCGCCGCTTCACCGTCGACCAGGACAGCCCCGACAGCGGTGGACAGCTCCGGAGACGAAGCTTCGGTAGGAGAGGAAATCGGCCCAGTGGCCTGAAACCGCTTGTGTGGCCGGGTAGCTGGGTGTGATGGTTCCGGTACGGGCGTGCGCCCCCCGTGCGCCGGACGAGCCTCTGTGCGCGCCTCCGGCGGCTCCACTCCCTGCCCCGCCGTCAGCAAGCCCCGCAGGCTCACCGGTTGTTCTCGGTCGAATTCGTCAGCCTCGGCCACAGCGTCACCCCCCGCGCGCTTGATCCGTACATCAGGATTCTACCCTTTTTCTCGGTACTGGGGGCTGTTTTAGAGTAGCGTATCGACTACCCGCAGTGCATCCGTGCTCAACGGATCGTTGCGGAGTCGGACACTCTCCCCGCTCGGTCGGGGTCTACGGAGGACAGAGCGGTGACATCCCGTGCGGTACAAACAGCCGGTGGACACGGACAATCTGATGCCGACTCGCAGGGGCCGGCCCCGCCGAGGCGGCTCGCCTGCAGACCGGCTGGACCCGGCGGGACCGGTGCTGACCAGCGAAATGGCCGCCGCCCGGCTGGCGCTCAACCCCAGAACGGTCATGAAGCGGGCGCGGGCCGGAGCCTTGCCCGCCGCGAAGTTGGGCGGGGACTGGCGGTTCTGTGCGCCGGCGCTGGACGCCGCAGTGCAGGGGCGATCGTGGTGCGACATCTCGTTCCGCGACGAGGTTCTGACGACGGCACAGGTGTCTGCGCTGCTGGGCATGGGACCGGACAAGGTGGGCCGGCTCGCACGCGGTGGTCAGCTGCCGCACTGGGGAGAAGCCCGCCACCGCCGGTTCTCCCGCGCGGCGATCCTGCAGACGCTGTGTCCCCCGAGCAGTGGACCGGTCGTTGACGACCACAACGCACCATCCCCAATCAGGGAGGACAGGAAATCATGAGGGTCGGACACCACGTCGGCACCGTCGCCCTGGCCGTCACCGTCGCCGCCCTGGCCGTTGGCTGCAGCAGCTCGCCGACGCATGAAGGCCCCCGCCCTGCGGCGGCCGCCACGACGGACCAAGCGCTTCCGCCCGGACCCGCCGGGCTCCCTTCGGCCCCCCCGGCCGCCGGTGCGACGACGGCAGCCACACCCACAGCCACCGACCGCCCGGACCCGATGAGCGCGGCGGCCACGCCACCCGCCACCGCCAGCTCGCCGAACGCCACCGCGCCGGCAGGCGCGCCAGCCGCCTCGGCGCCCCCGACTGGCGGCGGAGCCGATCCAGTCGACGCCGCAGCCCGCTTCACCGAGGCCGTTTACACCTATGACTGGCAGCACCCGAACACGCTCGACCCCGTGGAGCGCGCCAGGCCGTATGCGACGGACGCATACCTGGTGACGCTCCGCCCCACACAGACCACATTCTCAGCTCGTATGACCGCAGCTCAGGAGACGTCGAAGGCCACCATCCGCACCGCGGCGGTGTCCCCGGACGCTCCACCCGCCACCGACACCGAGGCATTCGTCTCGGTCTCCTACAGCCAGCACCTGACCGACCACGGGATGCCCACCGACAACCAGTCGTCGTGGAACCTGCACGTCGTCAAGGCGAGCGGGGCGTGGCGCGTGGACGCGGTGGTGGCGAAGGGCTGACCTGACCACTCAAGAAGGGGGACAACGTTGAAGGCGAAAGGCCTTGCCATGGCCGCCGCCGGCATCATGGCTGTGCCCGTGATCCTGATCGTCGGAGGAAGCGGTCATGCCCAATCCGGGAAGTACTGCAGTGTCAGTGTGAGCGTCGGCGACCAGGGCGGCGGCGCGCCCGGATCGGTCACCGCCGCTGGCGTCCAACTGGACTCGGAACAGACCGCCAACGCCCAGATCATCGCGCGGGTGGCACGGGAGAAGGGACTGCCGACGAGGGCGGCCGCCATCGCTCTGATGACGGCCATGCAGGAATCGAGCCTGCGTCGACTCCCGCCGACGGCCGGACACGACGCCGCCGGCCTCTTTCAGCAGAGGTCCGTGGTCGGATGGGGAACCCCGGAACAGGTACTGGACCCGATCTATGCCACGAACGCGTTCTTGTTCGGCGTGCCCTCCCAGCACATCCCCGGGTTGACGTGGGTCCAGGGGTGGGAGCGGATGGACATGGCCGACGCCGCCGAAACCGTACAAGTCAGCGGAGTTGGATACCAATACCGCAAATGGGCTGACTTCGGCACTGCGTTGGCACAGTCCCTCAGCGGTGGCGACACCAACAAGGCTGTGACGTGCACGGATAACACGCCGCCGTCACTGGCCGGGCCGGCGGTGAACAACGTCATCAACAGGGCTATGGGCCAGTTGGGCGTCCCGTATGTGTGGGGCGGAGGTACCCCCTCCGGGCCCGGAACGGGGTTCTGCGGAGACAACACAGGTTGGCTCAACGGATCGTGCTTCGCGGCCACCCACGCGGGATATGACTGCAGCTCGCTGGTGCAGTACGCGTGGTGGCCGTACGTCCACCTCCCCCGCGTGACCACCGATCAGTACGAGGCCGGACAGCACATCCCGATTGGCGCCACGCTGCCCGGTGACCTCGTGTTCTGGTGGAACGGTGCCCAGGGCATTTACCACGTAGCCATGGTGCTGGCGAACGACGCCGGTAAGATCACGATTGTTGAGGCTCCAAGGACTGGGCTCAACGTTCGCGTACGCGAACTGCCGCTCACCGAGGCTCACCTGATGGACACTGCCGTGCGGCTCGCAGTCCCGGACGCGCCGGGTCAGGGGCCAGCCGGTGGAACTCCCACACCGGCCAAGGCCCCGTAAGCAGAAGCATGACGACGGCGGGCCCGGAGAGATCACCTCTCCGGGACCGCCGTCGTCATCCAAGGTCAGGCCGCCCGCGTCGCCGCCCAGTAGTCCGTGAAGAACACATCTGTTGCGGTGTTCAACGCCGAGAGCCGAGCGGTCCACTCGTCCCCGGCCCCTGCCGTCGCGGCCGCCCTGGCGACGTCCAGCCGAGGAGCCCTCAGCCAGTCGACCAGGTGGCGCCGGCCAGCAGCGGCCCCGGGAAGCAGCCCCCGGAGGCTCACCGGCCGCATGTCGTCATCCACGCCGCGGGCCATCAGCCGAGCACCCCCACCGCGGTAGCGAGTGCCACCAGGTCCTCGGCCGGCCGCGCCGCCGCCGGGATGAACGACCGGCGCTCGAAACGACCCACGAGGAAGCGGACCGGGCCCACCGTGCCCTCCGGCACAGGTTCCGCCTCCACCACGAGGCGACGCCCACCAGACGTCACATCCTCTACCCTGACCATCTGATCCTCCCTACAGGATCAAGCTCCGGCCACCGTGTCCGCGGTGGCCAGAGCAACCACGAGGGGCCGGGCCGTCGGAAGCCTGGCCCCTCTCTTTGGCTCTACTGTAGTTGCTTTCTTTCTACCACGCTAGCATCCTTGTGAGCGCGTCAGAAAGCGCGTCAGAACGTACGCACGCAAGCACGATCGCTAGGATGCGAGCTATGACTGAGCAGTGGGAGCGGTGCACCGCCTACTCGGAGAGCGGCGGCGTCACGAAAACGATGACCACGATCTCGCTCGCGGTTGCTTGTGCGGAGGAGCATCCGGACGAGGACGTGATCGTGGCTGACTGCGATCCGCGCGGCGCAACGACGAAGCTCACCGGCGCCGAACCCGTCGGACCGGGCCTGCACATTGGCGCGATCCTGGGGAACGACGACGTGGAAGGGTGGGCGGACCAGCTCGCGGTCCCGTTGGACCCGGCCGCCGGGTGGCCCCGAAACCTACGGGTGATCCCGAGTCAGCGGAAGGTCAGCAACCAGGAGAAGAACCCCGACGACCACGCGGACGTCCGTCTGCTGCGGTCGCTCCAGGGAGTCGAAGCGCACGTTTTCTTCGACGCGCCGAACCGCCAAGGTGGGCTGATCATTCAGAACATCCTGACTGCGGCTCGCAAAGTGGTCTACGCCGCCAAGCCCAACGAAGACGGGCTGGACGGCGTGGACGGCGCAAAGGAGACCGTGGCGAAGTTCCGGGCGCACAAGGCGAGCCTTGGAATGCCCGACCATCTTCGGGAAGTCGGGATTGTCCTCGGCGCCGCCTGGAGGGGCGCCGTGTGGACGCGTGACGCTCTGCGGGCCGTCGACGAATTCGAGAACACCTCTCCCGGAATGCTGCTCCGGCCATTTGTGCCGGAACGGGTCATTGTCCTTGAATCGCGTGCGGCCGGCGTCTGGTACGGCCAGTACGAAAGCGGAAAGCCGGTGTACGAGGCTTACCGGGAAATCTACAACACGAAGGTGCGTACAACGTGAGCGGCGAGGCTGCCAACAACGACCGTCCCAACCCCCGCCCCCGCGGCACCGCGGGCGGCGGCGGACCAAGGCCGGCCCCCGACGAGCACCAGGACCCCATCCTGCCGCCCCCAGTCCCGGCCGCAGTCCCGCGGCGTCGCCGCGGACCGCAGGAGTTCAGCCAGCTCAACACCCGAGTTGACCCCCTGTTGAGCACCCTGATTGACGCGGTGAGCGACGCCCGCGGCTGGAGTAAGCGGGAGGTCGTGGAGCAGGCGTTGAAGCAGGCGTACGCAGCCGAGTACCGGTCACTGCTTTCCAGCCAGCAAGCGGCAGAGCGGTCGAGCTAGCTAGGAAGCGCCCGAGCTTGCTTTCTAGCGCTCTACCAAGCGAGCTCGCTTCCCAGCCCGCACGAGTGCGAGCACTCAAGAACCCATGAAGAAGGCCCCAGCAGCGCGGAGCTTGCGAGGCAGCGCTACCAGGGCCCTAACGACACCTCAGGACGAACCCGTGCGCCATGACCACAGTAATACCCCGGTGGACCCCGCGGTGACCGCGGCGGACACGACGGCCGGAACCCGCCGCAGTGGCCGGCCGACCGAGGGGCAGGTGTGAACGACATGTCCCAGCTGACCCAATGGGTAAGCGAACACGCTGCAATGATCGGAGCGGCGGCGGCACTGTGTGTCTCCATTTCCGCTATTACGATCATCGGAATCCGATCGAAGCGAAAGGCCAAGCAGCAGCGAAAGCTCAGTGCAGGCACCATTGCCGCCGCTATCGCATTCATTATCTGCACGTCCGTCAGCCTTCACACGAGCTACGGCTTTGCAAGCAATCCGGACGGCCTGGATATGGCCACCGAATTTGAGCGGATCTTTTCCTGCGCGGCATTTGAAAGCCTCATGGCCATGATGGTTTTCGGAGCGCGCGAGCGGTTGGCCAACCCCGACAATCCGTCTCCCGGTTGGTACGGCACCGGCGTGTGGGTGTTCGCCGCGCTGAGCGCCGTACCGGCCTGGCACGAGGGCAACGGCTTCACCGCCAGCACCATGGTTCGGATCATCGTCGGGTCCATCGGCAGCGCGCTCGCCGCCCACTCGGCCCTCGGCCTTGAGCTCCGGCACCGCACCGGTGAGGAGAGCCAGGCCGCCGGCGCACAGATCGCCCGCGAGATCCGCGAGCGCATGATGGCGTACCTCGGCCTGGCCCAGCGCGGACAGACCGCCCAGGAGATCGCCCGGGACCGCGCGATGGACCGGGCGGTGGAGCTCGCCGACCGCGAGGCCCGGCTGACCGACAAGCAGCACAAGGGACGCAAGGGCCGCGTCGTGGCCCGCCGCCTCGGCCGGGCCCTTGAAGCGGCCGGCACCGCGGACCCGACCCGGCGCGACGAGTTCGAGGGGCGGTTGGCGCTCCGGCGCAACGCCGCCGAGCTCCGGCACGCCGACCTGAACCGCCCGTGGAAGTCCGCGGAGGAGAAGGCCGCGGAGGCCACCGAGGTGGACAAGCTCCGGGCGGAACTCGCCGAAGCTCTGGCCCTGGCCAACCAGGAGGCCGACAAGGCCGCGGCCGCGGAGGCCGCGGCCGCGGAGGCGAGGCGGCAGGCCGCGGAGGCCCGGCAGCAGGGAGAGCAGGCATTGGCATTGCTGACACGCCAGGTCGAGGCGTTCGAGGCCCTGGCCAGCAATGCCGAGGCCACCGCGGTAGCCCAGATCGGCAATGCCGAGGCATACCGAGTGTCCGTCGAACTGCCCCGCCCGCGGCCCGAGCAGGACGACCAGGACGACGCCGCGGCGGCCGGTGACTGTCTCGGTTGTGAGGAGGAGAGCGAGCCGGTGGCCCCCGGCAATGCCGAGCGTCCGGCAGCGGCAGGCATGAACGGCAACCCCCGAGTGCAGGTCCGCCTCCCCTTGGACCCCGACACGGAGGACGAGGACGAGGAGGGGGACGACGTGCTGGACCTCACCCTGTACGGCAGCAAGAAGCGCGGTGCCAAGAAGCGCGCAATTCAGGCGCTGTACCGCCGCGACATTGCCGAGGACGACACCCGCAGCATCAACGCCATTGCCGAGGAACTGCGAGCCACGTACACCCGCGAGACCGGCATGACGTACGACCAGGCGGCCGCGCACCGGGCAATCTCGGAGCTCCGGGCCGAGCACAGCGGCCAGCAGGCCAGCTAAGCCGAAGGTCGAAACGGCCGAACCAAGAAAGCAAGCGAGGTAGCGAGCGAGCGTGATAGCGCGCTTGCTCGCTATCACGCTCGCTACCACGCTTTCGCGCAAGCAACCACCCCGGAGGGGGAGGACGATGGACGACCAGACTTCCTATGCCCGTCCCGCGGCGCCGGAGGCTCTGCCGGTGCCGGGACCGGCAATGCCACCGGATGACCTCGGCGCACGGGTGGCCGACGCCCAAGCCCGCTTTCAGCGGGCACGCACGTTTCAGGAAACCCTCGCCGTCGCCACTGCTGCGTTGGCGGCGGCCGAACACACCGCCGCGGTCGAGGCTGAGGGGCGTCGACGGGCCGAGGCGGAGGTGGCCGAGGCCGGCGGCGGCAGGGCCGCAGCCCTGCAGCTTGCACAGCAGGCCCGGCAGGCCGCCCAGGACAATGCCGCCGAACTGGCGAGCACCCGGCGGCAGCTCGCCGAACAGCAGCACCAGGTCCAGCAGCAGAGCGGCAGGGCCGACGCCGCCGAGGCCGAGGTGGCCGAACTCCGCCGGCGGCTCGCGGTGGTCGAGGAGACGCGTCGGACAGAGCTCGCGGAGGTTCAGGAGCAGAGCGGCAGGGCCGACGCCGCCGAGGCCGAGGTGGCCGAACTCCGGCAGCAGCTCGCGGGTGAGCGCCGACGGGCTGACACCGCCGAGGCGGAGGTGGCCGAGGCCCGCGGCGGCAGGGCCGCAGCCCTGCAGCTCGCCGAGCAGGCCCGGCAGGCCGCCCAGGACAATGCCGCCGAACTGGAGAGCACCCGGCGGCAGCTTGCCGAGCACCAGGCCGTCGCCGAGGCCGAGGTAGCCGAGCTCCGCCGCCAGGCCGAGCAGCAGACCGGCAG
>NZ_JBVHXY010000054.1:3409-49837 GCF_055569215.1 Kitasatospora sp. NPDC029312 | reverse complement strand
CCCTCGCCGAGGCCACCACCGACACCCACCGCCACGCCCTGCTCCAGCAGGCCGTCATCGAGCACGCCGCCACCGTCCTGCACCGCGACACCGACGCTCTCACCCCCACCACCGCGTTCAACGCCATCGGCCTGGACTCCCTGATGTCCACCGGCCTGCGCACCCGACTGGAAACCGACACCGGTCTGCGCATCCCGCCCAGCGTCATGTGGGCCCAGCCCACCCCCGCCGCCCTCGCCCACTACCTCCTCCAGCGCCTGGCCGCCGACCAGCAGTAGCCCGGTACCGCCTGACCGCCCCGGCGCCCCCGACGCCTTTCAGCGGCCTGCCCGGGCCGGTGAAAGGTGCCCGGGGGCGCCGCAGGCCACCCACAGGAGGGGCTTCGGTGTTCCCGGGCCGGCCCCGGCCCGGGAACCCGCCCGCGGAAACGGCACCCTCGACGACCGCGCCGCACCACACCCGCCTCGCTTCCGCTCTCACCCCCAAACGCGGGACCCGTCCATGACCGTTCGACAGCCGGCCGGTGTGCCGCCGCGCACCCGCCTCGCCGCCGCCCTGCGCGCCGTCCACCCCGTCCATGCCCCGCACTACGCCGAGATCGTCCGGGACCTCCTGGCGGGGTTCCTGCGCCGGAGCCGGAGCACCTGCCGCTCCGCCCCACCGCCGCCTGGCGCCGCCACGGCGACGGGCGCCCACCCGCCACCGGCACGGACCGCCGCACGGCACGGACACCACGTCGGCGACGCCCCCACCCCGCGGCCGCGGAAAGCGGCCACGGCGCAAGACCAGGACAACGAAAGGACACACGACACCATGGACAACTCGCGTCTCCTCCTCATCACCGGGCGCGGCAGGGTCACCGCCACCACCGTGCTCCCGCCCGAAGAGGGTTACCCGCGCAGCGAGGTCGTCAGCCAGGGCACCGGCCGGATCGCCGGCGCCCGGGCGCGCTTCCACCTCACCTACCAGCTGACCCACGTGTCGGGCACCGACACCACCGCCACCGGCCGCCTGCTGATCACCACCACGCGCGGCGAGCTGATCACCGGCCACTGGCTGGGCGCGGGCAAAACCACCCGCCACCCCACCCGAACCGTCCTCACCGGCTTCCTGGCCCTGGCCACCACCGCCCCCCGCTTCACCCACCTGGCGCAGCAGGTCCACACCTCCTGGCTCACGATCGACAACGACGGCACCAGCCACTTCACCATGACCGCCTGGAAGCCCCAACTCCCGGACTGGGCCGAAGACCACGACTTGGACCTGTGACCCACCCCGGCGGGCGCCCGCGCGCGGCACCGGCCCCAGGACCGGAGACCTTCGACGGCTCCAGCCGACCGAACACCGCACCGCGGCCCCGCCTGACCGTCCGCCCGAAGGCACCCCGTGCACGAGCTGCTGGAACTGATCCTCGCGCCGCAGCCGACGTCTCAGACTTCGCGGCCCTACCCCTGCCCCAGTCCTGCCGGGCCGTCACCGTGGCTGCCGTTCAGGTCCGGGGGCGGGGTGTGCCGGGAAAGGGGATGACGGTCTGACTCCGTGGTGGTTCGCGGAGTTGCTGGTTCTCCAGGGTCAGCTGATGGACGGCTCGGATGAGGGCGGTGCGGTCGGTGCGGAGCTGGGTGATCTCCTCGTTCTTGTTCGCGATCGTGGTCTTGAGCTTGGCGACGGTGGCACGCAGGCGGGCTTCGGTGTCCGGGACGGCTCCGCGGTCGGCGATCCGGGTGTAGAACTCGTTCTTCAGGTCCGGGTGGCGTTGGGTGAGGGCGTTGCGGGGGACGTCGGCTTCCTGGGCGAGGGCGACGATGGTCAGCGCGCCGGTGGAGTGCTCGGCGGTGCCGGCGAGGATGCGCTCCATGGCGGCGCGGATGCGAGCGCGTTCGTCGGGTGCGGGGCTCACGCCGGGTCCTGGTGGATGGTGCGGGTGCGGTCGTGGTGGTCGGCGTGGGCGTTCAGCCGTCGCGCGTTGGCGCGTAGGCGCTCGGCGACGGGGGCGGGTGCGTGGTCGGCCTGGCGGTCGAGAAGTTCGGCACGTCGGCGTAGTTGGGTGGCGTGGTGGTCGGTGCGGGCGATGTTGGTGCAGGTGGGCTGGCAGTGGTCGAGGAGGGGGGCTTGGGCCCGGTGGTCGCGGTGGCACAGGGCCTGGGCGGGTTTGTAGTGGCAGAGCACGAGGGCGTGGGGGTTGTCGTGGAGCGTGGCGTGGGGGAGGGCGAGTAGACGCCGGGCGGCCGTGGGGGTCAGCGTGGTGCCTTCGAAGCGGGGGGCATGGGCGGCGGTGGTGATGGCGTGGCGGGCGGCGGGGCCGGAGATGCCGGTGCCGGCGGCGAGGTCGTCGTGGAGGCGGGCGGCGGTGTCGGCGACGGCGCGGGCGGTTTCGATGTCGAGCAGGTCGTGGATGCCGTCGCGGCTGCGGGAGGCGTAGCCAGCGGAGACGAGGGTGAGCAAGTGTCCGTACTGGATGGCGAGAGCGACTAGGCCGCCGGGGCGGCGGGCGATGTGCCAGGCGAGGGTGCGGCGGAAGCGGGCGCTGATGACCCGGCCGTGGGGGTCGGGCGGGATACGGGCGCCGTCGAGGTGGTGCCGGGCCTGCTCGGCGTTGGCCCAGGCGATGAAGCCGTCGATGCACAACGCCATGGCGCCGAGCTTGACGGTGCCGGTCTCGGCGGGGTCGTGGGCATGGCGGTCGAAGAGCAGCGCACGGTCGGGGACCATCCGTTCCAGGACGCGGATGGCACGGACGACCGGGGCGATCGCGACCCAGGGGACGGCGCGTTCGGCGCCGCCGGAGAGGTAGTTGCCGTCCGGGTCAGTGGCGCCCTTGAACTCGTGGCCTCGAATCAGGTGGCGCCCGGCCGGTCCGGGTGCTGCCGGGTAGGGGGTCGGGGCAGCCGCCCGAGCGCAGACCGAGGACTACTGGCGGTAGGGGGTTATTCCGACCGTGCACTATTCCCTCTCTCGGATCCGGCGCGGCTGGACCCTGCGAGCGGCGAGTGGGCCTCTCCGGTGGGAAAGTGAAGCCGAAGGGTGCTGCCGTCCCGGAATGTCCAGAGGACATGTTCGGCTTGGATGGTGGGCGATGACGAGCTCGGGCGGTGGCGGGTGGCGGCCCCTGGGTGGGTGCGTCGAAGCAGGAGCCAGTGCAGGAACGGGCGGACGAGGTGTGCGCGGCTGCTTGCATGCGAGTTCGCACTCGTCACCCGAGGCGGCGATCACACGGATCGACGCCCAACAGAAACGCAGCTGACTCTCTCCTCGGCCTGCTGTCCTTCGACGGCATCGTCGTTGCCACCGTCACCGCCCGGGGAGCATGATCCGGAGACGGCAGGACTGCGGCGTTCCACCAGAACCACGTCGCGCCACTGCCTGTGTGGCGGCCCAGGCGCTTGCTGTTGACCGCTCGGAGCCAGCCCTGCCATGCGAGGCCAGCACGGCTGAACGGGTACGTCGATTGCGGGTGAAGTTCCGCGATGGCGATCGGACCGCCATTCCCATAGGTTGGAAGCAACGGCAATCGGTACTGCCCGGTCGTCTCGGGAGGACCAATGGTCGACGCGATGCCACTAGCTCAAGAAATCGAAAATCCTGACCCCAGGATAAAGAGCCTTCTCGACGAGGCATTCGAAAAGGCTCAGAAGGACAGCGAGCTGCAGACTGCGCTGCTCGAATCGAGGGAAGTTTCGCAGCAAATAGAAGCCAAGCGCTCAGATCTTCTCGCTGCAGTAAAAGAGCCTCTCATTCAATGGGAAAGATCACTAGCAGGGTCAAATCTTGGGAATCGGGAGTATAGGTTTAGGAAGATCCTGCTCTTGCTGTCGCTGCTCTTCCTCCCGCCAGTCGTGACAGTTTTTGTCCTGCACGGATTCTCTAGGAGTGCTGTGCTTCTGCTGGTGGTGGGCGCGGTCAATACCGTTTTGACCAGCTGGCTAACACTTCGAGGGAGGGAAAAGTCATACCGTTCCAAGCAGGAGTTCGCGGCAGCTGAGACTGACCTGAAGGTGCGGCTCGAAACAGAGTCCGCCTCTATCCTTTCTGCTATCGTAAACGCCGATCATGAGGACGCCACTTGGCAGATCCCACGCCTGCGAACCAGCACGGCACCGAGACTGGTCGAGCTCGACTCCACCAGCGGTGTACCTTCCGACTCAGTGGAACAGGTGTGGAAATTTATCGATGAGCACCGAACCTCGGCCATTGGTCTCAGCGGTCCGCGCGGAGTAGGGAAGACCACGGTGATGCAGAGCATCACCGTCCGTGATCCACGTAACTACCTTGGCGTCTACTTGCCGGTTCCGGTCTGGTACCAGGCTGAGGATTTTGTCCGTCTACTCCATGCCGAACTTGCTCGGGAGGTTTTGCGGGTCAACAACGCCGAGCCCATCACCCTGACCGGCCGGCCGTTTCGGCGAACGATGTTCAATCGGGCCGTTGTTAGCCTTATTCTTCTCTACGGCAGTGCTGGCATTTTTCTGCTGAATCGCCTCTCTCCGTACTGGAGGCTATCCGACTCAGATATCTTCGCCCTGACGCTCGGTTTCGTCGGCGTGCTCGTCGCAATCCCGACGTTCACATCTATGCTGATTCCTCAGTCGCGCTCCAGGGAACCGAAAGTGGTCACCCTGGCCCGTACCGCCCTGGACTCGCTGGAGTTCTCCACGAAACAGCAGCGCACCGCAAAGAATATCCTTAAGGCGAGCTTCATTCAGGTCGAGGATCAGGAACAGCTTGAGCTGGCAGAGAAAGAAAAGAGCCGTCCGGAGCGGGTTGCCTCTTTCAAGTCGTTTGCCGCGCAAATCTGCAAGGAGTCCGACCTTGAGATCATTTTGGCGCTTGACGAGCTAGACAAGATGGATGACCCAGCACAAGCTCTGTCGTTCATCAATGAGATCAAAGATCTCCTTCGTAACCCCGGCACCCATTTCCTTGTCTCGGTCTCCGAGGACGCCCTACAGAGTTTCGCCTTGCGGGGCGTCCCGCTGCGGGACGCGTTCGACTCGGCCTTCGATCTGATCACGCCGGTGCGGCGCTTCAGCATCGACGAGTCGAGAAACCTACTCAAGCACCGCGTACTCCAATTTCCCGACCCGCTAGTCCTTTATTGCCATTCGCTTAGCGGCGGGCTGCCGCGCGATCTCATCAGATCGGCCCGCGAATGCATCGACGTGCGGCGGTCCGCACCTGATGAAGTGGCTGTGCCGGATGTCGTGTACGAGGTAACCAAGAGGAAGAGCTTGAGTGTCGTCGAAGCCTTGGTCACACGGGGGCGCGAGGGCACCGGCTGCCTTGCGAGGACTGGTCTTGCTGTCATGTCTGCCATCGGGTCTGCGAACGACCCCAGCGCTCTCGTGACGGCGTTGGAGAACGGCGCCTTCCGCTTCTCAGGCGCTGACCCCGCGACTGCTGAAGACAGCATGAGCATCTCGGTCTGCCTCTGCTGCCTGGCAACCAGCTGTGCCTACTTCTCGCGGCGGCTGACCGGGCACCAATGGCGCAAGGAGAAGGAAGAGGGAAGGTCCAGCAAGGTGACAGCGCGAATCGCCGCAGCAGTGACATCCCTGCCGATCGACCCGTGCCAATCGGTGGTGTATCTCGCTCCGGTGCGAGCCAGCTCGGGGCCGCGGCTGTCGCGTCGATATCGACGCGCGCTCTATCACTCTCGGTAACGGATCAGACGTGTGCCAGAGCCATGGAGCCTGACCGTAGCCGCGATCATGAACGGTCCTGAGCGACCTTCTCCTCCAGGACCTGGAAGCTGGAAGCCGTCGCGTCCGGCGAGGCTGCATTGTGCCAGCTGGCGCTGCTGGCCCGCACCCGCCCGCAGTAGTGCGACGTCCGCCGGGCAGTCATCGCCCAGGCCACCGCCAACGCGACCTCCAGCAGGGGTTGCCCAGGCCCAGGAATGCCGCTGAAACTACCGTCTATTCTCTCCCTCTTCATCAACGCGAACGGCAAGGTATTCGGCCAGTCGCGCCGGGCATAGGCAACCCAGCGACGTGCGGTGTGGCGGTGCATCCCGGTCACGTCGGCGAGGATCGGGCTGGGAAGATCAGCGGCGAGGGCCGCCAGTGCCGCGTTGCGGGCCGTGCGAACCGCGATGCCGTGCCGGCCCAGCTTCTGGGTCATGCCGTGCGTCGAGATCGGCTTGCCGGGGACCATACCGGGAAAGAGCCACCGAGGGCCTGGGTGGGATCGCGAGAGCTGTGGCCGTAGCTCGGGCTGTTCAGCGAGACGTCGCAGGAGCTTGGCGAGACGCGGAGGCAGCAGCACGGGGTGACGACCCAGGACCAAATGGGTGTGCTTGTCACCGACCTTGAGGTGCTCGGGTGTCAGGTGACAGAGGCGTTCGGTCGACGGGCCGAACAGCAGGGTGATTGCGCCGGCTGCCCGGACATCCGCGGGCAGGGCCTCGTCGGTCAGGCACCGCTGGAGCAGTGGCCACCGCTCGTCCTCGTCGAGCAGGTCCTGGGGCTCCTGCCGTGGGATGGAGGGAACGGTGAGCTCGCGGGTCAGCTGGCGGCTCGTGGTCCATTTCAGGAAGTAGTGGACCAGGTAGCGCCGTTGGCTGGTGGCGCCGGCGATCCAGTCGTCGACGTGCTCCTGGGCGAGGTTGGCCAGGGCCAGCCCGCGCTGGTCCGTCCAGGCCAGGAAGTCCAGAGCGACGCTGATGCGGCGTCGCAGGTCGCGGTCGGCGGAGGCGGGATGGTGGCGGGTGGCTGCCCGTTGGCGGGCGCGTCGGAGCAGGAACCAGTGCAGGAACGGGCGGACGAGGTTGGCATGCGCGGCCGGCCTACCCGCGAGTTCGTGCTCCAGCCACCCGGGGATGCGTTCGATGTCTTCGTTTCGCGCATCCAAGATGTCTGTGTGGACAAGGAGTTGGCGAATATAGCGCTGGTTTCGGCTGGGCGGCAGCTCGTCCAGCAACTCGTGCGTGAGTTCGCACTCCTCGGCCGCCAGTTGAGCCAGGAGCTTGGTGTTCGGGCTCTCCTTGACCCACTGGATGGCGCGGAACGGTGAAGGAGCTTCCACCAGCGCGGCCGCGAGCGGTTCCAGCTGCGGAGCGACGGTGCCGTCGGGCCCGGCGAGCAGGGCGTTGACCCGCTCGGCGAGGACGCAGTGAGCGCATCTGCCGCGGCTGTGGGGGTTGCCGGCCCGGCCGCATTGGCGGCAGGTGTAGTCGACGGCGAAGCCGACGCAGGGGCCACAGACCCCGGTGCCGTCATCGCCCTGCGCAATCAGCGGCTGGACCGTGCCGCAGCGGGGGCACTCGACCGGTGACCGGAGCACGGCGGTGTAACAAACCCTGCAGACCGGTCCGATGGGCCATCGGGCGTTGACCGGCTTGGTCTGGCCGCAACGGGCGCATGTTTCCCCGGTGCGGGTGTGCCGGTAACAGGTGCCGCAGACCGGCCGGCCCTCCTGGTCACGGCTGACGCAGGGCGGACACGGGTGCAGATCGAGCAGGTCGCCTCGGGTCCCTGGTAGCAGCCGTCGCAGAGGTCCGGCTGCCCGTCTCGCGCGTTGCGGGCGATGCGCTTGAGCTGTCCGCACCGCCCGCACGGACGCCGTGGTCGGCGGTGACGGTTGTAGCAGAGGTGGTAGAGCGCGCCTTTCTCGTCGACGACGGCGGCGGCTGCGTTCTTGCCGCAACTCACGCAGGTGTGCATCGGGCGTTTCCAGCACTTGATGCACAGGCCGCGGCCGTCCTCGCGTCGCACCACGGGGTGTCGGAGCTCACCGCAGTCGGCGCACTCCTCGAACGTGGCGGGGTCCGTGCGGTAGCAGCGGTTGCAGATCGGGCCCTCGGGGCGCCGGGCGACGGCTCGCTGGCCGTCGCGGTGGCAGCGCGCGCAGGTTTCGCGGTTTCGGCTTCGGGCGGCGCAGGATCCGCAGAGTCGTCCTTCGGGACAGAGTTGTCGCAGGTCAGAGCGGATCATTCCGCAGTGCGCGCATCCTGGGCGAACGACCGGATGGCCGGCTTCGTGCAGCACCTGGGCCAGCCGCAGCAGGACGGGCGGGCAGAGGGAACTGCCCGAGGTCAGTGCGTCGGGGTGGGCGGCCATGTGATCGGCCAGTTCTTCCAGGAACCGTGCCGCCCCGCGTACGGGGATCGGCACCGCCGCTTCCAGGGCCGCCTCCGCGTCGGCGGTGCCGAGCACCGGCAGGGCTTTGGTGATCTCGCCGACAGCGGCGTTCGTGGCGGCTTCCATTCGTGCCGCCTGCGCGGCGAGCCGGGCGATGACCGACGGGGCGGTCGGCGAGGGGGCGGTCACAGGCCCTCCGGCCGTCGGATCGCGGTCCGGCGCGCGGCCGGCAGCGGGCTGGGCGTCTCACCGCCGGCGGTCTTGCGTACCTCCTGATTGACGACCTGGATCTCGATGAGGTCGTTGGGCTGGCAGGCGAGGATGTCGCACAGAGCTGCGAGGGTGTCCATCGACAGCCGCTGCGGCGGCTGGGTGACCAGGCGGAAGACCTGCTCGCGTGAGAGGCTGACGCCTCGTTCGGCCAGCAGCGGCACCAGGTCGCTGGTCTGGAACATGTCCCGGTCGGCCATGAGCTTGCGAAGGTTCCAGCGGTAGCCCATCTTCTTGATCACTTCGGGTCCTCCCAGATTCCGGGGTATCGCTGGCCCAACTTCTTGTGCAGCAGCCGGTTTCGGTACTCGTCCGAGACGCCGGTGTAGAGGGCTGTTGTGCTCGCGTAGCCGTGGCCGGTCTGGTCTTGGATGAACCGCGCCGGGTAGTCAAATTCTGTCAAATGGGTGATATAGGAATGCCTTAGGCAGTGCAGTTCGAGCTCTTCGGGCAGGCCGGCGGCCTCCTTGGCGGCTCCGAAGGCTTCGTTCGCCGAGCGGCGAGACAGGCGCCCGCAGCGTTCGGTGACCCAGATTGCGGGGTGCTCCCCGCGTTGAACCGGGGCCTGACCTCGGTCAGGTAGTGGTCGAGGTCGTCGACGATCCAGTCCATCTCGGGGACGGTGAAGATGGTGCGGCGCTTGGGTGGGCTGCTCTTGGAGGCCTTGCCCCAGCGCACGAACACCGCCCCGTGGCGCCTGTACTGCGGGGCCTTCGGATTTCGCCGGAGGTCGGCCAAGTCGAGGCCGACGTTCTCCCGGCGCCGCATGCCATAGGCGTAGTAGGTCTTGATCAGGGCGGAGTCGCGCATCGCGGTCAACACGCCCTTGCGTCCGCGCTTTCGGATCTCCTCGACTCGTCCGTCGGCGGCGTCGAACAGATCCTGGATCTCGTCGTAGGTCAGCGGTCGGCGGCTCGGGTCGCCCTCGTACTCGCTGACGTGGGTGACGGTGTTCCACTCATGGAGGATCTGGACTGGCACCTGCCCGAACCGCTCCTGGCAGACGGACATCCAGCCGTACCGCAGATCGGTGATGAACTCGCAGAACAACCGCAGGTGGTTCTGGTAGTTGCGGCCGCTCGACACCGTGAACGTCGGCGTCTTCGCCCGGAGATGGTCGATGAACGCCTCGAACTCGGCTGGCTGCCACTGCCACGGGTACTGGTTGGAGAACTCGGCGAACCGGCGGACCAGCGACAACCGCGGCTTGATGGTCCCGTCCCAGTTCAGGAAGCGGGCCCGCTGCTGCTTGGTCCACCCCTCCAGCATCGCCTCGAACACCGCGGGCTCGGGGTCCAGGTAGGAGATCCCGTCCACGAGCATCAGGTGAGCCGCACCCGCCAAATCGGCAGCCTTCGCCACTCCAGCCTCCGTTGCGTTAGGTACAACGTTGTTGAGACAACTTCCGCTGGATGCAAGAGCCGCTGGTAGACCGTCTGCGGGGCGCGAGAAGATGGCGGAGCGGACGTCTGTCACCTGCGGATTCGCGGTTTCCTGAACCCTGCAGAGTGCTGCATCGGATGCAACTCCGCCCCTTTCTCGCCCGGACGCATGCCGGTGAGGTAGGCGATGACAATGAAGCAGGCGGTGCCGAGGTGGCGCCGCAGCACGGGCGCCTCGTGGAAGCCGATCGACGTCCGCCAGGGCCGGCCGTCGACGCGTCCGGTCACCTCGGCGGCGAGCGGGCACGGGCCCGGACGCTCGACCGCGAGGCGCGCCAGGCCGTGCTCGGCGGCGTAGGCCCTGATCTGCATGACCGTGGCGCCGCTGACGGCCTGCAGATAGGCGCTCGACAGGCACACGGCGCCCTTGCGGATGGGGGTGGGCAGCGGCGAGCCGGCGGCGAGGACCGGGCCGAGGTAGTCGTGCAGCGCCTGCCTGCGGGTCTCGAAGCTCCCGGTCGTAGTGCGGGCGCGGGCCTGAAGGAGGTCACGCTCGGCGCTCGCGCCGAGGATGTCGTCGGCGAAGTCCTCGACCCCGCGCAGCGCGCAGTCGAGCAGCGGTGCCATGGTCTGCTCGGCGATCGGTTCGGTGCTGTTCTCCCCTCGCACGGTGCGGGCGGTGGGCAGGTACCCGTCGATGCCGTCCGCACTCTCACAGGCACCTTCACATGGGCGTCACCATCGAGCCTGCGCCTGATCGTTGCCTTTCACAGCGGCGCTCGGCCGCACAGGCCTGTCGGACAAGTGTGCGCTCATGTCGAGAACGCGGCGAATTCTTCCGATTTTTGCCCTATGCAAACGTATCGTGCTGGCTTGTCCGGGTAGGACCTTATTAGGGTTCCAGCCAATGAGAGGAGTTCACCATGACTGCGCCCACATCACGCCGGATCGAAGACCACCCGGACATCGTCGCCCTGCGTGCGCACTCGGAGGCCGTCGTCTCGAGGCCGGGCGCCCAGGCGGTCGAAGGGCTGTGCGTGCTGTCCGGGCTGTACCTGGCCGCGTCGGCTTGGATCGTCGGGTTCGACACGCTCCGCACGATCGCCGTGAACAACCTCATCGTGGGCATCGCCTTCGCTCTGCTGACGGCGGGCCTCGGTTCGGCCTACGAGCGGACGCACGCGATGAGCTGGGGCGCACTCGGCATCGGTGTGTGGACGATCATCGCGCCATGGGTCGTGTCCGGACCGGTCGACACGACGGCGGTCATCGCCAGCAACGTCGCGGTCGGCAGCGTGTGCCTCGTCCTCGCGCTTGCCAAGGCCGCGATGGGAGCCAGCGGCGCCCGACGTTGAGTGGCCGGCCGCGCCGGCTACGCGACCGCCGGCGATGAAGGCGGTAGGCCGGACGCGGGTGTGGTGGTCTTACTGCCAGGCATAGCGGTCACGGGACAACTCACGGAAAGGGGGAACTACCAGCGCGTGCTGCGGTGCCCTGGGCGGCACCGCAGCACGAGCATGACACGCAGCGCTGTCGACCGCGGATCCCCGTCGATCAGATGCGTTCTCGTGCGAGTTCAGGTCGGCCACGTGCAACGCGGCCCGGTGGTCGTCACGCTGACCGAAACAGTCCGAGCGCGTCCTGCGCGTCCGCGCTTTCCACCAGTAGGAGGACCTCGTCACCGGCACGTAGCACGGTGGCGTCGTTCACCGCGACCAGCCCTCGCCTGCGGATGACGAGGCTGAGCCACGCTCCCTCGGGCAGGCCCAGGTCGGCGACCGCCGTCCCGTCCGCCGGCGAGCCCGGCTCGACCGTGACGCGCCGCGCGCTCTCAGGCCGGTCTGACAGCCGGATCCCCAGCGCCCATGGCTCCAAGTCCCCGAGCCGCATCGGCACCCGGCACCAGCGCGCGAGAGCGGGCACGAGCGAGCCCTGTACAACAACGGAGAACGCCACCGCGATGAACACCGCGTCGTAGAGTCGCTGTGCCTGGGCCCGGCCGGAGGTCAGGATGAAGCTGCCCAGCAGCACCGGCACCGCGCCCTTGAGGCCGGTGAATGCCAGGAAGACCCGCTCACCCATTCGCAGGCGCAGTGGCCAGGCAAGTGCCAGGATCACCAGGGGCCGCACCACGAGCACGAGGAGCACCGCCAGTACCAGGCCGACCTCCCAGGCCCCTTGTGTGGCCAGGGTGCGTACGGGGATGGTGAGGCCGAGCAGGGTGAACGCGGTGATCTCCGCGAGGCTGGCCAGGGCGGCGTGGAAGTGCAGGATCTCGCCCTTGTAGGGAGCGTGGACGTCGCCGAGCAGGACGCCGGCGATGAACACCGCGAGGAAGCCCGAGCCGTGGGCGGCTGTTGCCAGCCCGTACAGGGCGAACGCCCCGGCCAGGGCCCGTAGGGGGTAGAGGCCCTCGCTCGGAAGCGGGACCCGGCGCACGAACCAGGACAGGCCCAGCCCGCCGGCGACGCCCACGGCCGCTCCTACGGTCATCTGTTCGGTGAATTCCACCAAGACGGTGCCGCCCGCGCTGAACGGGTCTCCGGCTGCCAGGAGTCCGACCATGAGGGCGATGGAGACCGGGTCGTTGGCGCCAGCTTCGCCCTGGAGGAGCAGCCCGGTGCGGCCGGTCATCTCGCGTCGGCCCAGGACCGAGAACACCACAGCGGGGTCGGTCGGGGCGAGGGCGGTGGCGAGCAGCAGGGCGGCGGTCGAGGTCAGACCGGTCAGCCGGGCGGCGACGGCGAGCAGTACGGTCGTGCCGATCGTGCCGGCGACTCCGAGCCAGGTGACCGCTGCCGCGTTCGGGCGCAGGCGGCGCCAGCCGATGTCCATGCCGCCGTGGAAGAGCAGCACGACCAGGGCGAGGGAGACCGTTTGCTGGACGGTGCCGATTGGCAGCCGCGCCAGCCCCGGGACGAGGTCGGAGGCGACGGCGGCGGCCATTAGGAAGAAGGCCGGTGCGGGGATCCGGACCCGGGCACTGAACCGGCTGGAGAGCACAGCCGCGCTGACGGCGAGCGCAACCACCGCCACCGTGAGGCCGAACCGTGCCGTCGACTCCACACACGACCTCCTCTCTGCTTGGCTGCGGCTCCGAGGCCCGGATCAGTGCCCCATCGGAGCCGGGGATTCTCCGCATCGCACAGGGTTCACCCACTCGGACCGGCGAGGGCCCGCTGGTCGGCCAGAGCGATCGCGACCTCGCCGGCGGCGTTGGGGTGCAACGGCGCCTGATCGGCCGCCCCCTGGACGAACGGCTGGCTGCTGCAGAGTTCGTGACCGGCGAAGTCCGCGCGCACGACCGCGAAGCCCGCGGTTGCAGCCCCCTCGCGCAGAACCGTGTTCAGGTCCTCCAGCCTGGCCCTCAGCGACCTGGTCTTCGCCGTAGTCAAGCCCTGCCCAGCCAGGCAGCCGGTGTCGGTGCCGAACGGATCGTAGTACTCGTTGACGATCACCCGTGGGTGGCCCGGCAGGGCCGCGAGCTGGGTGAGCAGATCCCGGTAATCCGCCGCGAACCGGGCCAGCTGCGCCTGAAAGAACGCGGTGGTGGCCCGGTCGCCGCAGTCGGAAGCGGCGGCACACAGTCTGGTCAGGTCCGCCCAGTGGATGTCATTCGCGCCGATGCTGACGATCACCGCGATGGAGGTGGTGGCCCGCTGGGCCTCGGACAGCTGCGGCGCCACCGCCTGCGTGCCAGTGATCTGCACTCCGAGCACGCCGGCCTGGACGGTCGCGCCGGAGCATGCGAGGTTCAACACCTTCCATCGGTTGACGGCAGCCAACTGGAGGGCGAAGGAGTCGGCGCTGCGCCCACAGGCCCGGTCCAACGGGTCGGCGTCCGGCAGTGGCCGGTTCCCGGCGCCGGCGGCGGTGGAGTCCCCCAGTACCACCGCGCGCACAGCACTCAACGTGGGCTCGACCGGCTGCGGCACCGGCGTCAGGGGTGCAGATCCGACCAGCTCCGACAGCAAGCGCACGGTGCGGAGCCTGTCCGGTGTACCTGCCGCCAGCAAGTAGAAGCCGAGCGTGTTGGCGGCGACCACGGTTGCCACTCCGGCCGTCACGACGGCCGCCACCGTGCGTCCCCGCATCCGTCGGGCCCCGGTCACTGCCACGAGCACCAGCACGACCAGGCCCGCCGCGATCAGGGTCTCCCACAGCCCGTAGCGGATCCACCCTTCGGCCAACCGATCGCCCACCACAGTCAGCGCGCCGTGGTTCCCCGACTGCAGCAGCTGAGCGACCTCGGCATTGGGGGTGATGTGCGAGAGCCTGAGCCGTGGACGGATCGGCCCGTCGAAATGCGGCAGCGTCGCGAGCGTCTGCCCGAACAGCTCCAGCCGTCCCGGCCCGGACCAGCTCCAGGTCAACGGCGCCGCACCCACCTGCACTGTCTGCCCCGCCGCCGACACCGACTGGACCGGCGCGATCCGAACCGCCACCCAGACCGCTGCCAGGGCGAGCGTGACCAGCCCCAGCAGCCACCAGAGCGCCACCATCCACCGCGGACCGCTGATCCTCCTCACCGCCACAAAGCACCCGCGCGCGTCTGCTCGGGGACTCTCGACCAGCCCATGCCGTGCCGGCGGCCTCGGGCCCTCACGTCACCGAGGAGGCGACGAACGTCCGCCACGATCGGGCTGCCCCAGCAGACGAACGGAGCGAACACGGCAAGGACTCCCAACCGCCGGGGACCCGCGCGACCGGACGGACTGTACAACCTCGCATGGGGACGGACCCGTGACGCTTGCCCGGACTGAGCAGGGTTCAACCGCCCTCCCCCCATGCGGCCCTCGGGTGGGTGATTCCGTAGCCGTCGATGCCGGAGTGAGGGGCTTGCTGCGGCTGGCCGAGCGGCCGCTGACGGTCATTGGGTCGTCGAGGCCGAGGAGACGGTCGCCCCGGCGGGCGACGTCGAGGGCAGGTGCGACACCAGTCAACTCTCGTGGCAGTGAGTTGGACCTTCCTGGGCCCAGCTGTCCTTATGGTGAGCGGGAGCGGCAGACCGTCGAGCTTGGGGACGCCCGAGAGGCCCGGCGGGTTTTCGCCCCGGGTCAACTCGATGTGGCCAGGGCGGGAAGCCATTGATGTGCGAAATCACTTCTTCTCCGTGTCATTGCCATCGCCGCTCAGCAGTGCGTCGATCACCGCGGCGACCACGATGACGAACCCCAGCCCGGTGAGCATGCCGTACAACGGAGGGCCTGGTCGCGAGATGCCGGAGGTGATCAGAAGAGTGGTCGCCGCGGCGGGTGGGTGGCTGATCCGGAACAGCGAGAGCGCCAGCACGGTCAGCGCCACACCCAGGGCTTGCGCGCCGATCTGCGCGAAGGAGTCGATGCCGTTCTCCGCGACCGACGGATGGTGCCATAGACCGAACGCCGCCAGGCAGCCCAGACCGCACAGGGCCGCCCCGCCATGGCCAAGCGCCGCGTCCCGGATCCGGCCGTCCGACTTCGCCCCCGGGCGCAGCAGCAGGTAGGCGGTCGGACCCAGCGTGGTGGTGAGCAGCACCCAGCCCAGCGCGTGCCCCGTCAGTCCGACCACGGCCAGCAAAGCGCCGCAGGCCAACCCTCGCCACAGGGCGGTGCCGAGCCTGCCAGCCGCCTTCACCGCTTGGTGCCTCTCCAGTCACTGCACCACCGGGTCACCCTGGATTGCGGTCGGGGGGCAGCTGGGCTGCGCGTGGATGCCGATAGTCTTTGCCACGCGGTTCGAGCCTGCACCGTCGAGGCGACGCAGAACAAAGTCGCGACAGTGGCATCGGAGAAGCCGATGCGGCGCCGATTCGGGTCCGCGGCGGCAAGGGCGATCATCGACAGGGCGTGGGCGAGGTCGATGACGGCGCCCAGCCGTGCCGCGCGCGGGCCGAGGCGGACGGTGACCGCCGCCTGGGCAAGGTGGCGCATGCCGAGCACTCGGGCCACTGCGCGGGCCCGCGCGTCGGGTCGATGGCCGGTCACAAGGTACGTCAGGGTGCTGGGCCGGTATACCAGGAGCGTGCCGTAGAGAGCCCGGGCGGCCGGGAGCCACAACCGGGTGGCGGTGAACGTCACCGAAGCCGCCGGGACACGGCCAGCGCGGCGCCCGCACCGACCGTCGCGCCGGTCAGGACACACAGGGCCCTGGCGTGCTGGGAGGCCCAGAGCTGGAGGCTCCGGGAGTGACCCTGCTCGTCGAAGACGCCGTGCGCCCCGTGATCGGTGCCGCCGTCACCGTCGACCGGCTCCCACAGGTTGTTCGGCCGGTCCGGTCCGACGCGGTCACCGGTCTGCTGGGAGTCATAGCCCGTCCGGGCGAGGTAGCGGTCGAGCAGCGGCGCGGCCGCCTTCTGCGCCAGGATGGTGGCGGCCGTGCTCCCACCCACCCAGTACTGCTTGCGCCCCGGGTGGTCCGCCGCGAAGGCCACCGCCCGGGCACACACCTCGGGCTGGTAGATGGGCGGCACCGGCTGGGGATGGCGCGGCAGCCGGGAGAGCACCCAGGAGAACTGCGGGGTGTTGGCGGCCGGCATTTGGACAACGGTGACGCGCACCTTGCTGCCCGTGTGCAGCAGCTCGCAGCGCAGGGACTCGGTGAACCCGTTGACGGCGTGCTTGGCGCCGCAGTACGCGGACTGCAGGGGAATCGCGCGGGCCCCCAGCGCCGAGCCGACCTGGACGATCGTGCCCCGGTCGCGCGGCTTCATCCGCTCCAGCGCGGCCATCGTGCCGTACACGAAGCCCAGGTACGCCACCTCGGTGACCCGCCGGAACTCCTCCGGCCGGATCTCGTCGAAGGGCGCGAACACGGAGGTGAAGGCGACGTTGATCCACACGTCGATCGCGCCGAACCGCTCCTCCGCCAGGTCGGCGGCTGAGGAGACAGCCTCCTGGTCGGCCACGTCCGTGGGCACGACCAGCGCCGTGCCCCCGGCCCGTTCGACGTCACGGGCCGCCGCCTCCAGGCCGGCGCGGCCACGAGCGAGAAGGACCACGTTGTCCCCGCGTCGCCCGTACAGCTGTGCGGTGGCCCGGCCGATGCCGGCACTGGCCCCGGTGATCACCACGGTCTGGCTCATGTCACTCCGATCATGTCGCAATCGTGTCGGTCGGATCAGGAGTCCGCGTCGCCCGGTCGTGGACCGGGCGCTTCCCGGGGGAAGGCCCGGCACCCTAGAGGAGCAGGGCGTGGATGAATGCCTGAACAGGTTGCGCGTACTGTCGCTGTCTCATGTCGTATTCCTGCGCGAGCAGGGCTGGGGCCCGCAAGAGACCCGATTGCGACTGAAGAGCCGCACGGCGCGGTAAGTGTGGCGTTGCTGGTACCCGGCGGGGGCCAGGGGCGAATGGGCGCAGGAGTAGTACGCGGTGCTCGGTCCTTCGGCCGGCAGCGCTCCGCGCGAACGGGCGGAGGCAGGAGGGAAGCGTCGGTCCGTGGCTGCTCGGCCGGCACTTGCGCACGTGGAGTCCGAAGGTCAAGGCTCGCTGCCCTCGGCGTGCAAGCCCCACGACGATCAGGCCGCCTGACAAGCGGCGTCTTCGCTCGCCAATCGACCCCCTCATGGCTCACCCGGAGCGCCTCATGGTCTGCAGGACTTTGCGATGGGGCATGGCTCCTCCTTCATGGTCACGGAGTGCCACCGTGCCGCTTCGGGCACCGACGCGTACCCGTGGGAGCGACGTAGCTAACCGCCGTTGAGCGGAAGGTCACCTAGGAGAACCCGCGACGCGCCGTTACCTGGCTAGGCGTACAGTCGTCGTGCCGAGGCTGGTCCGTGACCTGGTGGGCGCAGGAGGCTCTTGGCAGCCGGGCGTTGCTCCCGGTTGTAGTCGTGCTTCCCCGGCGTCTGGCCGTCGTTGCTGGCACGGTTGCGCTGTGGCTTCGGGCCGGAGCCAGGAGTTGTACGGGTACCGCGCCGAAGGCTGACGGTGTCAGCGAGTCGCCGCTGGACCAGCCAGATCGCCAGGGTGATCCGGTATGACGGAGAGGTGGCACTGCGACGTCTGCTGTGGGAGGACCGTGCTGAGCGGTCACGATCGCCGTTGTGGCTGTGGCCGGTGATCGGTGGAGCGATTGCGTTCGGAACCGCCCTGGTGTTGTCGTGGGTGCGGCCTGCGCCACGGGGGGCCGCTCACTTCCTGTGGCCGGGGGACGCGGACTCGGCTGCCACGGCCCTTCAGGCGGTCGCGACGACTTCGGTGACGGTGACCACCCTGACGTTCAGTCTGACGGTGGTGACGCTGCAGCTGGCCTCGCAGCAGTTCTCGCCCAGGCTGCTGCGGCGGTACGGGCGCGACCGAGCCACCAAGACGGTGCTGACGGTGCTCACCGTGACGTTCGTCTTCACTCTAACGATGCTGTCTTTCCTCGACCGGCGCCGGGACGTTCCGGCGCTCGCCCTGTGCCTCGCCGTCCTGCTGGGCCTCGCCTCGCTGGCCGCCGTGTTGGGGTACCTCACCCACATCGTCCGGGAGATCCGGGTGGACTCCATGATGCTCGCCGTCCACAAAGAGACCCGGCAAGCCATCCGTCTCTTCTACCCCGCCCGCGAGGCCCCGAGCCCACGCTCGCCCGACGAACTCGACTTCGACGAGGCGCGGGGCAGCGTGGTCCGTGCGCGCCACAGCGGGTTCGTGCGGCTGATCGACACTGCGGGGCTGGTGGAGGCGGCACGTAGGCACGATGCGGTGATCCGCCTGGGCGTGCGCTGCGGTGACCTCCTGATCAACGGGACACCCGTCGCGACCGTCTGGGAACGGGACCCCGGCGCTGCGCCAGAACTCCGCGCGGAATCCGTCGCGGACGGGGTCTGGGCCACTCTCGAGCTCGGGTACGAGAGGACCCTCGAACAGGACGTGGCGTTCGGTTTCCGGCAGTTGGAGGACATCGCAGTGAAGGCGATGTCGCCGGCCATCAACGACCCTGTGACCGCCTGCACGGCGGTTGGCCACATGGCGGACCTGCTCGTGCAGCTGTCGGCCGTGCGGATGGGGGCGACGGCGCACTGCGATGCACAAGGCGTGGTGCGGGCGGTGGTTCCTGACCGGGACATGCGCTACTACCTCGACCTCGCCTGTGGGTAACTGCGACGGGTCGCCGCCGGCGAACCCACCGTCCTGGCCTCGCTCCTACGGATGCTGCGCGACCTGGCGACGGTCTTGCGGGACGGCGAGCACGCCGCCGATGTACTGCGAGCAGCGGACCTGGTGCGTGCCGCACTGGACCCTGCCCTGTCGGACGCGGAGGCAGAACCGGTCCACGACCTGTACGCCCGCGTCCTGGCAGCTCTGGGCGGCCAGGTGGACCAGGCCTACGCGGATCGTGCCGGCGAGACCCGATCGGTGTGAGCTTCCGCGACTCGCCCGCACTCCGTCCAGCCCGGTCGGGGCTCAGTCCGGACGGTCTGCTGACCGGGTGGTACCCGGCCGCCTGGTGCTTCCGTGCAAGGGACCGGGGTACGCGAGCCGCATGGGATCTTTGGGCTCGCCGCTGCTGCTGGTGTTGTTCCTCGCGAGTGGGGCGGTGATCTGGGCAGCGGGGATCAAGCTGTCCGACTCCACCGATGTGCTGGCCGAACGGCTGCATCTGGGCAGCGCGCTGGGCGGGTTGATCCTCCTGGCGATTGCCACCAACCTGCCGGAGTTGGCCATCACCGCGAGTGCCGCGTTGGCCGGCCAGCTGGACGTAGCGGTCGGCAACATCCTGGGCGGCATCGCCCTCCAGACGGTGGTGCTGGTGGTGTTGGACGCCGCCGGGGTGCGCCCGCGGGCACCGCTGACCCGGCTGGCGGCCAGCCTGCTGCTCGTCCTCGAAGGCGTGCTGGTGGTGGTCCTGCTGGCGGTGGTCGTGATGGGCACCCAGCTGTCCGCCGACCTGTCCTTTGCCCGGCTGGCCCCGGCCTCGCTCGCCATCGCCGTGTTGTGGGTGGTCGGCTTGCTGCTGCTGAACCGCGCCAACAAGGGGCTGCCCTGGCGCGAGGGCGGAGACGCTCCCGATGCCCAGTCCGAGCCGCGCGGCCACTCGCGCGGCAAGAAGGAAAAGGCCGCCAGCGACAAAGGCGTCACCACCACGCGCGCGGCTGTCGTCTTCGCCGCCTCCGCCGCAGCCACGCTGGTCGCCGGCGTGGTCATCGAGCGCAGCGGTGAGGAGTTCTTCGCCCGGCAAGGACTGAGCGGCATCCTGTTCGGCGCCACCGTGCTCGCCGCCGCCACCTCGCTGCCGGAAGTCAGCACCGGCCTGACCTCGACCCGCCTGGGCGACTACCAGCTGGCAATCAGTGACATCTTCGGCGGAAACGCCTTCCTGCCGGTGCTGTTCCTGCTCGCCACCGTCCTGTCCGGCACCCCGGTGCTGCCAGCCGCCCATCACACGGACATCTACCTCACCGCGCTGGGCACCGTGCTGACCGCCGTCTACGTCGCCGGGCTGATCTTCCGCCCCAAACGGCAGTACTTGCGTATGGGCGTCGACAGCATCGCTGTCCTGGTCATCTACGTGATCGGCATCATCGGTCTCGCCACCATCGGAAGCTGACCGTCGACTGATGGGATCGGAGACCGGCACGTCCTGGTTGGTCGGCCACCCGACGGACCTGTGGCACACCGCCGTCAAGGCGCTGTTGCTCTTCCTGTACGCGGTGATGGGCGTCCGCCTCGATGAGCGTCGGACATCGGCCGAACTGGCCGCGTTCGACTTCGCCGGCGAGCGAAGGCCCTTACCGTCTTGTGCCGGGCGAATACCGCATGCGTCGAACACGGCGGGACATCAGCGGGCCTGACCCGGGGCCGACGTCACGGCCGTTCCGCACCGCCATGGGGCATGCGCCCCGGTGCGCCGGTGTGTGTGCTGCGTTCGGTGCTCGTGCGCCTCCCGCTCCGGGCGCTGACGTGCCCGCTCCGACGGTGGTTGTCCGCCGACTGGGCGCTTCTGTGCGGTCTGGGGTGATGACCCTACAATCGCCCTCATGAGGTCTTTGCATAGTGCAATAAAATTGTCGTCGTCGGGCCGGCTGCGGGCCATGTGGTCCTCGCGTCGGGGTCTGCTGCTGCTGGCGGTGGTGGTGGGCGCGGGCGCGGGCGGCGGAGCGGTCGTCTTCCGGTGGCTGGTGATGACCTTCACCCGCGTGCTGTCGGGCCACGCCGACTACGCGGCGGCCAGCCATGCCGCCAACCCGTACGTCCCGTGGCTCGGGCGGTACTTCGTCCTGGCGGCGCCGGTCCTGTCCGCGCTGGTGTACGGGCCGCTGGTGTACCGCTTCGCACGCGAGGCACGCGGGCACGGGGTGCCCGAGGTGATGTACGCAGTCGCCCGCAGGCAGGGGCGGATCGCCCCGCAGGTCGCGGTGGTGAAGGCGCTGGCCTCCGCACTGACGATCGGCGGCGGCGGCTCGGTGGGCCGGGAAGGGCCGATCGTCCAGATCGGCTCCGCGCTCGGCTCCTCGATCGGATCGGCCCTGCGGGTCCCGGCCGAGCGGCTGCGCCTGCTGGTGGCGTGCGGAGCGGCTGGCGGCATCGCGGCGACGTTCAACGCCCCGCTGGCCGGCGTGGTCTTCGCGATGGAGCTCATCCTGCTCGACTTCGCCGCCGAGAGCTTCGGCGCCCTCGTGCTCGCCTCCGTCACCGCCAGCGTGATCGGCCGCTCGGTGCTCGGCGACACCCCCTTCCTGCGACTGCCGGCCTTCCACGTCGACCACCTCGCCCAGTACGCCCTGTTCGCCGCCCTCGGTCTGCTCGGCGGCGCGGTCGGCGTGGTGTTCAGCAAGGTCCTCTACCGGATCGAGGACGCGTGCGACGCGCTGTGGCGCGGCCCGGAGTGGCTGCGGCCCGCCGTCGGCGGACTGCTGCTCGGCGGGGTCCTGCTCCTCCTCCCGCAGATGTACGGCGTCGGCTACCCCGTCCTGGAACACGCGGTCGGCGGCGGGTACGCGATCGGGTTCCTGCTGCTCCTCCTGATCGGCAAGATGTTCGCCACGTCGTTGACAATCGGCATCGGCGGCTCGGGCGGGGTGTTCGCCCCGAGCCTGTTCATCGGCGCGATGCTCGGATCCGCCTTCGGCCAGAGCGCGCACGCCCTGCTCCCGGGTCTGGCGGGCCCCGTCGGCGCGTACGGGCTGGTCGGGATGGGCGCGGTGTTCGCCGGCGCGGCCCGGGCACCGATCACCGCGGTGGTGATCCTCTTCGAGCTCACCAGCGAGTACACGATCATCCTGCCGCTGATGGCCGCCATCGTGCTGGCCGAACTCGCCAGCCGCAGGCTGTCCCGCGACACCGTCTACACCGCCAAGCTCCGCCGCCGCGGCATCGACCTCGACCAGCCCGCCGCTCAGCCGGACGCGGCCCAGCCGCAGCCGGTGCACGCTGCAACGTAGCAGGCCGCCCGGCCTCGCCGGACAACCGCTCACCGACCGCCCACGATCCCTGGAACCAGGAACATGTCGATGACCAAGGAGCCGACCGCGCCGCCTTCGCCGGTTTCGGACAAACACCGGGAAGCCGCAGGCGCGGCACAAGTCCGTCCACGGAGCTTCGCGCCGGACGGCGTCGCCGCGGTCGCGGTCGTGTCGCTGCTGCTCCTGGCCGTCATGCCACTTGCGGGTCTGACGTCCGGTACGGCCTCACGGCGCCATCCACCCTCCTCGCGAGCGCAGGTGGAACGGCCGTGCTGCGGGAACGCCCGCCACTGCGCGACCGTGCGCAGGCGCCACCTCCTCTGCCTGCCCCACTCCAGCCGCCCCGGCCGAGGGAACCCGTCGCGCTGACGGTGCCCGGAACCCGGCTGTCTTCCTGACGGACGCCGCTTGGTTTCCATGGCGTCGGTGCGGTGCGATCGAAGCGGTCACGGCCGGAGCCCGGATGAGCGGGGGCCGCGTGCCCGGTGGTAGCGGACGAAGCTGGCCAGGAAGACCGCGAGCGCGGCCGAGGTGATGCCTGCCGCGATGGCCGTACACCACGTGATCGCCTCCGGAGTCGCACCTGCGAGGCGAGGAACGGCACGCATGACGCCCGCCCCGAGGAGCAGGAGCGTCCCGCAGGTCCCGTGAACCGGAAACCGGTGTGCAGGCGCCTCTGTGGCGCCAGCGCCCGACAGTTCCAGGGCGGAAGGCAGCGGGGGGCGCCGGCCCGGATCGCAAGCCCGCGGCGCTCGCTTCGTGCTGCCCGGACAGCGGGAGGTCCTCGGAGCGCGCTGGGCGACTCGGACGGCTGCGGCGGGAGCGAGTCCGACAGCGCCCCGTGGCCGGCTGTTCATGGGGTCGCAAGGGTCGCCCGACCGGCGCCTCGCAGGGCGGGTGCTGCCGGGACGGCGATGCAAGCGTGAATCGGGGCGGGCGACGGGCCTGGGAGACTGCGTACGGCTCGGGCATCCCACGACGGCCGGCGCCGCCAGGGGCTCTGCGGTTTCACGGCGCGGCGGGAGGAAGGGCCATTCGCGTGGGCGGGTCTTGTACCGATCGACCATGCGGAGGACGAAGAGGGTCAGGGGGCGGCGGGTTCGGGACCGCAGAGGGCTGGCGCTGGGGCCGGGTGCCATCACGACTTCTCGTCCGCTTCGGCGGCCCCTCTGTTGGGTGAGGGTGACGGCGGTTCCCGAAGGGGGCGTCGTGAACGACCGTGCCAGCAGGTGTCCGACGGCGGGCCGGCCGCAACCCGGGCAGCGCCGGGCGCCGTCCGGCACGTAGGGCGGCATCACCCACGCCCGGTCGAGACGGTAGTACTCCAGGACCGCTCCGCTCGGCGACTGGCACCTGCGCAGTTCGAACTGCAGGCTCCACCGCGTGCCGCAGCCGGTGCACGTGAACTCGGCGAGGTCCACACCCCTGTCTATGACCACCGTGCTCCCCCCTTTCCGGGGCCGGCGGTCCCGGCCCGACCTCGGAGCCCTTTGCATTGAGCAAAGTTTGCACAAGGCAAAGGAAATTCTCAAGAGGTAAGTCGCGACTCATCCGCAGCGGTCCGTCGGTCATATGCCCAGGTCATGGCGTCAATGGGCGGGCCAGGGTTGCCGGTTCCGGCGGCCGGAGTGACCCTCTGGCCGCGTACGGCGTTTTTTCGAGGGGCGGTGGCGTCACCAGCATGTGCCGCAGGCCGCGTGGTCGCGCGACGTGCCGACCGCCGGAAGACCGCACAGGCAGCGGCTCGCGGGCTGCCGTGGTGTCAGGGGCTGCCTGGCCGTCATGACACTACGGCAGGTGACTGGGCAAGGCCGCCGCCGTGTGCCGGATCGGACACCGCTCCACAACGAGAACGCCGTCCATTCGCTGGAGCACGGTGCGGTGTGGGTCACCCGCAACGGTTCACGAGGGCGAAGCCCGCGCCTTCGACGGCGTTGCGGAGTTCGGTGTCGTCGAGCGGCTGCATGGAGGTCACGGTGACGAGGCCCGTCCGTGCGTCGGTGGTGACCTGGGTGACACCGGATAGGGCCAACAGGCCGGTGCTGATGGCTTTCTCGCAGCAGCCGCAGCTCATGCCCTCGACGGTGATGCGGGCGGTGACGGTCATCGGGTTGTTCTCCGGAAGTCGACGGGAAGGACAAGGCCACAGTCGGCGGGCGGGCGCGCTCTGCGGCCACGGCCCGCTCGGGGCCGGCTGGTTCAGCGGAAGATGCCGGTGTGTCCGAGGGAGTAGCGGCCGGGCTGGGGGTAGACGCACAGGCCGTGGGGGCCTGCGCCGACCGTGATCTTGGAGATGAGGTGGCCGTCGTCGGTGGAGATGGCGTAAACGGCGGAGTCGTAGCGGCCGCTGAGCCACAGGACCTTGCCGTCGGCGGAGACTCCGCCCATGTCGGGGCTTCCGCCGGCGGGTAGGTGCCAGGTGGCGGTGACCTGGCCGGTGGCGAAGTCCAGGACCGAGATGGAGCCTTCCTCGCGGTTGGAGACGTAGAGGCTCCTGGAGTCCCGGCTGACGTACAGGCCGTGTGCGCCCCGGCCGGTGGCGATCAGGGTGGGCGTGGTGAAGGCGTCGCCGTCCAGGGCCCACACGCCGCCGGCGACCATGTCCGCGACGTACCAACTCCGACCGTCGGGGGAGATCTTGACGTCCTGCGGCATGGATCCGTTCTGGGGGAGCTTCTGCTTCGCGAGGACGGTCATGGCGGCGGTGTCGACCTTGAGGAGTTCGCCGGAGAACTCGCAGGAGACGATGAAGTAGCGGCCGTCCGGGGAGAAGTCGGCGTGGTTGACGCCCGCGCAGTCGGCGGGGACCGACTTGACGACTCCCATGGTGTGGGGATCCCGGAAGACGAGTTGGCGGTCGGCGGAGGCCATGACCACGGCGTGCTGCCCGTCAGGGGTGAAGTAGAGGTTGTAGGGGTCGTGGACGTCGACCGGTTCGCCCGGCTGTCCGGTGGCGGGGTCGATGGGAGTGAGGGTGTTACCGAGATCGTTGTTGACCCAGAGCGTCTTCAGATCCCACGACGGCACGACGTGCTGGGGCTGGCGGCCGACGTGCAGGGTGTCGATGACCCGGTACGTGGCCGGATCGATCACGCTGACGGTGTCGGATTCGGTGTTCGGAACGTAGACGCGTGACGGGAAGCCCTTGACGGTCTCGGAGAGTCGGCCGGGACGGTCGGCGGCATAGAGGTCGTTCGGGTCCAGTGGTTCGGGCATTCCGGGCAGACGTGCTCCGATCGGCTGCGTCGCCGATGGGCTTCGGTCGGTCATGGCTGCCGCGCGCGTCGGGCCCGGTGCGGCACTCGATCCGGGAGTCACCCCGTCCGGGGGCGGCGAACACGCCGCCGACCTGCACAATGCGAGAACGAGGCACATCAGGGCCGGCCGGTACCAACAGCGGTACTTCAGAGATCTCATCGGCTCGCGACTCCGTCGTCATGGGCGGCAGCCTCCCGCCCGTTCCCAGTTCTTTGCACTATGCAAGAGAGTAGGGCGGTGGCTGGCGCTCCCCGCGCCGACGGGCCGAGAATCCGTCGATCGGGCGATCGGTCACCCGTTGGGAAGGGGCCGAGCGGGGCGCCTGTAGCGAGCTCGGAGTGCGTTCGGTGGAGCAGGTGTGGTCGAAGTGTCGGCGCACATGGAGGCCCCGTGCCTGTTTCGCGGGTTAAGGCATTCGAGTGAGGTTCGTCCTGGCCACGGGCGAGCATGCTTTGCATAATGCAAAGGCCTCGTCGTGCTGTTCGGCCTGGGCCGCCTCCGGCCCGGCCCGTGCTGACGGGACTGGGCGAGCCCCGTCCGTGCAATCCCCGCCACGGGGTGCGGGGCCGCTCAAGGGCGGCCGTGCGGCCGGGAATTCGCAACTCCCCAGCGTGCCCGCCCCAATCCCATCTTCGGTGCCGCCCTGGAACGGTCGGCCGGGACCGCGCTCCCGGCCGGACGCCTTGCCGCGCCGGCCGGGGCGGCTGAGACGAAAGGTCCTTCGTGACCGCAGCGAATGTCACATACGGTGAAAGACACGGCTGGACGATCGTGCACGTGGCCGGCGATCTCGACCTGCCGGTGCTGAACGCGGCCCGCGAGCGTCTGCTGCGGTTCATCTGGCAGGGGGGAACGCCATCTGGTGGTGGACCTCGGCGGGCTGAACTCCTGCGAAGCGGGCATGTTCGCTGTCCTGGCCGCCGCCCGCAGGCACCTGTCCTCGCGCGGGGGCGAGCTCAGGGTAGTGCCGCCGCCGCGAACCGTTCCCGCGGGCCGCCTGCTCGCCGGGTGCGGGATCGGCCGGGCCTTCGACATCTTTTCCACGACCTCGGAAGCGGTGTCCGACGCCCGTCCGCTGGTACCCACGGGTTCCGCTCCCTCGCGCCGGCCCGGCGAGGCGGAGCCGAACCATGCCGTGTCGATACCACCGCAGCGCGGCTGAAGGGTGCCCGGATACCGTCGAGACGCGGGACCGGACGGGTCCTCGTCCGGCGGATCCGCCCGACGCGGCGCGCTTACGGGGCGCGGTGACGATTCGTCAACGATGACCTTCGCGGGGGAAGGGGCAACTGCTCGGCGAGGAAGACTGGCATGATGTCGTTACCTCTCACTGACAGGCCGGACGGCGGCGTGCCGTTGCCCCGTAACCGGCAGCAGACCGCTGGTGGCCGTACCGGCAGCGCCGACCCGCGGGCCGGTCACATGGTCGTGTGCAGTGGTGACGCCTTGGCTCACCGGCTGGCCGTCGAGTTGGCCACGCTGTACGGGCAGCGCGTCACGGTCGTGGTGCCGTCCTTCCAGGACGACCACGGTCCGCGGATCGCCGCTCTGGCGGCCGACGAGCGGGTCGCCGTAGAGGCGGTCGAGGCGACGCAGTTGGACGAGGGGACCCTGCGTGCCGTCGGTGTGGCGTCGGCCGCGGCCCTGGCGCTCACCTCCGGGGACGACCAGGCCAACATCCACGCCGCCGGGCTCCGGGCGAGGCGGGTCAACCCCCGGCTGCGGCTGGTGCTGCGGATCTACAACCGTCGGCTCGGGCTACGGGTCGAGCAACTGCTGGACCGGGCGGTCGCCGCCCGGCACCCGGAGCTGTCGCCCGCGGCGTTGGAGGCGTCCACGACCGTCCTGTCGGCGTCGGGCACGGCGACGCCGGCGCTGGTAGCGGCGGCCGTGGCCGGGCGCAGCCATGTCGTGCCCGTCGACGGCGGTCTGCTGCGCCTGTCGGTGCTCGCCTCGGGCGAGAGCGCCCAGGGGCGGGAGGTGGCGACGGTGGCGATGGCCAGAGGGGCGGCGTCGGGGGAACCGGAGGGTGGGCTGCTGCCGGATCCCGCCACGCTAGGAGAGGGGGAGGGGCGCGTCGTCCTGGAGCTGCTCGGCCGGGTGCCGGGTCCGGTGCGCCGACGCGGGCTGCCGGGGCTGTTCGCCGTGGCGTGGCCGAGTCTGTTCTCGGCGCGGTTGCGCTTGGCTCTGGCCGGACTCGCCGCGCTGACCGGTGTGTTCGCGGGCCTGACCTGGGCGGTGGCCAGCCAGCCTCCGCTCTCGGCCGCGTGGCTGACCACGCTCGACGTGCTGGGCATCGCGGATCCCGCTGACAGCGGGGGGCCGGGGCGCAAGGTCCTGCAGATCCTGGCTTCGGTGGCCGGCATGCTGCTGATGCCGCTGCTGATCGCCATGGTGCTGGAAGCCCTGGGAACGTTCCGGGCGGCCACCGCGTTGCGCCGGCCACCGCGCGGCCTGTCGGGTCACATCGTGCTGGTGGGCCTGGGCAGGGTCGGCAGCCGCGTGCTGGAGCGGCTGTGGGAGATGGATGTATCGGTGGTGTGCGTGGAGAGCGATCCGGGCGCCCTCGGCATCGCCCGGGCCCGCTCCTACGGCGTGCCCGTCGTCCTGGGTGATGTCACCCAGGACGACGTCCTGGAGGCGGCGAAGGTCGACCGGGCGTCGGCCCTGATGGCGTTGACGAGCGATGACAGCACGAACCTGGAGGCGGCGCTCTGCGGCCGGGAGTGCCATCCGGGCCTCCGGGTGGTGCTGCGGCTTTTCGACGAGGATTTCGCCGGCGACATCTACCGGGCCCTGCGGGACTCCTACCCCGGGGCCGAGACCCGCAGCCGCAGCGTCTCCTTCCTCGCCGCCCCGTCCTTCGCGTCGGCCATGATGGGCCGTCAGGTGATCGGCGCACTCGGCGTCGGCCGCGAGGTGGTGCTGATCGCCGCGGTCGAGGTCGCCGGAAATCCCCAGCTGGCCGACCGGACGGTCCGCGACGCCTGCCGCCCCGGCGGGTGGCAGGTTCTGGCGGTGGACGTGGCGCCCCCGCCCGAGCGGGCCCCGGACCTGGCCGATCCCTACCACAGCGGTTCGGAGCTGCTCTGGTCCCCGCCGGGCACGAGAATCCTCGGAGACGGCGATCTCGTCGTGGTCGCCGCCACGAGGGAAGGCCTGGGGCTGCTGCTGGGACGCGACGGCGGCGCGCGGTGAGCCGTTACCAGCCGAGCAGATCCGCCGGGTTCCGGTCGGGCGCCGACGGCTCACCGCCCGCCTCGGCGAAGGCGCGCAGCGCCTGGACGAGTCCGGTGCGCTGCTTCGCGGGCATGGCGGCGACGATCCGGGAGATCTCCTCGCGCCGTCGGTCGGTGGCGTCGACGACGGTCCGTGCCCCCGCGTCGGTCAGGGCGATGCGCACCTCGCGCCGGTCCTCGGGGCTGACCTCCCGGGCGACGACTCCGGAGGCGACGAGCCGCTCGATCATCCGCATCGCCGTCGACGGGTTGACAGCCAGAAGTTCGGCCAGGCGCGACATGCTCATCGGCCCCCGCGAGTGCAGTGCGACGAGCATCCTGAACTGGGGCAGCGTGAGCGCCTCGGCGACCTCGCCCAGGGAGCGCGCGGAGATGGCCACCAGGACCCGGGAGGCGGTGAGCACGGCGGTGACCAGGTCCTCCTCGGCCGGGCTGGAGGGCCGGTCGCGGGAGGCAGGAACGGTGAGGTCGTCGGACATGTGTCCTTTTTACCTCCAAGGCGCGCCCGCGCACACGTTCAATCGATCTTCCCGTCTCCGCCCGGCCGCCTCGCCGCTGTCCCGACGTCACCCTCACGGGGCTGGCGCCCCACAAGTTTTCTTTGCAGAATGCAAAGGGTGTGCCGGTACTCCGACCGGTTGCCGAAGCCTCCTCGCGTTCGCGTGGCGGCCGGCTCCTCGGCGACCGGAGCCTGCGCGCGCCGGAGGAGCGGCGTGGTGGTCGCGCCATGCCGGGCAGGTCCGGACGGGCGGCCGGGGAGGGTCCGTAGTCCCCTTCCCCGGCCGCCCGTGAAGCCGACGTCCGCTCGCCGACCGACGGCGCACAGCGGGATCGGCGCCCACGGCGGCCGGTGGGGCGAGCGGAGGTGGATGTCCAGGTGTCAGGGGACCCTTCCCGGCGTCCGGATCCTGCAGGGCAGGAACAGTCCGGCGGCGATGGGCCCGGCGGCGCGATCGACTGCGACCGGTTGGAATTCATCCGCAGCATGCAGCGGGCGCGCGTGACCGACGGCGACGCCCAGGCCATGCTCGGCGTTCTCGACGCCCTGCGGGACCTCGGAGCCCGAACGGCGGCTCTCGCGGAACGGCTCGCCGCCGAAGCGGAAGAGGAACAGGCGTGAGCCGGCCCCTCGGGGCGCGTGGCCGGGCTGGGAATGGATCACACCGCCGGCGATGCGCGAAGACCGGTGCGGGAAGGTCCGCGGTTGTGTGGAGCGCGGATCGGAACGGTCCGCTGTGTCGCCCGAGGGAACCGAGCGGTATGGCCGAATTGCTGAAGCGCAATCCCGCACTGCGGAAGCTGGTTCTGGCCGCGTCGGGCCTCACGGTGCTCGCCGTGGTAGCCAGGTTCGCGAGCGGAGTGGTCGACCCGGCCTCACCGGGCTCCGGATGTGGGGGAACGTTGACCGGATCCTACCTACGGGGCGTTGCCATCGGGGCCTGGATGGTGGCACGCACCAGCCTGTTCGTGGCCATGCTTCTCCTTGCCGGCGGAGCGGTCGCGGTGGTGGCGGGCGCCCTGCGAGCTCTCCTGTTGCGGATCGGCCGGGCCGTCCTCACGGCCCTCCAGCACGGCAGCCGGGGTTCCTGATCCCCAGTGCGACGACGCAGCCATGCTCCTCTTGCGGCACCGGGACGACGGAGAGCCCGGGGACGGTTGAGCGCCCTGGTGCAATGCCCCGGTCGATCGCGAAGGGACGCCGGCCGTTCCGGGCCGTCGAGACGGGAATGCGACGGATGACTTCCGTCGGCTGGCCGTTAAAGCGCTATCAGAGAAGCGTAAAAGTCAGATAAAGTCATGGGCGGTGTGCCGGGAAGCCTGGTCGGCGAACAAGGGGACAGTTCTCTTCGTCGATCCGGGGGTGACTCCTGTGGTGCTCGTTGCCGTTTTCGGTGCCGCGTTGCTTGTCGCGGTCCTTCTGTCGGGCCTGGCGGCCCGTTCCGTTCTCTCCACGTCGTTGCTGTTCCTGGCGGCGGGTGCGCTGGTCAGCGACGGGTTTCTCGGTCTGATCCACGTCACGCCGGACAGCCCGATCGTCGAGGCGACAGCGGACCTGGCGTTGTTCACGGTCCTGTTCAGCGATGGCATGCACCTGGCCTTCCCCTCGCTGCGAGCGGCCTGGCGCAACCCGGCGCGGGCCCTCGGGCTGGGCATGCCGCTAGCGTTCGTCGGCATGGCGCTGGTCACCCACTTCCTCGTGGGGCTGGACTGGACGACGTCGTTCCTGGTCGGCGCGGTACTGGCACCGACCGACGCCGTGTTCGCTTCCGCGATCGTCGGTCGCAATGAAGTCCCCGCGAGGCTGCGCCAGCTGCTGAACGTCGAGTCCGGTCTCAACGACGGCCTGGCCCTGCCGGTGGTGCTGGTGCTGATCGCCGCTGCCGGGCCGACCTCCCCGAACTTCGAGGCGTCGCTTCCCACGATCGGCCTCGAACTGGTCGCGGGCCTGGCCCTCGGTGTCTCGCTGCCGCTCCTGGTCCACGCCCTGGTGCGGGTTCCCATCCTGGGCGCGGAGGGGAAGCTGCAGCCGCTGCTGCCACTGGCGACCGGAGTGATCCTCTACGCCGCCTGTCACCTGACTCACGCCAACCCCTACCTCGCGGCGTTCTCCGCAGGTGCGGTGCTGGCCTCGGTCTCCCCGCAGTCGCAGCGGGCCTTCGAGCCGCTGGGCGAGGCACTGTCAGAGCTGAGCAAGTTCGCCGCGCTCCTGGTCTTCGGCGCCCTGCTCACCCCGAAACTGTTCGGCGGCCTCTCGATCGGCGGCTACGTCGGGGTGGCACTGGCCATCCTGCTGATCCGCCCGGCCTCGCTGCTGATCTCGCTGATCCGCTCCCGCATCGACCGGCGCGAACAACTGGTCGCGGCCTGGTTCGGCCCCAAGGGCTTCGCCTCCGTCGTCTACGGGCTGCTCGTCCTGCAGGCCGGCATCCCCGAGGGCGGGCAGGCCTACACGCTGATCGCGGTGTGCATCGCGGTCTCCATCGCCGTGCACTCCAGCTCGGACGTGCCGGTGGCCCGGCTGTTCGACGTCGAGGAACCAGCCGGGCCGCAGAGCCCCCAGGATGGGGACGACAGCGCCAGCACCGGCGCCGCATTCCTCGGCGCCATACCGGCGCAGGCGAGCGCCGACACCCCGGCCAAGGAGCACCCCGATGCGCGCACGTGACCTCGCCGAGCCCTTCCCGACCGTCTCCCTGGACGACCAGGCGCTGGACGCGGCGCGGCTGCTGGCCGAGCACCGCCTGCCCGGAGTCCTGGTCGTCGACGGGGCGGGAGCGCCGCGCGCCCTGCTGCCGGCCTCCCAGCTGGTACGGCTGATCGTGCCCGGCTATGTGGTGGAGGACCCGGCACTGGCGGCGGTCATCGACGAGGCACACGCGGACCGGCTCTGCGAGGCACTGGTCGGCGTCAAGGTGCGCGCCTGCCTGCCCAAGGACGCCCCCGCGCCGGCGGTGGCGGACGCGGACGACACGGCCGTCGAGATCGCCGCCCTCATGGCGGGCACCCGCAGCCCGCTCGTCGCGGTGGTCGAACGACCCGCCGGACACCGACCCGCCGGACACCGACCCGCCGGACACCGACCCGCCGGACACCGACCCGCCGGACAGCGGGGCGGCGACGGCGGGCGGCTGCTCGGTGTGATCACCGCCTCGCACCTGCTCCACCGACTCCTGGGAAACACGTGAACAACTGGCAAGCCTGGGCGTCGCTGGCGGTCTTCGCCGCCGCCTACGTCCTGATCATCACCGAGTGGGTCCACCGGGTCGCCGCCGCCCTCGGCGGCGCCGGCGCGATGCTCGCGATCAGGGCGACCAACGACGAATCCGCGTTCTTCTCCACCGACTCCGGGATCGACTGGAACGTCATCTTCCTGCTCGCGGGCATGATGATGATCGTCGGCGTGCTGCGGCGCACCGGCGTGTTCGAGTACCTGGCGATCTGGTCGGTCAAACGCGCCCGCGCCAAGCCGTTTCGCGTCATGGCCATGCTCGTCGTGATCACCGCCGTGGCATCCGCCCTCCTGGACAACGTCACCACGGTCCTCCTGGTCGCCCCGGTGACCCTGCTGGTGTGCGACCGGCTGCGCCTGCCGGCCGCGCCGTTCCTGATCGCCGAGGTGTTCGCCTCCAACATCGGCGGCATCGCGACGCTGGTCGGCGACCCGCCGAACATCATCGTCGCCAGCCGCGCGGGCCTGTCCTTCAACGACTTCCTGGTCCACCTGGCCCCGCTCGCCCTCGTGCTGACCGGCGTGCTGGTCCTGATGTGCCGCTTCCTGTTCCGCCGGTTCTTCGTCTACGACGAGGACCGCGCCGCCGAGGTGATGGCGCTCAACGAGCGCGAGGCGATCCGACAGCCGCGCCTACTCACGCAGGGGCTCGTGGTGCTCGCCCTGGTGATCGCGGGGTTCGTCCTGCACCCCGTCGTCCACTACGCGCCCTCGGTGGTCGCCCTGCTCGGGGCCGGCCTGCTGGTCGCGATATCCAAGGTCGAGGTCAAGGACGTCCTCGAGGAGGTCGAGTGGCCGACGCTCGCGTTCTTCGCCGGACTGTTCATCATGGTGGGCGCGCTGATCCAGACCGGCGTCATCGGAGAGGTCTCCCACTTCCTGGCCGACGCCACCGGCGGCGCGCCGCTCGGCGCGTCCATGCTGTTGCTCTGGGCTTCCGGCCTGCTGTCGGCGATCGTCGACAACATCCCCTACGTCGCCACCATGGCGCCCATCACCGCCGACCTCGTCCACTCCGTCGGCGACACCCACGGCCACGTCCTGTGGTGGGCCCTCGCCCTCGGTGCCGACCTCGGCGGCAATGCCACCGCCATCGGCGCCTCCGCCAACGTCGTCGTCCTCGGCATCGCCGAACGCAACCGCCAGTCGATCAGCTTCTGGACGTTCACCCGCTACGGCATCCCCGTGACCGTCGTCACCATCGCCATCTCCGCCCTCTACCTCTGGCTGCGCTACTTCGGGTGATGGCCTGGCCGGCAGGTGCGAACGCGGAGGGGGCTACGAGCGCCTGCCCGTCGAGCAGGCTCGGGTGGGAGGCGCGGCCGCAGTGCTGCAGTTGGACGAAGACGACGAGGAGCGGTACAAGAAACGGAACACCGTCGAACGGGCCATCAACAAGCTCAAGCACGCCAGAGCGGTGGCCACCAGATACGACAAACGCGGCTACGTCTACCTCGGCACGGTCACCGCCGCAGCCCTCATCATCTGGCTCCGCACATGATCGGCCGGACAAGTCCTAGTGCCGCATCAGGCGGTGTTCGCCCTGTAGTGAGGCCCCGCCTGTCGACGGCCGGATACTGGCGATAATCAACCGATGAGTGCCATCGATCGCCCTATGCCGCCCCTGAACGCCGACGAGCGCACGACGCTTGAAAGCTGGCTTGACTTTCACCGCACCACACTGGCCCTGAAGTGCGAGGGGCTGGACGATGAGCAGGCCGCCGCGGCGTCCGTGCCGCCGTCCGGCTTCACGTTGACCGGCCTGGTCCAGCACATGGCGGAGGTTGAGCGGAATTGGTTCCGTCGCGTGTTCGCCGGTGAACAGGCTCCGCCTATCTACGACCCGCAGGCCGACCCGGATGGTCCCGACGGTGGTTTCGATGTGGCTGAGGGCGCCACCCTGAGCGACGCCCTCGCCACCTGGCACGCGGAGATCGCCCGCGCCCGTGAGAACTGTGCCGAGCGTGCTCTGACCGATACGGGACGCTTCATGGAGCAGGATGTCAGCCTTCGCTGGATCTACGTCCATATGATCGAGGAGTACGCCCGCCACAACGGCCACGCCGACCTGGTCCGGGAACGCGTCGATGGCACTACCGGCGTGTAGCGTCGGATCAGGCAGTGTTGGCCCGGTCGACGACCGCGCGTAGGCGCTGGTCGTCGGCGTGGCGGTTTCACCAGATGATGTAGCGGCGAATCATGCTGCCCTGCTCCTTGTGGCTGGCGTGGTCGGTGCCGTCGAGGATGAAGTAGCGCAGCGCGGCGAACTGGGCCTCGATGCGGTTGAGCCAGGAGCTGTTGTGCCTGGGCCGCGGCGAACAACGGGTTGTCTGATGCGGCACTAGTAGTGCTTTGTTACGTGTTGCGCGGGGTCTGGGCAGATCGGGTGTTCGGCGGTTCGCTGTCGGCGTGACTCCGGACGAACTGTCAGTGTTACGTGATGAGTTGGAGGCGTTTGCAGCGGAGGTGTTCGCTCCGCTGCGACGCTCGGATCAGCAGGACAAGGGCCTTACCTACCTGCGTGGCCTGTTGCTGGACGGGCGGCGTAAGTCAATGCAGCCGATGGCCGAGCGCCTGGCCATCGACCACCAGCGCCTGCAGCAGTTCATCACTACCTCGACCTGGCCTCTGGCCGAGGTCCGTGCCCGCATCGCCTTCCGGGCCGTGCAGACGCTGGCGCCGCGGGCCTGGGTGATCGACGACACCGGCTTCCCCAAGGACGGCAGCGCCTCGCCCGGGGTCGCCCGCCAATACTCCGGCACCCTCGGCAAGGTCGCGAACTGCCAGATCGGGGTGAGTGTCCACGCGGTGACCGACCGGGCGTCCTGCCCGCTCGACTGGAGACTCTTCCTACCCTCCGCCTGGGATCCGGGCCACGCCGAGGATCCTGCCGCTGCCGCCCGCGCCGGGCGGGCGACGAGGCTCTGCTACGGCGTCTCGCCCTGGTGTTCTTGCGGCCCAGCCCCCTTTGAGGCCACCGCCGGCGGCGGGTCCGCGCGGGCACCGGCCGCATGCTGGTGGGCCCGCACGATCGTCGAGTCGACCGAGACGTCCCAGTCGATCTCGCCGACCGCGTCCGCTTCCGCCTGCACCTGCTGGAGCAGCCGTTCCCAGGTCCCATCGGCCGACCACAGCCGGTGACGCTCGTAGACCGTCTTCCACGGCCCGAACCGCTCGGGAAGGTCACGCCACTGCACACCGGTCCGCACCCGGTGCAGAATCCCGTCGATTACCTGCCGGTGATCCCACCACCGGCTCCTAGACGACCCGGACATCGATCGGATTCCGCCCCACACGAGCTCCGCGCGGGACAGGCTCCGTGACGGGAGCGACGCCCATAACGCCGGGAGCACCGCCCGCCTCCCGAACGCCACCGCCATGCGCGAAAACGGTCCTCGGTGTCGCTCGTCCGGTGACGGCGTCAGGGACGCTGATCGATCGCCTCCTCACCGAGCGGTCGTGGGGTGCTGGCGGCGAGCAATACTCGATTCTGTCGAATGGCGCTCGAGAGAACACGTTGAGTGACCAAGGCTGGTCAGCAGCGCGTCGCACGTTGACTGGGTGTCCGATGTGCGCAGGTTGGAAGGTCTTTACCTGGGTCCCCAGTCGCCATGGGATGATCTCGAAGCTCCGAACCGAGGCCCGGCTTGCTGCGCTCGGATGGCTAGCAGATCGGCCTCGCAGGCAGGGTCACCGGCAGGCCCGCTCGCTCCTCCGGGGTGAACGTGCGGTGACCGATGATGTCACACAGCTCGCGTTGCCAGAGCGTCGGGTCGAGGGTGAGCGGGCCGCCGATCTCACTCTCGATGTAGATCACGGTCCTGCCGTTTCCGGAGACGTCCGCGAAGGAGTACGGGCTATCCGTGATGCGGTGGCGCGGATGGCCGAAATCGTAGGAGTCGACGTACGCGTCCTTACCGACCTGATAGATCCGGATGGTGTTGTTGGCCGCGATCAGATAGTGCCCGTCGCCGTCGATGAAGCTGGACCACCATCGGGTGTTGGAGTCCTCGGCGAGGCTGCGGAGCGGGCCGATCTCCTTGCGTAGCGGATCGCGCCGCCACAGCTCGACCACTGATCCGTGCCGGAGCAGCGCGAAGTAGCGTCCGCTCGGGTCGAACTGGAAGGCGATGGTGTCGTCGGGGACCTGGACGGTGGTGGTGGTGGTCCGGCCGGTGGTGACGTCGACCACTCGGATGACGGGATCGCCCCCGAGCAGCACAGCGACCTGGTTGTCCGCCGGGTACCTGCCGATGAGGATGTCGGGTACACCGTTGACGTCGTTCCGGGGGTGGAGCACCTCGGCGTCGAACTGTGCGACCTGACGGCCGGTCGTGGCGTCCCACTGCTGCACCAGGGTGCCGGAGACGGTCACCACGTGCCCGCTGCTGTCGAAGTAGGACTGGACGGCCCCGGGCTTGGACCCTGCGGGCGGCGGCATGGGGGTGGTGATCAGAGTCCTCTCCCGCAGGGTGGAGACCTCACGGACGGAGATCAGGTTGACGCCCTCGCGGTCGGCGAAGAGCTGACCATCCTTGCTGAATTGGATGCGCTCGTCGGCGTCGACCCAGTACGGCTTCGCGCGCGGCGCCTGCGCAAGCACCCGATCGGCCTTCGCGGAGCTGGACGTCAGGAGCAGAGCCGATCCGTCGTCCAGGACACTGACGATCTGGCTGCCGTCGTTGGTGAGGGCGGTGACGCTGACGTCCTCCGTGCCCGGTCCGGTGGACAGTTCGGTGTAGCTGATGGTCGACTTGTCATTCCCGACGAGAAACAGTCGGCCGTCGGCCGACACCAGGTCTCCCTGGTGTGATTCGGTGTCGGGCAGTCCCCGGACCCGGGAGGCGAGCGCACCCCGGTCCAGGTCCACCACATCCACGGCACCGCTGTCGTGCGGGAATACGACGCGATGCCCCGTCGTGTCGGCCGCCATCGTCCCGCAGAAGCCACCCCTGTACGGTTGTCCCTGCTCGGCGCCGTCGGAGATGCGTTGGAGGCTCAGGACGCTCTGGTCCTCACCCAGCTTGCGGCAGACCGCGACTGCTGTCCGGTCTCCGGAGAGGACGTACTCGTCGACCGCCGTCACCACGGTCCGGGCTTTGCCCGTGGCCATGTCGACGCTGACCAGACCATGGCCGTTGTCGCCCGCCACCATGGTCCCCACCAGCAGGGTCCGGTCGTCCGGGCCGATCCACAGCCTGCCGTCGATGTTGTCGGGAACGGGGGACCGGCCCGCGATGGAGCCGTCGGCCAGGTTCCACCACACCAGGATGTCCTCCACCTGGACGGCGATGATCTTTCCGTCCGCCGACATGGCGGCCCCGAGCCCGCTGGACTTGTCCTTCACGAACTCCGCCGCCCGGGGTATTCGGTGGATCGGACCGATGGGTCCATCGGCGTTCACGTCGACGTCGAACCAGGCGACGGTACCGTCCTCGGCCTCGAACCCGGCGCGTTTGCCGTCCGCAGAGACCAGGGGGCGCAAGACGTAGTCGTCCACGGGAACCGACTCGGCGCGCACCCGGCCGGTGGCAGCGTGCACCCAGAGCATGGCCCGGCCGAGGCCGGAACGGGCCATCACCACGTTACCGTCCGCACTGGTCCGGAATTCCGTGACCGTCCCCGGCAAACCGGACAGATTACGGGCTGAGGTGGAGTACGTCAGGTACTGCCGCAGCAGTTGATTGCGCGCTTCCCGGGTCGGCGAGGTCTGGTACGCCGCCAGTGCCAGCATCACCGACTTGACCGAGTCGAAGCCCTCCTCGTCCTGCGATGCCTGGGTCAGGGCGCGTGAGTTGGCGAGCGCGGACCGTTCCCGGCTCTGCCGCTGGGCGTTCAGGAAGAGCCCGCCGAAGACCAGCGACGCCGTGATGACGATCGCCAGCCCCGAGGTGAGGATGCGTCGCCATCGTCTCCGCGAGCGGTGGTACGCGCGTCCCTGCGCCAGGTAGTCGCGCTCGGCCTCGCTCAGATCGGCGCCCCGCTCGTCCAGCCATTCCTCTGCGGAGGCCAGCGCGAGAGTGGTCGGCAGCAACTCCGGGGGTCGTTGCGCGGCCTGCCAGCGCTCCAGGTCGTGCCGCAGGCTCTCTCGCCAGACGAGGAACTTCCGGTCGGTTGACACCCAGGTTGCGAGCCTGTTCCAGTTGTTGATCAGTGCGTCGTGTGCCAGCTCCACGGTTTCGGTACCCTCGGCGCTGCTGCCGGCGACCAGCAGCCGGGTTGCGATGAGCCGCTGGGCGATCCGCCACTCGTCCTCGTCGAGCTCGGTACGCAGTGCGGTCCTGCGGATCGCGGCCGCCGTCCCCGCCGGTAGCCGGATGAGCCGGGTGAACAGCCGACGGGCCACCGGCTCGTCCTCCGGACCCACATGATCTTCCCAGACCTGGTCAGCGTGGTCGCCGAGCGCTCCCGCGACGCCGCCGAGTTCCTCGTACGCGAGCAGACTCAGCTCGCCGCCGCTCTGCCGCCGCCAGAGCAGGTCGAGGCTGAGGCCGAGCAGCGGAAGGACGCCGGGCTCGGCGTCGGTGTCCCGCAGGATCCGCTCGACCAGGCCCGCCTGGTAGCGCACGCCCGGGATGGCGTCCACCGGTGCGGTGATGACCTCGCGAAGCTGTTCCGGGCCCATCGGTCCGAGCGCGTAGAGGTTCCGGTTGAGGAGGGGACCGAGGCTGGGGTGTGTGAGGGCCGACTCCAGGAAATCGGCGCGGAGGGTGGTCAGCACATGGACGGCGGGCGGCAGCGTGTCGCTGAACAGGACGTCGGCGAACGCGTCGCCACCCGCCGCGGCGGTCGTCAGCAGCTCTTCCAACTGGTCGACCACGACGAGGAGTCGGGTGCTCCCGTGGACCTCCAACAGCTCCGCCGTGAGGTCCGCGAACGTCCCCGGTCGGGTCAGGTCGCCGGTCAGGGTGTTCAGCTTGTCGAGTCGCTCGGTGCCGGACAAATCCGGTTCCAGCAGTCGCAGCAGGGCCGCGGCGAAGGCGGCCAGCGGGCTGCTGCCGGATGCGGGCCGCACGACCACTGCCAGGTCTCCGGCCGCCCGTCGGCGCGGCACCACGCCGGCCAGCGCGAGCGAGGACTTGCCCGAGCCGGAGGGCCCGACGACGGTGGTCCACCGCTCGCGTGCCACCAGTGAGGCGACCTTCTCGCTTTCGGCTGCCCTGCCGTGGAAGATCGCCGTGTCGGCCTCCTGGAACGCCAGCAGGCCGCGGAACGGCGAGGGCGGCAGTGCGAGATCGCGCAGCTGTGGCCAGGCGGACACCAGGCCGTCCGTGGGTATCAGGTAGCTCACCGGCGGATCGCCGGACTCGGCCACCGCGATCATGCCGACCACACCAACGAGGTCGTCGTCCCACACGGGGCTGCCGCTGAACCCGCCGGAGACCCGGTAGCCCTCGCCCACCAGGTCGGTCTGCACCCAGCCGTCGGCCTGTCGGCCCCGCAGCTCTCCGCGGTGCCAGACACCGCCCGGGCGCCCGACGGGGAAGCCGAAAGCCCGAGCGGAATGGTCCCACACCTCCTGCGCGTCGATCAGCCGGATGGGCGCGGCGCCCGGCAGCGCGGTGCCGAGCCGCAGGACCGCCACATCCCCGGCGCCGGACCCTTGCGGCGGGAACCAGCTCTCGACGGTCGCCTCGATGGTGGGTGAGCTGCGCAGCAACGGCAGGTCCACGCGGACGGTGGAGCCGGCGGCCGGCGCCATGTCCGCGGGTGTGCCGAGTGCGGCGGAGACCACGTGCGCGCAGGTGACGGCGAGCCCGTCTGCGACCAGAAAGCCCGCGCCGATCGGATTGCCGTGGCTGTCGTGGATCCGGAGGAGCGCCGCGTCCAGCGCTCGTGGACCGCCGCCCGCGGGAGCTGTCGACGTTGCCGGTGTCATGAAGCGGACGGTGTCGCGTGGTCCTCAGAGGGTGGGGTCCGGTGCCAGGTTAGTGAGACCTTGAAGTTGGCCTCCGCCGAGGTGCTGGAGATCACCACATCGGCTTCGGCGGACAGCGACAGTCCGAACTCCACGCTGATCTCGTCGGGGGCATGGGCCATGTCGCGGAAGCCGTCGACGAAGTTCTGGGCAACCGGCCGGATCCCCGACAACATGTCGCTCAGCGAGCGCGTGGCGCGCGCTACGACCTGGCCCGGCCGGGCGACCTTGACCAGGCCGTCCTCGGCCTGGTCAATCTCGATCTTCACGACGTCGAGCGAGCCCTCCGCCGCACCGACTGGCAATTCCACCAGATACGCCATGCATCCCCCTGGAGCCTCTCGGACCGTGGCAGGGCGAGCCGACCCTGCGGCCGCCGGATGATGTGAACGTATCTCACTGGCAAGGATGTTGTGCATAGAACAGAGAATTACTCCAGTGCCATGACCGACGAAGTACGTAGCGCTCTTTGGCGGCAGATCGTGCGGAAGATAGGCCCACGGGCAGCCGGTCCTGCCCTGCTAGGAGCGTGGGTCAGTGAGCGGTACTCATGGGTTTCGTGATCGCTGGCACTGACACGGGGTGATCGCGGTATGCGCGGTGAGGACGGCCCGCTGACCGTGGGCGAGGCCGAGTCGGGTAAGGCGGCTGTCGAACTCGCCCGACGCGAGAGGCCCGACGTCGTCTTGATGGACATCAGGATGCCGGGCCTGGACGGCATCGAGGCGACCCGGCGGATCACCGCCGACCCGACGGCCTCGGGTGTCAGAGTGCTGATCCTGAGACCTTCGACATCGACGAGTACGTCTTCGCCGCCCTTCACGCAGGCGCGAGCGGCTTCCTGCTCAAGAACACCCGGCCGACCGACCTGCTGGCCGCGATCCGTGTCATCGCGGCCAGCGACGCCCTCCTCGCCCCGGGCGTCACCCGCCGCCTCATCGAGGAGTTCACCCGCCGCCCCGGAGCCCCCAGTCGGCCTCCGCCGCGCTGGTGGAGACAACTGAACGGGAGCGGGAAGTCCTGACCCTGGTCGGCCTCGGCCTATCGAACACCGAGATCGCCGCCCGCCTGCACGTCACCCTGTCCACCGCCAAGACCCACGTCGGACGCCTGCTCATGAAACTCGGTGCCCGCGACCGGGCCCAACTCGACATCGCCGCCTACGACGCTCGTCTGGTCCGCCCGGCATCCGCAGCTGAAACACATCCGTGATGTCGCCTTCGCCGGTTCCCGGGGCGGTGCCGGGAACAGCTCACTCTGGGCCCGTTGGGGCTTGTGCTGCTCGGAGGCGGCTGGCTACGTAGCTTGCTCGGTCCCCTCCATTCCATTTGTGCCAGTGGTGGGCGGTGCCGTCTGCGGCGCCCAGGAGGTCGGCGAGCATCTTCCAGTGGACCGCGCCGACGAGTGCCAGCCAGGCACCGTTGCGTGCCTTGCCAGCGCTGGGGACACCGAGGCGCTGGAGGCGTCGTTGCAGCGTGTTCGAGCTGAGCGGACGGGAGGGACGAAGGCCGGGGAAGAGATAGGGGGTCTCCTGGTCTTTGAGGGGTGCGGACAGAGGGCGGCGTTCGTGGACGAGTTGCTGGAGTAGGGCTGATAGGCGCGGGCGGAGCCAGAGTGTTTCGCGGCCGAGCTGGAGGCCCAGGACCCCGGGTTCATCGGGGTGGATGTGGACCTGGGCGAGGGTGATGTTGACGATGCGGTCGGTGCTCTGGCCGTACTGCAGGACGAGGCAGCCGGCGACGCGGTCCGCGAGCGGCAGGCTCTCGTCGGTTTCCAGCCTGAGCGCGGTGAGCACGCGGTCGGTGTCATTCATGATGGCGCGTTCGCCGTGCCTGCTGGAGGTGGCGATGGCGACGTCCGCGGGTGCGAGGCCGCAGGTCGCGGCCCAGAGGAGGAATGGCCGGGCGTAGTGCTGGAGGGTCGGGTTGGCGATGAGCCACCGGTCGATGAGGTGCTGTGTGATGCTGTCGAGCGTGCGCCCGCGGCTGCGGAGGTGGCCGAGGAAGAGCCGGGCGGCGTTCAGCTGACGACGCAGGTGCTCACGCTGGAAGCGGGTGAAGCCGCTGCGGCTGACGTGCTGGCGCGCGAGGGGCACCCGGTCCGCCGTGGTGGCGCACTCTTCAAGGCCGTGGGCGAAGTCTCTTTTCAGTTGGGCGAGTTGCTCGTCTCGTGGTTCGAGGACCTCGGCCAGGACGAGCAGGCCCCTCAGCTGCTGGACGGAGGTGGTCTGGCGCAGTGCGTCGCGGGCTTCGTGGGTGCATGGGAGCCTTCCGTTGACCATGTCGCGGATGAGCTGGCCGCCGGGCCGGCGCAGGTAGAGGATCATCGAGTAGAGGTTGTCGTACCTCTCCAGCAGTTCCGCCAGCGGGGCGAGCCGTTCGCACCTGCGTCCGTCCGCGTCGGTGAACGCCTCGGCGAGGACGAGTCAGCCCCGGCAGGGCAGGCACTGCCCCTGGAGGAGGCGGCCCATCCCTGCGCAGGTCGGGCAGCGGTAGGAGAAGGTGACGCCGGCGCACTCGGGACACAGCGGCCCGCCGTCCTCGCGGCCGAACACTCCACCGAGCTGTCCGCAGCGGTGGCACTGCTCGTGGGTGAGACGGACCGCGTCGACGCAGGCGAGGTAGACGGGTGCTTCCGGCCAGCGGCGCTCTGCCCGGGCCGGCGTTGCGCAGCGTGCGCAGGGCACGACGGCGGCGGAGTAACACGGCACGCAGCGCGGTGTCCCGTCCCCGGTCGTCACGGGGGCCGAGGGCCAGTGCCGCAGTCGCCACAGAGCGGCCCGGGTCGCACGCTATCCCAGCAGCGTCCGCACCAGGGGCCGCGCTCGTCGCGGGCGGTGACCACGGCGCGGCGTCCGCATCCGGTGCAGGGCTGTGCCTGGTCCGCGCGCCGGCAGCCGTCGCACCACGGCCGCCCGTCCTCGTCGCGGTAGACGGCGAGTTGGAGGCGCCCGCAGTTGACGCAAGGATGGCGTGGCGTGGCGTGGCGTGGCCTGGCGGGCGCAGGCGCGGCAGACGCCGGTACGGAGGATGCCGACCTTTCTGGTCCGGCCGCACTGCGGGCACAGGACGATCGGCGCCCGGCGGTCGTCGCACTTTTCGCACAGCGGTCCGTCCGCGCTGATGCGGCTGGCCGGGCTGGGGTCGCCACAGTCCACGCAAGTGTGCAGCAGGCGGGGGTGAACGCGCTGGTAGCAGGCTCGGCAGACGGCGCTGCCGTCGTCCTGTCGCAGGCCGACCGGCTTGGTGAGGCCGCAGCCCGAGCACGGCTCGGCGAGGTGGTGCTGGCGGCAGCGCGTGCACCAGGGGCCCTCAGGGGTGCGGGCGGCTGGGATGACCAGCTTGCCGCAGGCCCAGCAGGGCTCTTGGGGCAGGGTCTTGCGGTGGCAGCCGGTGCAGATGACGGCGCCAGCGGGGGTCTTCCTGACGGCGATCCTGGCCTGTCCCGCAGGTGTGGCAGAGCTGCGGCTTACGACGCTCGCGCTGCCAGCACCGGTGGCAGACCGGCTGGCCGGCGCGGCGCTCGGCTACGGTTCCGGGCCGGGCGCAAAGGGAGCAGGTCTCGTTGGGGCCGGCCGCCCGGTGGCAGGCGTGGCACAGGCCCCTGCTCCTGATGGCCTTATCCCGGCCGCACTGGAGGCAGGTGACGGTCTTGGTCATGGCGGTCCGTCAGCCTTCGGCGTCGAAAAAGTCGCCGGACAGCAGCGGCATGTCCGGGACCACAGGCCGGGGCCCTCGCGCGGCGGGTTCCGCGGCGGCGGCGTCGGGCTCGATCTCGACGACGAGGTCCTCGAACGTGCACTTGAGGATCTTGCAGAGCGCCAGGATGAGCTCGACGGGCATCTTGGGCGGGCGGTCGGCCTTCACCAGCCGGTAGATGTTGCTGCGGTCCAGGTCGAAGCCGTACTTCCTCAGTTCCGGTGCGAGCTTGGTGGTGGTGTACCAGTTCCGGCGAAGCGCCATCAGCTCGCGCAGCCGCCACTCGTAGCGGGGCTGGAGGGCTTCGAGGGCGCTCCTGGCCTGCGGTTCGTCGCCGTGCGGTACTGCTTTCACCGGGTCCTCCTCGAACCGCCGGAGCGGGGTTGTGTCGTCTGGTCGCTGAAGTCGTCGTCCATGTCCGCCTCGGCGTCGGCCATCGCGAAGGCACGGGCCAGGGCCGCTTCCTCCGCCGCGTCGAGGCTTTCGCGGACCTTGAGGTTCTTAAAGTCGTTGCTGAGCGCGGTGTAGATCGCGGTGGTCACGGCGTGCGAGTGACCGACCTGGTCGGTGACGAACTAGCCGTCGTAGCCGGCCTCGATGAGCCTGGTTACGTACGTGTGCCTTGTGCAGTGCGGGCCGAGCTGGGCGGGCAGTTTGCCCAACTCACGCCAGTACTGGAACCGCTGGTTCACCGCGCGTTCCGAGATCATCTCGCCTCGCTCGGTGGGGAACATGACGCCGTCGTCCAGGCGGTCGGTGTAGAACAGCGGGCGCACGTTCCCCATGTACAGCTGCACGGTGCGGAGCCGGGAAGTCTGGTCGGCACAGTGATCCGCCGTACCCTCCTGCGAAGGGGCTTGCAGCCGTGCCAACTTCCACCTCCACCGCGCCCGCACCCGCCATAGCCGGTGGCGGGCCCCGCCGATCGGTGCTCTTCTTCGCGTTCGCGTTCGCCGTCATCGCGGACCCCGTGTCCTCCGTCGCCTACGCGATCGAGGCCGCGCTGCACGCCCTGCATGGTGACCTCGCGCTCCTGCTGCCGACCATGGCCCTGGTCGTCGGCCTGGTCGTCGTCGTCACCGCCAACTACTGGCAGCTGGTGCGGCGTTTTCCGAAGGGCGGCGGGGCGGCCGCCGCCGGGCGCGCGTTCGGGCCTCGGTGGACGTTCCTGCCGATCGGTGCCCTGGTCGTCGACTTCGTCCTGACGATCGGCATCTCCATCGCCGCCGCCGCCAGCGCGGTGATCGCCCTGTTCCCGGCCCTGGCCCCGGTGCGGATTCCGTTGGCCCTGGTGCTGCTGGTGGTCGTGGCGGGCCTGACCTGGTTCGGGCACGGCGGCCGCCTGCTGTTCGCCGCGATGACCGCGGTGTTCGTCGTGGTGGCCGTCGCGGTGCTCGTCCTGGGCTTCGCCGCCCCGCACGCCACCGGAACCGCCGCCGCCCACACCGACCCGGGACGCTCGGCCGCGCTCGCCGTCGTGATGGCCTTCCCGGTCGCGATGGCGCTGGCGACCGGCGTGGAAGCTCCGTCCACCGCGATCGCCCAGCTCGGCCAGCTCGACGACACCCACCGCCGCCGCTTCGGACGCGGCACCCTCGCCCTGCTGGTCGTCATTGTCGGCGGGCTGACCCTCGCCCTGACGCGCCCTCGCCGTGAAGCTGCACATCGGCCTGCCCGGCACCGACTCCACCCAGATCGCCGACATCGCCCACGCCGCCGCCGGCCCCGGCTGGCTCTACAGCGCCTTCCAGCTGACCAGCTCCCTGCTCCTGCTCGCCGCCGCCAGCTCCTCCTTCCAGGCCGGACCGGGCCTGCTGAAGGCCCTGGCCGGAACGGCCGCCAACCCGGGCGTCCTGCCGCACGTGCTCGGCAGGACAAACAAGCACCACACCCCGTACTGGTCTGTCGTCGTCTACCTCGCGGCCGCCGCCGTGATCATCCTCGCCGCAGCGGGCCAGGAACAGGAACTGGTGCTGTTCTACGCCGTCTCCGTCTTCGTCAGCTTCCTCGTCGGCCTGCTCGCCATGACCCGCTTCGCCAGCACCGAGCGCAAGCCGCTGGTCGCCGCGATCAATGCCCTCGCCGCCGCGGCCGTCGCCTTCACCCTGGTGGTGAACCTACTGCGCGGCTGGCCGATGCTCTCCCTCGTCGCAACCGTCCTGATCGGCGGCGGCCTCTACCTGCGCTGGGTCCGGGCCGGCAGCCCGAGCGGCATCGAGGACATCGAACGCCAGGCCGAAGCGGACTGACGTGGGTCGACGTCCCGGACCGGACGCGGGAGTCGCCCGCCGCCGTGGCCAGAGAAGGGAACCGGAGGACAGCGCACGCGGGCAAAGGCTGCTCCTGGAGTACACCACCATCGGCTGGCTCGGGGGGGGGGGGGGGGGGGGGGGGGAGGGGGGGGGGGGGCGCGGGGGGGGGGGGGGTGGGGGGTGGGTGGGGGTGGCGGGTGGTGTGTTGGGGGCGGGGAGGAAAAGCCTGG